>NZ_JBWKPX010000004.1:0-324391 GCF_059418465.1 Caulobacter sp. GW821-FHT09A05
AGTCCAGCCGGCCGGCCACGTCGCGCCAATAGCCCTCCGGATCGGCCTCCACCCGCGCCAGCGCCGCCTCATAGCCGCCGGCGTCGATATGGGCCTTGCCCGCCCAGTCGTCGGGAACCGGATATTCGGGCGACGAGAAGGCCGCCAGGCTTCCTTCACGCTCGGCCGCGCGCCGGAACGGACCGGCGGCTTCCATGGTCTTGGCCATGAATGGGTGTCCCTGCTTGGTGACGACGTCGTGGGGCGTCGATCGCGCCGACGCCCCGTGCGTGGAAGGAGGCTAGAAGAAGCCGAGCTTGTCGGGGCTGTAGCTGACCAGCAGGTTCTTGGTCTGCTGGTAGTGGTCCAGCATCATGCGATGGTTCTCGCGCCCGATGCCCGATTTCTTGTAGCCGCCGAACGCGGCGTGGGCCGGATACTGGTGATAGCAGTTGGTCCAGACCCGGCCGGCCTGGATGGCGCGGCCCGCGCGATAGGCGGTGTTCATGTCGCGCGACCACACCCCGGCGCCCAGGCCGTACTCGGTATCGTTGGCGATGGCGATGGCCTCTTCCAGGGTCTTGAAGGTGGTGACCGCCAGCACCGGACCGAAGATCTCCTCCTGGAAGATCCGCATGTCGTTCGTGCCCTTGAACACCGTCGGCTTGACGTAGTAGCCGCCGGCCAGGTCGTCCTCGAGCACCGCCTGGTCGCCGCCGGTCAGCACCTGCGCGCCTTCGTCCTTGCCCAGCTGCAGATAGCCCAGGATCTTCTTCAGCTGCTGGCTGGAGGCCTGGGCGCCGACCTGGGTGCCGGGGTCCAGCGGATCGCCTTGCCGGATCGCTTCGACCCGTGCGATCGCCTTCTCGATGAAGGCCTCGTAGATGTCCTCGTGGATCAGGGCCCGGCTGGGGCAGGTGCAGACCTCGCCCTGGTTCAGGGCGAACATCGCAAAACCCTCCAGCGCCTTGTCCAGGAAGGCGTCGTCGGCGTCCATCACGTCCTTGAAGAAGATGTTCGGCGACTTGCCGCCCAGCTCCAGCGTGACGGGGATGACGTTGCGGGTCGCGTATTCCATGATCTTCTGGCCGACGGCGGTCGAGCCGGTGAAGGCGATCTTGGCGATGCGCGGATTGGTGGCCAGCGGTTCGCCGACCTCCATGCCGGTCCCCGAGACGATGTTCAGCACGCCCGGCGGCAGCAGATCCTGGATCAGCTCGATCACCACCAGGATCGAGGCCGGCGTCTGCTCCGCCGGCTTGAGCACGATGCAGTTGCCCGCCGCCAGGGCCGGGGCGATCTTCCAGGCGGCCATCAGGATCGGGAAGTTCCACGGGATGATCTGGCCGACCACGCCGAGCGGCTCGTGAAAGTGGTAGGCGACCGTATCGTGGTCAAGCTCGGAAATACCGCCTTCCTGGGCGCGGATGCAGCCGGCGAAGTAACGGAAATGATCGATGGCCAGCGGGATATCGGCGGCCAGAGTCTCGCGCACCGGCTTGCCGTTGTCCCAGGTCTCGGCCTCGGCGACGGCCTTGAGGTTGGCCTCGATCCGGTCGGCGATCCGGTTCAGGATCACGGCCCGTTCGGTGACGCTGGTCCTGCCCCACGCGTCCTTGGCGGCGTGGGCCGCGTCGAGCGCCAGCTCGACGTCGGCCGCGTCGGATCGCGCCACTTCGCAAAGGACCTGGCCGTTCACCGGGGACGTGTTCTCGAAATAGCGGCCGTTGACCGGCGCGACCCACTGGCCGCCGATGAAGTTGTCATAGCGCGGCTTGAACTGAGGGGTCACGGCGCGGACGAATTGCGGCTTGGTCATCAAAGCCTCCTGGTTTCCTCGGGCGTCGATTGTCGACGTCTTTGGAAACCAGGCTCCGCCCGCCAGGATGGAAACACCAGACCGCCCCTCGATGCTGCGACGCAAACCTGTCGCAGGATTGCGACAGTCGCCTCAGTGCGGTTCGCTGGCCAGGCCGAGCCGATGAAGCTTGCGATGCAGGGTCGCCCGGCTGATCCCCAGCGCGCGCGCCGCCGCCGAGACGTTGCCGCCGCTCAGGGCCAGGGCGCGGCGCACGGCTCCCCGCTCGGCCTCGAGGAGATCGCCTTCGACCGAGCCGGGACCCAGCACCTCCGAAGCCGCCAGTTGCCCGGCGATACGCTCGTCGGTGATCGCCAGCGCTAGGCGCGCGGCCCGGGTGGCCCCGATGACGAGGTCGTCCCGATCCACGGCCAGCAGCGCGGCGGCGTTGCGCTCGGCCGCCTCGCCGGCCAGCACGATCCGCGCCGTGGCGAAGGCCTGGCGGAAAGACTGGGCCTCGATGGCGCGTGCCGCGTCCGCTACCGCGGCGGCGATCAGGCCCAGCATGCCGGCGGTGGCGTCGGCCCGGCAGGACGAGACGTCCAGCAGACCCGCCAGCCGCCCCTGCGGATCGTGGATCGGGTGGCTGACACAGCTGAGCGCGGTGTTGCGGGTATGGAAGTGCTGTCCGCCGTGGATGGTGAGGGGGCGGTGTTCGACCAGGGCCGTGCCGATGCCGTTGGTGCCCTCGACCGCTTCGGACCAGACCGCGCCGGGCCAAAGGCCCCAACGACGAAAAAGCGCGTCATCGGCCGCCGCGCCCCGGCGCTCGATGGGCACACCGTCGGCATTGGTCAGCAGCACGCAACATCCGGTGTCGCCTATGGCGAGAAACAGCCGATCGAGCACGCCCTGCGCGGCCCGCGTCATCGGCTCCATGGCCTGGCGCGCCTGATGCAATTGCGTCTCGGTCAGGGTCTGGGGGCCGCCGGCGTCCTCGGGATCAAGCCCATGCAGCGACATCGATCGCCGCCAGGACGCGGCCAGGGCCGAACTCGCTGGGCTGGCGGCGTCGTCCAGCGCCTGTTTGATCCGGCTTCCGTGCCCCCCTCTGGATCTCTCGTCCATGCTGGTGCTCTCCCGCCCCCTTTCGTCCATGGTCGCGCCCGGCGCGGCCAAACGTCAATGAGACCTTCTGTCAGAAAGGCGCGTCGTGATCCCGACCGCGGCCCCCTCGCCCCACAAGCCTTTGTACAGCGCTCTCGCGCGCCCGGTCTGCGAGACCAGGCGCGCTTGGGCTTTGCCAAGACAAAGTTCGGCTGGACAACGGTTCACGCGACGCGCCTGGGGGCAAGCGCGCCTAGAACTTGCGGCTGACGCCGACCGACGCGACGATCGGGTCAAGGTTGACCTTGGCCTTCAGCGCGCCGCCGTTGATCTTGGCGTCGGTGTCGAACCACACTTTCTTGACGTCGGCGTTCAGCGACCAGGGTCCCTTGACCGCCACGTCGACCCCCGCCTGCAGCGCGTAGCCGAAGCCGTCGTCGACCTTCACCTTGAAGCCGTTCTTGTCCTTGCCGCCGTAGAACAGCATGTAGTTGATCCCGGCCCCGACATAGGGGCTGACCCGGGCGGCCGGCAGCGGGTGATATTGCAGGGTCACGACCGGCGGCAGCACCCAGGTCTTGTGGGTCAGGACGTCCGTGCCCGGGCCCTGCGCACGGATGCTGTGCTGGGTGGTCCCCAGGATCGCCTCGACCGCGACCTTGTCGCTCAGGAAGTAGGTGAAGCCCAGGGTCGGCATCACGTCGTCGCCGACATGGGCCTTCAGGCCGGTGGCCGCCCCGGCGCCGGTCAGGATCGCCGCGTCCTTGTCGGGCGCCACCTCGCTCAGGCGAAGATGGACGATCAGGTCGCCCTTCGCCTTGGGCTGGAAATCCTCGGCGTGGGCCACACCCATCGACAGCTCGGCGGCGACCGCCGCTACAAACAGGAGCTTTTTCACAGTCTATCCCCATTTCATCGCAACTCACTCTCAGCAGTGGTTGCCTGGGCTTGTTCTAGAGGATACGCCGATCCTTAAACTTGACCTGCGTCATAAATCCGAAAATCTATACCGCGCGCGAAAATCGCTGCTGAACATTCGAGTGGCGATCGAACACCTGGGCCACGACCCGTACGAAGGGTCGCCCCAGGGCCGTCACGACGACCCGACCGCCGTCGACCCCGACCAGGCCGTCCGCCTGCAGGGCCGACAGCCTTCGCAGGTCGGCGGCGAAGGCGGAGCGGTCCTGGCCATGCCGCGCGGCCACCGCGTCCAACTCGACGGAACCGTCGCACATCAGCCGCTCGATTACCTCACCGCGCAGGCGATCCTCATCGGTCAAGATCAGGCCGCGGGCGACCGGCAGCCGGCCCGCGTCGAGATCGGCGCGCCAGGCCAGTTCGCCGACGTGGTTTTGCACGAAGCCCTGCGGCAGGCGGCCGATCGACGAGGCGCCCAGCCCGATCAAGGTCGGATACGGGTCGCTGGTGTAGCCCTGGAAATTGCGCCGCAACGCGCCCTGGCAGAGCGGATCGCTCGGCAGGGCGAAGTGGTCCAGGCCGACCGCCACGTAACCGGCGGCCAGCAGGCGTTCGGCGGCGGCCAGGCTCTGCTCCAGGCGCTCCTCGGCGCCGGCCAGCACGCTGGCGTCGATCAGCTTTTGATGGGCCTTGGCCCATGGCACATGGGCGTAGCCGAACAGGACGATGCGCTCCGGGCGCAGGGTAAGCACCTTGTCGAGGGTGGCGACGACGTCGGCCTGGCGCTGGCGCGGCAGGCCGTACATCAGGTCGAGATTCACCGAGGCGACGCCCGCCTGGCGCAACCACCCGACCGCGCGCTCGACCACCTCGAACGGCTCGACCCGGTTGACGGCCTGCTGGACATGGGGCGCCAGGTCCTGGACGCCGAGGCTGGCCCGGGTCAGGCCATGGAAGGCCGCGGCCTTCACCCAGCTTTCGGTCAGGACGGCGGGATCGAGTTCGGCGGAAATCTCCACGCCCGGCCGGAACGGGAAGACGTGGCGCAGGGCGGCGAACAATCGCACCAGGTCGTCGCGCGACAGCATGTTGGGCGTGCCGCCGCCCAGGTGCACGGCGCCGGCCCCCATCCGGCCCGGCAGGCGCCGCTCGACCAAGATCAGTTCCTCGATCAGCCCCTGGACGTAGTCGGAGATCAGTTCGGGCTTGCGCACCACCCGGGTGTTGCAGCCGCAGTACCAGCACAGGCGCGCGCAGAACGGCACGTGGACATAGAGCGACACCGGATCGGCCGGATCCAGGGCCGACAGCCAATCGCCGTAGACCTGGCCGTCCACCGACGGTCCAAAGTCCAGGGCGGTGGGGTAGCTGGTGTACCGTGGAGCGCGCTGGTCGTAGCGCTCGAGCAGCCGCAGGCGCTGCGAGGCGGCGGGGTGGGGATGGCGCTCACACGGCGTCGAGAGGGTCATGGCGGGTCTCCAGTCGCCGTGAGAAGACCCGTCGGCTGGGCGCTTCGCCGTGATCTGGATCAATCGGGCGGCGGCCTGTCGTCGAGATGGTCGTAGAGCACGCGGGCCGCGTCGCCCTTGGGGTCGTCGTACTGGCCCGCCCGCATGGTCCACAGGAAGGCCGCCAGGCCCAGGGCGCCCAGCCCGATCGAGCACGGCGCCAGGAACAGGATGATGTTCATCGCCGCCATCCCGGACGCAGGGCGTTGAGCAGAACGACCATCGAGGAGCCCGACATCGCCAGGGCCGCGATGAACGGATTTACCAGGCCCGCCATGGCGGCGGGCATGGCCACCAGGTTGTAGGCAGCGGAGAAGGCGAAGTTCTGCAAGGCGCGCGCCCGGGCCGAGCGGGCCACGCCGACCGCCGTGGCGACCGCCGCCAGGCCCTCGCCGGTGAACACCAGGTCGGCGGCGTTCTGCGCCGCGTCGACGGCCGCGCCCGGCGCCATCGAAGCATGGGCGCGGGCCAGGGCGGCGGCGTCGTTGAGGCCGTCGCCGACCATCAAGACCTTGCGATTCCGCGCCTTGAGCGTGTCGATCGCCTCCACCTTGTCGAAGGGCGTCAGGCCCGCGCGCCAGTCGGCGATACCCAACGCCGCGGCGATCCTCGAGACCGGCCCAGGCAGGTCACCGGACAGGATTTCGACCGTCAGCCCCAGCGCGCGCAGGTTCGCGACGGCCTGGACGGCGTCGGCGCGGGGCGCGTCCTCGAGGGTGAAACGGATCTTCAGGTCGCCCTCGAAGCCGAACCACAGCTCCGTCTCCGCGCCCTGGGTCTGCTCGACGCCGACGAACGCGGCCCGCCCCAGACGCGCGCGCCGGCCCTGGATGAGCCCTTCGACGCCCTGCCCCACCGTCTCCACGCAGGCCTGCGCCACCAGGCCCACGCCCGCCTCGCGCGCCAGGGCCAGGGCCAGGGGATGGCGCGAGGCGCGGGCCAGCGGCGCGGCCAGGGCGACCAGATGGGCCGGCGCGTCGACCAGGCGCGGGCGCCCCTCGGTCAAGACCCCGGTCTTGTCGAGCACCACGTGGTCGACCTCGGCCAGGCGTTCGAGCGCCGCGCCGGACTTGACCAGCACGCCCCTGCGAAAAAGCCGCGCGCTGGCGGCGATCTGCACCGCCGGCGCGGCCAGGCCCAGCGCGCAGGGACAGGTGACGATCAGCACCGCCGCGGCCCTCAACAGGGCCTCGCGCGGGCCAAGGCCCAGCGACCACGCGCCGACGAAGGTCAGGGCCGCGGCGGCGTGGACGATCGGCACATAGAGCGCCGCGGCCTTGTCGGCCAGACGCACATAGGCCGATCGGCTCTGGGCGCCGGCCTCCATCAGCCGCGCGATCGCCGCCAGGGTGGAGTCCTCGCTGCGGGCGCTGGCGACCATCACTAGCCGCCCGGTCAGGTTCAGGGCGCCGGCGTGCAGCCGCGCGCCCGGGCCGACGGCCGTCAGGGCCGTCTCGCCGGTGATCAGGGCGTTGTCGATGTCCGACACGCCCGCCTCGACCTGGCCGTCGACGGGGATCCTCTGGCCGGGCGGAACCGCCAGGCGGTCGCCCACCCGCACCTGGACCACGGGCACGCCCGACTCCACGCCGTGATGCAGGCGCAGGGCCACGGGCGCCTGCAGGGCCAGCAGGTCCCGCGCCGCCGAGCGGGCGCTGGCTCGCAGGCGGTGGTCCAGATAGCGGCCGATCAGCAGCAGGAAGAGCAAGGTCACGGCCGCGTCGAAATAGGCGTGACGGCCGTGCAGCAGGGTCTCGGAGAAGCTGACGGCCAGGGTGAGGATCACGCCGATCGAGATCGGCACGTCCATATTGGCCTTGCCCCGCCGCAGCGAGGCCCAGGCCGAGCGAAAGAACGGCCGCCCCGCGAACAGGGCGCAGGGCGTGGCGACGATGGCGGCCATCCAATACATCAGCGTCAGGGTCGAGGCGTTCAGCTCCTGGCCAAACAGCCCCGCCCAGGCCGGGACCGTGAACATCATCACGTTGCCGGCGCCAAAGCCCGCCACGCCCAGGGCCACGGCGAGCTCTCGCCCCTCCTGGTCCTGGGCCGCGATGGCCTGGGCCGGATCGAAGAGGGTCGCCCGGTACCCCAGGGCCTCGACCGTCTCCATGATCACGTCCGGCTGGGCGTCCGGGCCCGCCAGGTCGACCGCCAGCTTGCCGGTGGTCAGGTTCAGGCGCGCGCCCGCCACGCCCGGCAGGGCGTCCACGGCCGCCTCGATCTTGCGGATGCAGGCCGCGCACCGCGCGCCGGCGACCAGCAGCTCCAGACGCCCGCCGCCCTCGCCGTCGCGGCGGACGAAGGCCTCCAGGTCCGGGCGGCGCGCCAGGACCGGGCTCACCGACCCGCTCCGGCCGGGGCCACCAGCCGGGTCTCCAGCTCGAGAACGTTCCGATCGTCGCGGGCCGTGGCGCGCAGGTCCCAGGCGCCGTCCAGGCGGGCCCGGGCCTGGTATCGCCCGTCGCCCAGGGGTTCGAAGGCCAGGGTCTGGCGGCCGCTTTCCGTGGCCGGGCGATCGAGCGCCCCGGTCAGGGACAATCGGTCGAGGGGACGGCCGGCGCGATCGACCAGGCGAACCACGACGGCGTCGCCGGCACTCGCGTCGACGGCGGCCGACCAGCCCAGGGCCGCCTCGCGTTCGCGCTGGGCGAGGGTCCTGTTGAACGCCAAGCCCGCCTCGTACGGATTGGAGGCCACCTGGCCGGAGAAGGTGGCGTAGGCCTTGACCATGAAGAAGGCGTCGACGCCGATCACCACGGCGAAGAACGCCACCACCATGGCCAGCACATGCCAGCCGGTCAGGACGGTCTTGCCCGAGGCGATGCCCGGCGCGGCCGGGGCGGATGGGGGGGCGGCGAGCGTCATTGCGGGTTCTCGGCTCCGGAGAGGAAGACGGTCTTGGCCTCGGCGCGCGCGGCGCCGGAGGTGATGACGAACCGCACGGGCGTGCTGGTCGCCAGGGCCGCGTCGGCCGGCGCGGTGACGAAGACCCGCACGGACACGACCTGGTCGGCGGGCGCCAGCACCACGCCGGGATCAGCCGCGCCGCCGGGCCGGCCGAGGCGCGCGCCGGCCACCCCGTCGAAGGCGATGACGAAGCGCTGGTCGAAGAAGGTGCGGTTGCTGATCTTCAGCGTGTAGCCGTCGCGGACCGCCCCGTCGTGCATGCGCACGAAGATCGGATTGCGATCGCGGATGACGTGGAGGTCGACCTTGGGCCGGGCCAGCAGACCCCACAGCGTCAGCCCGCTGACCAGGACGAAGGCCAGGGCGTAATAGAGCGTTCGCGCGCGCACCGGCTTGTAGGCCGCCGCCTGGCCGCGGGCCCGGGCCGCCACCGCCGCATCGGTGTCGTAGGCGATCAGGCCGGTCGGGCGGCCGAGCTTGCCGAGGATCTCGTCGCAGGCGTCCACGCACAGGCCGCAATTGATGCATTCCAGCTGGCTGCCGTCGCGGATGTCGATCCCCATCGGGCAGACGACCACGCATTGCTTGCAGTCGATGCAATCCCCGCGTCCGGCCCAGTCCCGGTCCTTCTTGTGGGCGCCGCGCGGTTCGCCGCGATCGCGAAGATAGGTCACCTGCAGCGAGTGCTCGTCGAGCATGGCCCCCTGGATGCGCGGCCAGGGGCACATGTAGGTGCAGACCTGCTCGCGCATCCAGCCGGCGAAGCCGTAGGTGGTGGCGGTCAGCAGGGCGCAGGAGACGTAGGCCGTCACGGGGGCTTGGCCCGTCCAGAACGTGCGGATCAGGGTCGGGGCGTCATGGAAATAGAAGATCCAGGCCCCGCCCGTGCCGAAGGCTATGGCCAGCCAGGTCAGGTGCTTGCCGCTCTTGCGCCAGGCCTTGTCGAGCGACAGCGGCTGGGCGTCCAGGCGCATGCGGGCGTTGCGGTCGCCCTCGAACAGGCGCTCGACGACGATGTAGAGGTCGGTCCAGACGGTCTGGGGACAGGCGTAGCCGCACCACAGCCGTCCAAACAGCGCCGTCACCAGGAACAGGGCCAGCGCGCCCATGATCATCAGGCCGGTGAAGATATAGACTTCCTGCGGCCACAGCTGGATGTCGAAGAAGTAGAACCGGCGGCCGGTGAAGTCGACCAGCACCGCCTGCTGCGGCAGGTCGCCGGGCCGGGCCCAGCGGATCCAGGGGGTGACGTAGTAGATGGCCAGGGTGGCGATCAGCAGCGCCCACTTGACGGTCCGCCACCGACCATGGACGAGCTTGGGATAGATCGGCTCGCGCGGCTTGTAGAGCCCGCCCCTGGCGTCGCCCCGCCCCTTGGCGCGCGCGGCGGCCGAGACCGCCGCGCGTGCTTGCGCCTTGCCCTCCGACTTGGGCGGCGTGGGGGAACGGGTGCTGTCGATCAGGGTGGGCATGACCCTACTGGCCAGCGTTGGCGTGGACGTAGACGGCCAGCGCCTTGAGGGTTTCCGGGCTCAGCCGGCCGCTCCAGGTGGGCATGACCCCGCCCTTGCCAGCGTAGATCTGGCCGCGAATGTCGGCGCGGCCTTGTCCATAGAGCCAGTCGCGGTCGGTCAGGTTGGGCGCGCCGATGGTCTGGTCGCCCAGGCCCGCGACGCCGTGGCAGCTGGCGCACTGCTCGGCGAACACCGGCGCCGCACGCGCCGCGGCGGCCGCGTCGGCGGGCCGTCCCGACAGCTTGACGACATACTCAGTCAGGTCGTCGATCGTCGCGGCCGACAGCATCTCGTCGCGGCCGAAGGCGGGCATCTGCGACAGGCGCGCGCCCGGTCGGCCGGTGCGCACGCCGTGGGTGATGGTGTCCTGGATGTCCTCGAGCTTGCCGCCCCACAGCCAGGCGTCGTCGCGAAGATTGGGATAGCCCTTGCCGCCGGTGCCGCCAATCCCGTGGCAGGTGGCGCAGTTGTCCCCGAACACCGATTGGCCGACCTGCTGGGCGTAGGCCAAAAGCTTGGGATCGCGCTCGATCTCTTCGAGGCTGGCGGTGCGCAAGGCCCGGGCGCTGGCGCCGCGCTGGGCGTCCAGGACCTTGAGGCTGTCAGCCACGGCGACACGATCGGACGCGTGCAGCAGGCCCCTGGTGTAGCCATGCACGCCCGGCCAGGCCGGCATTGCAACCCAATAGCCGACCGCGAACACCACGCAGGCGGCCCAGATCCACAGCCACCAGCGCGGCAGGGGATTGTCCAGCTCCTTGATGCCGTCCCACTCGTGGCCGGTCGTCTCCACCCCGGTCGGGGCGTCGGTTTCGCGCTCGCTCATCGCAGGTCCCCCTCGTCTTCGAGCGGCAGGCGCGCGGCGCGGCGATATTCGGCCGTCTTGGACGGCCACAGGGCGTAGGCCACCCCGGCCAGGAAGATCAGGCCGAAATAGATCAGCCCTCCCTGCTGGGCGATGCGGGCGACGGTTTCGTAGGTCATGGCGCTACCTTTGGTTCTCGGGCGCTTGGGCCTTGTAGGAACTGAAATCGACCAGGGTCCCGAGCATCTGCAGGTAGGCCACCAGGGCGTCCATCTCGGTGATCTTGTCGGGGTCGCCATCGAAGTCGCGGTTGACCGCCTTGGCGCCGTAGCGCTTTCGCAGGCCGACCGCGCCGGTCGAATAGGGATCGGCCTGGACCTCCAGGTCGGCCTTGGCGTTGGCCAGATCGTCGACCGTGTAGGGCACCCCCACCGCGCGCTGGGCCTTCATCTTGCCGACCAGGTCTCGGTAGTCGAGTTCGGTCTCGGCCAGGAACCTGTAGGGCGGCATCACCGACTCCGGCACCACCGCGCGCGGATCGATCAGGTGGTCGCGATGCCAGGCGTCGGAGTACTTGCCCCCAACCCGCGCCAGGTCCGGGCCCGTGCGCTTGGACCCCCACTGGAACGGGTGGTCGTACAGGCTTTCGGCGGCCAGGCTATAGTGGCCGTAGCGTTCGACCTCGTCGCGCAACGGACGGATCATCTGCGAATGGCACAGATAGCAGCCCTCGCGGACATAGATGTCGCGGCCTTCCAGCTCCAGAGGCGTATAGGGCCGCGTGCCGTCGACCTTCTCGATCGTGCCCTGCAGCCAGAACAGCGGGGCGATCTCGACCAGGCCGCCGATCGAGACCACGACCAGGATGCCGATGATCAGCCACAGGGAGTGGCGTTCGAACTTGGCGTGATGCTTCCAGAGTGACATCGCAAGATCCTCAGGCGGTCGCGAGGGCGGGCGCGGCCGCGACGGCCGGCTCGACGGCGCCGGGCATCCGCGCCGTGCGCCAGAGATTGACGATCATGATCAGGGCGCCGGCCAGGTACATGAGCCCCCCGACCATCCGGATGACGTTCTCGACGTGCTTGGCCGAGACGGTCTCGATGAAGCTGTAGGCCAGGAAGCCCTGTGGCGTGTATTCTCGCCACATCAGGCCTTCCATGATCCCCGAGACCCACATCGCGGCGATGTAGAGAAGGATGCCGGTGGTCGCGAGCCAGAAGTGCCACTCGATCAGCTTGTTGGAATAGATGGCCGGCTTCTTCCACAGCCACGGGACCATGCAGTAGACCGCCCCGAAGCTGATGAAGCCGACCCAACCGAGCGCACCGGAATGCACGTGGCCGATGGTCCAGTCGGTGTAGTGGGAAAGCGCGTTGACCGCGCGGATCGACATCACCGGCCCTTCGAAGGTGCTCATGCCGTAGAAGGCGATCGAGACAACCATCATGCGCACCACCGGGTCGGTGCGCAGCTTGTCCCAGGCCCCCGAAAGGGTCATCAGGCCGTTGATCATGCCGCCCCAGGAGGGCATCCACAGCATGATCGAGAAGGTCATGCCCAGGGTCTGGGCCCACTGCGGCAACGCCGTGTAGTGCAGGTGGTGCGGACCGGCCCAGATGTAGATGAAGATCAGCGCCCAGAAGTGCACGATCGACAGGCGGTAGCTGTAGACTGGGCGCTCCACGCGCTTGGGCACGAAGTAGTACATCATGCCCAGAAACCCGGCGGTCAGGAAGAAGCCGACGGCGTTGTGGCCGTACCACCATTGGACCAGGGCGTCCTGGACGCCGGAGAACACCCCGTAGGACTTGTGGTTCAACAGGCCGACCGGCACGGCGGCGTTGTTGACCAGGTGCAGCAGGGCGATGGTGACGATGAAGGCCAGGTAGAACCAGTTGGCCACGTAGATGTGGGGTTCCCGGCGCTTCCAGATCGTGCCCAGGAACACCAGCAGATAGACGACCCAGACGATGGTCAGCCAGATGTCGACGTACCATTCGGGCTCGGCGTATTCGCGGCCCTGGGTCGCGCCGGCCAGATAGCCGGTGGCGGCCAGGACGATGAACAGCTGGTAGCCCCAGAACACGAACCAGGGGGCGATGCCGCCGGCCAGCCGAGCCTTGCAGGTGCGTTGCACCACCCAGAACGAGGTGGCGATCAGGGCGTTGCCGCCGAAGGCGAAGATCACCCCGGACGTGTGGACGGGCCGCAGCCGTCCGAAGTTCAGCCACCCGGCTTCGGGGAAATAGAAGATCCGCGGCCAGGCCAGCTGGCTGGCGATCACCACCCCGACCAGCAGGCCGACGGCCGCCCAGAACATGGTCGCCACGACCCCGGCCTTGATCACCCCGTCGGCGTAGCGGTCGGGCGCGTCGCGCAAGGTCCCGCCGGCCAGGCCGCCGATCAGGAAGAAGGCGCTGATCACCCCGGCCAGACATGCCAGCCCGGCCTGAAACCGGAAGATCGGATCCTCGGACAGACCCGCCGCCATGATCGCCAGGAAGGCGCACAGGACGGACAGGACCAGGACCGCGCCCGCCCCCTTGGGCGGCGCGGCGACGGTGGCGGACGCGGACATGAAGACTCCCTCGACGTTCGGGGCAATCTCACATGGCCGACGGCGGACAAAATTGACTCCGATCAAAGCCAAGCTTCGAGCATGGCGCGACCTATTGGCCGTCTCGAAAGAGCGCCCATGATCGAAGGTTCGCCCGCCATGCTCTCCATCGTTCGCCCAATCCTGCTGACGGCGCTGGGGCTCGCCGCCGCCGGCGCCTGGCTGGCGGCCCTGGACGCCGCCTGGAACCGCTGGAACGCGCTGGCGCTGGGTCCGATCTGCGGCGAGACGACCGGTTGGGCGCTGCTGCCCGGCCACTGCCCAGCCTGTCCGTCGGCCGTCATCCTGACCGCGCTTCTGGCCCTGACGATCGCCGCGCGGCGCCGGACCGCGCCCCGGAGCGCCTGGCTTGAGCGGCCCGTCCAGGATTGACGGATCGCCGTCAAGGCGCGCGCCCTCCGCCGCCGTCTTGACGTGCGCCAAGAACTCCGGAGCGCTGGCTAGAGCTTGACCGCCCGCAGCCTCAAGGCGTTGGCGATGACGCTGAATGACGACAAGGCCATCGCCGCGGCCGCGAGCTGCGGCGACAGCAGGAGCTTGAAGCTCGGATAGAGCAGCCCGGCCGCGATCGGCACGCCCGCGACATTGTAGACGAAGGCGAACAGCAGGTTCTGACGGATGTTGCGCATCACCGCCCGCGACAGCCGCCGGGCCCGGACGATGCCGACCAGGTCGCCCTTCAGCAGGGTAACGCCGGCGCTTTCGATCGCCACGTCGGCCCCCGCTCCCATGGCGATCCCGACCTCGGCCGCCGCCAGGGCCGGCGCGTCATTGACCCCGTCGCCGGCCATGGCCACCGCCCGACCTTCGGCGCGCAGCCTCTGCACGACCTTGGCCTTGTCCTCGGGCAGAACCTCGGCCTCCACCTCGTCGATGCCGAGCCGCTGGGCCACCGCCAGGGCGGTGGCGCGGTTGTCGCCGGTCATCATCACCAGGCGGACGCCCTGCGCCTGAAGGGCGCGGATCGCTTCCAGCGTCGTCGGCTTGATGGGATCGGCCACGCCCAGCAGGCCGGCCAGCCGGCCGTCGATCGTGGCGAACAGGGCCGTGGTCCCCTGGCCGCCCAGGCGCTCGGCCTCGCCTTGCAGCGAGGTGGTGTCGACGCCCTGCTCGCGCATCAGCCGCGCGCCGCCCAGGGCGATGCGCTGGCCGTCGACCACGCCCAGGACGCCCTTGCCGACCGGGGAGTCGAATTCGCTCGCCTCCGACAGCTTCAGACCGCGCGCCGTGGCGGCGCGCAGAATGGCGTCGGCCAGCGGGTGCTCGCTGCCGCGTTCGAGGCTGGCGGCCAGGCGCAGCAGCTCGGCCGCGTCGAAGCCGGGCGTGGGCAGGATGTCGGTCACCGCGGGCCGCCCCTCGGTCAGGGTGCCGGTCTTGTCGACGACCAGGGTGTCGATCTTCTCGAGCCGTTCCAGGGCCTCGGCGTCCTTGATCAGCACGCCGGCCTGGGCCCCGCGGCCGACCCCGACCATGATCGACATCGGCGTGGCCAGGCCCAAGGCGCAGGGACAGGCGATGATCAGCACCGAGACCGCCGCCACCAGGGCGTAGGACAGCCGCGGCTCGGGACCGATCAGCGCCCAGGCCGCGAAGGCGATCGCGGCGGCGGCGATCACCGCCGGCACGAACCAGCCCGAAACCTGGTCGGCCATGCGCTGGATCGGCGCGCGGCTGCGTTGGGCGTCCGCGACCATCCGCACGATGCGCGACAGCAGGGTGTCGGCCCCGACCTTCTCGGCCCGCATCACGAACGAACCGGTCTTGTTGATCGAGCCGGCGATCACCTTGGCGCCGGACTCCTTGGTGACCGGCATCGACTCGCCGGTGACCAGGGACTCGTCGATCGACGCCCGCCCTTCGGTCAGCTCGCCGTCGACCGGGACCTTCTCGCCAGGCCGCACGCGCAGCCGGTCGCCGACCTGGATCAGGTCGAGCGTGACCTCCTCGTCGGCGCCGTCGGCCCGGATGCGACGGGCGGTCTTGGGGGCGAGGTTGAGCAGGGCCTTGATCGCCCCACCCGTCCGCTCGCGGGCCCTCAGCTCCAGCACCTGGCCGAGCAGCACCAGGACGGTGATCACCGCCGCCGCCTCGAAATAGACCGGAACCGCGCCCGAGGCGTCGCGGAAGGCGGGCGGGAACAGGCCTGGCCGCAGGGCGGCGACCAGGCTGTAGGTCCAGGCCACCCCGACCCCCATGGCGATCAAGGTGAACATATTGAGCCGCCGGGTGACGATCGACGTCCAACCGCGCACGAAGAACGGCCAGCCGGCCCACAGCACCACCGGCGTCGCCAGGGCCAGCTGGACGCCGTTGGAGACCTGCCGGTCGAGCATCATCATCAGGCCGGTCAGATGGCCGCCCATCTCCAGGGCGAAGACCGGCGCGGTCAGGGCCAGGCCGATCCAGAACCGGCGACTCATGTCGGCCAGTTCGGGGTTGGCGCCCGTGTCGGCGGTCACCGCGGCCGGCTCCAGCGCCATGCCGCAGATCGGGCAGACGCCCGGGCCAACCTGGCGGATCTGCGGGTGCATGGGGCAGGTGTAGATCGCGCCCGTCCGCGCCGCGCCCTTGGGACGGGAATAGTGCTCCGGTTCAGCTTCGAACCGGGTCTTGCAGCCGGCCGAACAGAAGACGAATCTTTGGCCGCCCCATTCGGAGCGATACCGCGTCGCCTCGGCGTCGATCGTCATGCCGCAAACCGGATCGACCGCCACGCCGTCCGCCGATGCGTCGTGGCCAGGATAGTCGTGGCGGTGGCCGGCGGGGTCGTGACCTTCATCGCTCATCGAACTTCCTCCAAACGCGGTGATGTCCCGCTAGACCGCCACGGCCGCCCCGTGATGTCGGGTCAGGGCCACAACCAGGCGCGGCGGGCGTTCCAGTCCATCGGGGCGCCTTCCGTGGCTTGACGGAAACCTCAACGCGCGTCTCATGGCCGGTGGGTTCGCGCCGGAGCGTCCGGCTCCAAGCTCTTCAGATAGGTAATGAGAGCCTCGATCTCGTGAGGCTCGAAGACCCATTGCGGCATCGGCTCATGCCCAACGACGATGCCTTCAGCGAGGGCCTCGCCAAGCTGCTCGACCGGATAGCGGCGGTGAAGGTCACGCAGCCGAGGGGCCTTAGGCAATCGGCTTTCGTCCGAGGGTCCCACGGCGTGACATCCGCCGCAATCGCGCTTGGCGATGGCCTCTCCCAGGGCGAGGGATTCGCGCGGCAGGGGATCGACGATCCTGGTCGGCGGCCGGCCGGCGCCGGTCGCCGCCACGGCCAGGGCGATGATCAAGGTCAGGCCCCACGCTCTGGCGCGCATCTCGGTCTCTCCAATGTGTCACAGCCACCCTTGGTAGTGCGAACGGCCGTCTCCGGTTTGATCCTTGTCAACACGGTGGTGATGCGCCGCGCCAGGACCAGCCTCCAGTCACGCGGTGTTCGCCGTAAGCAAGGCCCGCCGGGTACGGCGGTGCACGAAGCGCCCGCCCAGTCGCCCCCCAAAAGACGCCGAGAGCCCGGCGACCAGGAACCGCGGACGCAGATCCTCGTCGCTCATGCATGCGAACCGCGCGTCGAACGGTTGGCCGGAACCGGCTTGATCGGCGCGGCCGCCTCGAAGAAGGACGGAGGCAAGCCGGCTTGACGCGCCGCCATGATGAAGCCGATGCGGCAACCCAGGGCGTCGATATTGCTGTCCTGGACATCGGCCCAGGCTTCGAACTTCGCCGCGCCCTCGGCGCCGGTCCTCAAGGCCTCCGCCAGCCGTCCGTGGCTGTTGCCCTCCACCACATAGAGATATTGGCAACGCGCCAGGGCCTGGCTGAAGGCGGCGCGCTCGAAGTCCGCCGCGGCTTGGGGCGGTCGCAGCGCCAGCAGGCTCAGGCCCGCTCGGCGGCAGGCGTCGCGGGCGGCCAAGGCGCGTCGCGCCGCCGCCGGCGCCTGTCCCGGCGCGGGTGGCGCGGAATCGACCTTGGCCACCGCTCGGTCGCAGGGCTTCAGGGTCGCGTCGAGCCGCCTCCAGAGCGTGCGGGTCTGGTCGATCAAGGCCGCACTCGGTGCGGGACGCATGGGCGGCGACGAGGGCGCGGCGACGAACGGGGCGGACAACGGCAAGCGAAACACCCGTTGGGCGGGCCAGGCCAGCGCCGCGACCAGCCCTAGCAGCAGCGCGGGGACCCAGAGCTTGCGTCTGGCGCGCGCCCTTTTGGTCGCGTCCGACATGGCGCTGGAGAAGGACGATTTTCCAGCGGCGCGGACCGCGGGCGACC
The DNA here is from genome assembly GCF_059418465.1 of Caulobacter sp. GW821-FHT09A05. NCBI lineage: Bacteria > Pseudomonadati > Pseudomonadota > Alphaproteobacteria > Caulobacterales > Caulobacteraceae > Caulobacter > Caulobacter sp. GW821-FHT09A05. The sequence continues at coordinate 17,419 of NZ_JBWKPX010000004.1, forward strand.
GATCGGCGAAGACCTCGCTCATGGCCTGGCCCGCCGACGCGCCTCCAGGGCCAGCGGCAGGGCCGCCAGATCCAGCGCCACCGCCAGGGCGGCTTCGAGGCTACGCCAATCGGGCGTGGCGTTGGCGGCCAGGATCACCAGGGCCAGCGGACCGCTGAGCGAAAGCAGCACGCGCCCTCGCGCGCGCCATCCCGCGGTCGTCGCCGGACGGCCGACGCCCAGCAGCGCCAAGGCCTGCACCGCGGCGACGCCCAGCACCAGCAGGGTGAGGCTCTGACCGTTCGGCGCATCGAAGACGGCGAGCATGGCGCCCAGAACCCCGGTTGCGCCGCCCCAGGCGAGCAGGGACCAGAAGGCGCCGGTCGGTCGGGCCGCGACAAGGCCGGCGACGGCCCCCAACATCAGGCAGGCCTGCAGCAGCGACGCCGAAGCGCCGCCGGCCAGCGGGGCGACCAGCGCCAAGGCCGAAAGGATCCAGCGCGGCTCGAGGCGCGACCGCGGCGCCGATCGTCTCTTGGCCTGTCGCGCCAGGTGATCCAGGGGGCGCCGATAGGCATGTCCACGCGGATAGGTCATCGGAAGATCTCCTTGGACCCCGGCGCTAGCGCGCGCTCGGCGGCTGCAGGACCGGCTCGTGATAGGGCTGACGGAATTGTCGCAGCTGACAGCTGGCCAGCGACGCCACGGCCACAACGACCACGGCGGCGACCGCCATGGTCCGAAGTCCCAGGAACGGGCGGCGGATCATCGCGCGATCCTCCGGTCCCAAGCCCTTGGCGACCTGCGCATGGTCGGCCCTTCGCCGGCGGCGGCCTGCACCGACACAGCGCCCAAGGTCAGGACGAAGGTCGCGAAGGCGACGACGTTCAGGATGACGAAGGCCAGTTGAAGAACGGTCATGTCGCGAACCTCCTGTTCGTGGTCTGATGATTTCGAGCTTGGGCGCCGTTGGTCTTGATCCTGCTCAACCGTGCAACAACTTCACCGCGGCGAGCGATCGACGCCACGGCCCCTGGCCTATCGCGGCGGTGTCCGGGGCCGAGGATCGAGGCTTCGCAGATAGGCCTTCAGCTGGGCGACTTCGTCATCGTCGAGTTCGACCATCGGCATGCGCGGATGGTGGTCCGGAGACCCCTCCTCCGGCTTGCGGCTGGGCGCCAGCATGCCTTCGGTCAGAATCTCGTCGAGGCCGCCTGGCGGGTAGCGTCGATACAGGGTCGCGAACGGCGGCGCCTCGGCCAGCGGGCTGGGCCTGGCGTCCACGGCGTGGCAGACGCCGCAGTTGCGCTGGGCGATCCCCCGCCCGCCAAGCGCCTGCGAGGACGGCCCTGGCGTCGCGGACTCGGGGGAAGCCTGAACCGCCGCCACCAGGCCCAAGGCCAGGGTGGCGAAAAGCACCGCGCCGATCGTCCTGTCGCCCTTCACGGCCGATCCTCGAAGTCGAGCACCACCCGCCCCTCGATCTCGCCGCGCGCCATACGGTCGAAGACGCTGTTGATGTTGTCCAGCCCCTCGGCGTGGACCGTGGCCCGCACCCGGCCGTCGGCGGCGAACGCCAGGGCCTCCTGAAGGTCCAGCCGCGTGCCGACGATGGAGCCGCGCACGGTGATCCCGCGCAACACCGTGTCGAAGATCGACAGCGGGAAATCCCCCGGCGGCAGGCCGTTGAGCGACACCGTGCCGCCCCGCCGGACCATGCCCAGGGCCTGGGAGAACGCGATGGGCGACACGGCGGTGACCAGGACGCCCTGGGCGCCGCCGATCTCCTTCTGCAGATAGGGGCCAGGATCGGTCCCCTTGGCGTTGACCGTGATGTCGGCGCCCAGGGTGCGGGCCAAACGCAGCTTGTCCTCGTCAATATCGACGGCGGCGACCTTGAACCCCATGGCCTTGGCGTATTGCACGGCCATGTGGCCCAGCCCGCCAATGCCGGAAATCGCCACCCAGTCGCCGGGCTTGGCGTCGGTGACCTTCAGGCCCTTGTAGACGGTGACGCCGGCGCAGAGGATCGGCGCCACCTCCAGGAAGCTCAGATTGGCCGGCAGATGGCCGAGATAGTCGGCGTCGGCCAGCACGTATTCGGCGAAGCCGCCGTTGACCGAGTAGCCGGTGTTCTGCTGCGCCTCGCAGAGGGTCTCCCAGCCGCCCAGGCAGTGGGTGCAATGCCCGCAGGCCGTGTGCAGCCAGGGCACGCCGACCCGGTCGCCTTCCTTGACGTGCTCGACGCCCTTGCCGACCTGGACCACCGTGCCGACGCCCTCGTGGCCCGGAATGAGCGGCAGGCTGGGCTTAATGGGCCAGTCGCCGTGGGCGGCGTGCAGGTCGGTGTGGCAGACCCCGCAGGCGGCGATCTTGACCAGCACCTGACCACGTCCGGGCTTGGGCCGCGCGACCTCTTCCACCACCAGCGCCTGGCCAAAGGCTCGAACGACGGCGGCCTTCATGGTCTTGTCCATGGTGTCTCTCCAGGTGATGGCGGGGGCGTTTCCCGGAAGGAAAGGGTCGCCTGACCATCGCGGTTTGATACCGCCGCCGGAGGCGCCTGGCAGTTGGGAGTAATACGTAGGCGTCAGCGCCCGGCCACGGCGCGCTCGACCGCGTCGACGAGGGCGGCCTCGACCATGGGCTTCTCGACGACGCGGCTATAGCCCGCCGCCAGGGCCTGATCGATCAGATGCGCCGAAGGAAACGCGGTGATCAGCAGCGCCTTGCCCTGCCATCCCAAGTCTCGCAACCGCCTCAGGATCAACAGGCCGTCGATCTCGGGCATGCGGTAGTCGGCGACCAGGCACACCGCGCCGAGCGCCGTGGGATCGGCCAACAGCGCCAGGCCCGAGGCATAGGCGCGGACCTCGAAGCCTCGTCCGCGCAGGAGCAGTTGCAGCGAACGGCGCACGCCGGGATCGTCTTCGACCAGCAACACCCGCGCGCGGGCTTCGGGTTTGATGGGAAGCGCTTGCGTCATGTCCGCCTGCTTGCCGCGACCAGGAGGGGTCGCGACGTGAACATCCCATGACAGGCCGAGGCGGTCGTTACGTAGAGCCCCTTAGGCCTCGTCCTGCAAACCGGCGGCGAAGGCCAGGCGCAGCGCCTCGGAGAGGCTCTTGACCTGCAGCTTGGCCATCAGGTTGGCGCGATGGACCTCGACCGTGCGCGGCGAGATGCCCAGGTCGAAGGCGATGGTCTTGTTGGGAAGGCCCTGGGCCATGCCCCTGAGGACATCCTGCTCGCGGCCGGTCAGGGCGGCGATGGCGACCGCCGCGTCGGCCGCCCGCGCGGCGCGGGCCTGGACATCGTCCAGCCGCTCGAAGGCCGCGGCGATGGCGGTCAGCAGCACGGCCTTCTCGAAGGGCTTCTCGATGAAGTCGACCGCCCCGCCCTTCATGGCGCGCACCGCCACGGTGATGTCGCCGTGTCCGGTCAGGACCACGACCGGCATGGCGATGCCGCGCTCGGCCATGACCTGCTGGACCTCCAGCCCGTCCATGCCCGGCATGCGCACGTCCAGCAGCACGCAGCCCGGCTCGGCGTCCTTGGCGGCCTGCAGAAAGGCGTCTCCCGAAGCGTAGGTCGAGACCGCATAGCCCGAGGTCTTGAGCATGAACCCGGCCGAGCGACGGATCGCCTCTTCGTCATCGACGATATGGATCATCCGTCTAGCGCTCATGGATGGTCTCCTTGTCGACCTTGACCAATGTGAAATGGAACTGCGAGCCGCCGTCTGGCCCTGGCTCATGCCAGATGCGGCCACCATTGGCCTCGACGATCGTGCGGCAGATCGACAGCCCCAGCCCCATGCCCTCGGTCTTGGTGCTGACAAACGCCGTGAACAGCTGCCCGGCGATGCTCGGCGCGACGCCGGGCCCGTTGTCGGCGATCGTCACGCGCACCAGTCCATCGCCCTGGTCGCGCGTGCGAAGCCAGAGCCTGGGCTGTTCGGCGCCGCCCATCGCCTCGACCGCGTTGCGCGCCAGGTTGATCACCACCTGCTGGATCTGCACCCGATCGATCAAGACGGGCGTGGCCTTCGCATCGAGATCGAACACCGGATCGAGCCCCTGGTCGCGGGCTCCCATCAGGCCCAGGGCGGCGGCTTCGTGAATGACGGACGGCAGGTCCTCGACGCTCTTTTCGACCTCGCCCCGGGCGACGAAATCGCGCAATCGGCGGACGATATGGCCCGCCCGCATCGCCTCGCCGGCCGCATCGTCGAGGGCCTCGCGGATCATCGGCAGGTCGTCGGGATCCGGCTGGGTCAGGAGGTCGCGCACCGCCTCGACATAGTTGGCGACGGCGGTGATCGGCTGGTTCAGCTCGTGGGCCAGGGTCGAGGCCATGGTCCCCATGCCGCTGACCCGGGCGATATGGATCAGCTCGGCCTGGAGTTCCTCGAGCCGGGCCTGGGTGCGTTGGCGATCGGTCAGGTCACGGACAAAACCGGTGAACACCCGCGGGCCGTGGCCGATGGCCTCGCCGACCGACAGCTCCATCGGAAAGGTCGTGCCGTCCTTGCGCAGGCCGACGACGACGCGCCCCATGCCGATGACCTTGCGTTCGCCGGTGTCGAGATAGCGCTGGATATAGGCGTCATGGCGCTCGCGATCGGGTGACGGCATCAGGCGGCGAACGTTCTCGCCCAGCACCTCGGCCTCCTGAAAGCCGAACAGGCGCTCGGCGGCGGCGCTGAACGACAGGATCTTGCCCCGCTCATCGATGACCACCATGGCGTCGGGGACGGTGGACAGGATCGAACGTAGATGCTCCGCGCCGGCGTCCAGGGCCCGCTCGCTGGCCCGTTGGTCGGTGACGTCGCGCACGACCTTGCCAAAACCCCGCAAGGCGCCGGCCGGGTCATGGAGCGCCGTGATCGAGACATGGGCCAGAAATTCCGAGCCGTCCTTGCGCAGGATCCAGGCCTCGTCCTCGATCTTGCCTTCGGCCTGGGCCCTGGCGAGGTCGGCCTGCGGCTTGCCCGCCTGCCGGGTGTCCTGCGGATAGAAGGTCGCGACGTCCTGGCCGACGGCTTCGGCCTCGCTCCAGCCCATAAGCCTTTGCCCGCCGGCGTTCCAGATCAGCACCCGCCCTTCGGGATCGAGCATGCAGATCGCGTACTCGGTCGCCCCGTCGATCAGCAGGTTGAATTCGCTGGCGAGATCTTCGGCCTGCCGAGCCCTGGCCGCGGCGCCCTGCTCGCTGGAAGCCGACCGCTGGCGCAGCCGTCCGATTTCCGCCCCCACCAGAATTATGCCCGTCGCCGCCAACAGGAAGGTCAGCGCCTCCGCCGCCGCCAGGGCGTCCAACGGGTCGCGACCGCTGAAGGCGAAACCGGCGACGAGGCCCAGAAAGGTCGCGCCCAGCCCGGCGCCCCTGCCGCCGAACACCGCGGCGACAGCAATGGGCGCGGTGAAGAGCAGATAGGCGGCATGATCCCCCAGCCAGGGGGCCAAGAGCCAGCGTATCCCGACAGCAAGAACGAAGGCCGCCAGAGCGGCGCCGTAACCCCTTATCTGGTCCTGCTGGAGGGCCGAGCCCGACGCCATGCTGTCTTCACCTTCCCCGTGGTCGTGGCTGTCCGCCCCGGGGCCAGACCACGGTCGATCATGCCTCCTCACGTCGCGGCTTACAAACCGGTTCGGCAAGGCTTGGGCAGCAGGCTGCATGCGGGATTCTACGGATGGCGCGCAAGGGCCCCGGCGCGTTCTTTGCCCGCCGACGGCCCCGTCCGGCGGGCCTTGACGCTCGAGGCCGCCATGTCGCTCTTCAATCTCGCTCCTCTGCTCTCTCCCGCCTCGGTGGCGGTGATCGGCGGCTCAGATCGCCTGGGCTCCGTGGGGCAGGTGGTCGTCGAAAACCTGTTGTCCGGCGGCTTCGCCGGTGCGGTGTATCTGGTCAATCCGCGCCCGGTGTCGATGGTCGGCACAACCTGGTCGGCGACCATCGCCGGCCTGCCCGAGCCGCCCGAACTGGCCGTGGTGGCGATCCCGGCCGCCGGCGTTCCCCAGGTGATCGCCGACCTCGGCGCGGCCGGGACCAAGGTCGCCGTTGTTCTGTCCGCGGGGATCACCGAAGCCAACGGCCTGCGCCAGGCCATGCTGGAGGCCGCCAAACCCTTTGGTCTGAGGATCGTCGGGCCCAACGGCCTGGGCCTTCTGGTCCCCCGCGCCCATCTCAACGCCTCCTTCGCCCGCGGCGCCCCCGCCCCCGGGGGCCTTGCCCTGATCTCCCAGAGCGGCGCCCTGGTGAGCGGCGTGATCGACTGGGCCAACACCCGCCAGCTGGGCTTTTCCGGGATCGTCTCGGTGGGCGACATGGCCGAGGTCGACCTGGGCGACCTGATCGACCTCTTCGCCGCCGATCCCCACACCGAGGCCATCCTGCTCTATGTCGAGGGCGTCACCAACGCGGCCAAGTTCATGTCCGCGGCCCGCGCGGCCGCGCGCATCAAGCCGGTGATCGCCTTGAAGGCCGGGCGCAACGCCGCCAGCGGCAAGGCCGTGCGCTCCCACACCGGCGCCCTGGCCGGCGCCTACGACGTCCACGCCTGCGCCTTCGAGCGGGCGGGCGTCGTCCAGGTCGAGACCCTGACCGACCTCTTCGACGCCGCCGCGGTGTTGCGCGCCGGGCGAAGCCTGGCCGGCGACCGCCTGGCCATCGTCACCAACGGCGGCGGAGCCGGCATCCTGGCGCTGGACGCCATGGCGACGGGGGGCGGCGTTCTCGCCGAACTTGAACCGCAAACCTTGGCGCGCCTGAACGCCGCCCTCCCCGCCGGCTGGTCGCACGGTGATCCCGTGGACCTGATGGGCGACGCGCCCGCCGAGCGCTATGGCCTGACGCTCGATGCGGTGCTGGCGGACGGCGGGGTCGACGCGGTCCTGGTCATGAACTGTCCCACCGCCTTGTCCAAGCCGGGCGACATCGCGCGGGGCGTGGCCGCCGGCGTCGTGGCGGCTCGCGGACGCGGCGTGCGCAAGCCGGTGATCGCCTGCTGGCTGGGCGACGCCAACCAGGACGCCGCCGGGCCGATCCTCAGCGCCGCCGGCATTCCGATGTTTGGAACCCCCGACGCCGCCGCGCGGGCCTTCGGCCATCTCCTCGCCGCCCGCCGCGCCAAGGGCAGCCTGATGGCCGCGCCTACTGGCCACGACGAGCGCGTCCGCGACCGCGCCGCCGCCAGGGCGCTGATCCAGGCCGCGCGAGCGGAGGGCCGAACCCTGCTCAACGAAATCGAGGCCAAGGCGCTGCTGAAGGCCTACGGCGTCGCCACCGTCCCGACCCGCCTGGCCCCCACCGCCCAGGACGTCGCCGGGATCTGCGTGGATCTCGCCCCGCCCTACGCCGTCAAGATCGTCTCACCGCAGATCAGCCATAAGTCCGACGTCGGCGGCGTCGCCCTCGATCTCCAAAACGCCGGGGCGGCCAGCGCCGCCGCCGCGGCCATGGCCGCGCGCATAGCCCAGACCCTCCCCGAGGCCGTGATCACGGGGTTCGCGGTGGAGACCATGATCCCGCCGGGCCACGCCCACGAACTCATCGTCGGCCTGGCCCAGGACGCCACCTTCGGTCCGGTGCTGATGGTCGGAGCCGGCGGCAAGGCGGTCGAGGTGCTCAAGGATCGCGCCCTGGGCCTGCCGCCCCTCGACGGCGACCTGGCGCGGGCGATGATCGCCAAGACCCGGATATCGCGCTTGCTGGCCGGCTATCGTGACGAACCCCAAGCCGACATCGCCGGGGTGGTCGCCGCCCTGGAGGCGCTCTCGGCGATCGCCGTCGACCTGCCCGACATCGCGGAGCTGGACATCAACCCCTTGCGCGTCGACGCCTACGGCGTCCTGGCGCTCGACGCCCGCATCGTGATCACCCAGGACGCCAGCCCCGCCTCGCGCCTGGTCATCCAGCCCGTGCCCATGGAATGGGCCGCCGACCTGCGGACCCGAAGCGGCCTGGCCTTCCACGTTCGACCGGTGCGTCCCGACGACACCCCGGCCGTCGCCGCCTTCTTCGCGCGGCTCGACACCGAAGACCTGCGACTGCGGTTTCTGTCGCCCCTGCGCACCGTGGATGCCGACCGGCTGGCCTTGATGACCCAGGTCGACTACCGGCGCACCATGACCTTCCTGGCCTTTGAGGCCGGTGGCCGGACGGTCATCGCCACCGCCATGCTTGTATCTGGCGCCGATCCCGAGCGCGCCGAGGTGGCCGTCACGGTGCGCAGCGACCTGAAGGGCCACGGCCTGGGCTGGACCCTGCTCAACCACGTTCTGGCCTATGCGCGCGCCCGGGGCGTCAGGATCGTCCATTCACTGGAAAGCGCCGACCATGTCGCCGCCCTTCAGCTCGAGCGCGACATGGGCTTCACCGCCCGGATCTGCCCGGACGACACCAGCCTGCGGATCGTCGAACGTCGGATCGACGCCAGCGTCGACGCCTAGGTCCGATCCGAGACCGCCCGCAAGTTCGCCATGACCGGCGGCGAGCCGTCCCAGGCGGCCATCGCCGAGCAGGTGACGTCGACGCCGCGGACATTGTCGGGAACGGCGAGCACCGAAGCAACGAGCCTGGGCGGGCGGCGGCATCGTAGTCCGGTCGTGGTAGCGACTACGTAAACATCCCAATGGGCGGTCCGGCGCCGTTCACCTATCCCTGAGGTCGACCGCTCAAGGAGACGTTTGATGTCCATGCCGGCTTTTCTGCGAGATTGCGCCGACGTTACTGACCCGCGCGCTCAGGCGGTTTCGCCCGTCGAGATCTTCAGCGCGATCGGCGTTGGCATGAACTTCTCCTCTGGCGAGGAAATCTACGCCCAGGATGAGCAGACCGATATGGTCTACCAGGTTCAGCGCGGCGCGGTCCGCGCCTCCCGCCTGCTCGCTGATGGCCGTCGGCAGATCGCCGGCTTCTACTATCCTGGCGACCTGTTTGGTCTGGAGACGGGCCCCACACACCGCGCCTCGGCCGAAGCCTTGTGCGACAGCAAGATCCTGGTGGCCAAACGCTCGGCTCTGAAGCACTACGGGGAGGCTGGCGAGCGTCTGGAGCGTCTGATCTGGCGCGCCACGGGTCAGGAACTGGGCCGCGCTCAGGATCATATGATGCTGCTGGCGCGCAAGAGCGCCTATGAGCGGGTGGCCGGGTTCCTATCGGGCGTGGCCGAGCGCCAGGGCGCGGCCTGGAGCGAACTGGCGATGAGCCGCCAGGACATCGCCGATCATCTGGGCCTGACCATCGAGACCGTGTCGAGAATGATCACCCAACTGCAGGCCGACGGCCTGGTGGCTCTGGAGAGCTGCCGGCGATTTCGCATAGCCGCCCCCGATCGCCTGACCGACCTGGTCGCGGCCTGAGTCAGTAGGCTAGCCCCGCGAAGTCCATAGGAGGACGTCATGGCTCAAGACCATCCCGCCACTGAGCCACCCGAGCCGCTTGGCTCTCCCGAGGCCAAGGTCAGCGCGATCCTGGCCCGCCACCATCTGATGAGCGTGGCGACGCTGCGCCCCGATGGCTGGCCGCAAGCGACCTTGGTGAACTATCTCGCCGACGGGCTGACGCTGTATTTCCTGGTGGCGCAGGACAGCCAGAAACGCGCCAATATCGCCGCCGACCCTCGGATCTCGATCGCGATCGGCGGCGACGCCGACGGTCCGCCCCAGGGCCTGTCCCTCGCCGGTCGCGCAACCCTGATCGAGGATCCGCTTTGGGTCGATGCGCTCAATCGGAAGATCTGGGGAACGCCCGAGTTCGCCCGCTTCGAGCCCCACCCCTCCGGGCACGCCGTGGCCCTGCTGCGGTTCACGCCGCAATGGGTGTCGTTGATCGACTACGCCGCGCGCCCCGGACGGATCCAACTGTTCGCCGTGCAGCCGGATTGGCGCCTCGAACCCGCCGACGCCTAGCGACCGGGCGATCGTGCGCGACGCCACGGCGCGGCCGTCGCCGCGCGTGGGCGCTGCCCCCCTGCCCGACAGAGCGCCGCCAGAGGCGTTTCAGGCATGCGCCATCCAGAGCGCGGTCGGCGGTTTGTGAAGGAGATATTCGGTGGCGCCGCCGAGCACGAAGTCGCGCAGCCGCGCGTGGCCATAGGCCCCCATCACCAGGAGATCGGCGTCGACTTGGCGGACATAGTGCTCGATGGCCGCCCCGGCGGAGCCATGGTCGGGCGCCAGCGCCTTGGCCTGGGCGGTGATCCCGTGGCTGTGCAGGTGGCGCACGACGTCCAGGCCCGTCTGGTCGTCGACCCCGGGCTTGTCACCGCTGATGGTCAACACCGTGACGGCGTCGGCCTTGGCCAGAACAGGAAGGCTGTCGGACAGGGCGCGCGCGGCGCTGGCGCCGCCGTCCCAGGCCACCACCACCCGCGCGCAGCCGCTGGTGCGCGCCTCGACGGCGGTTTCGTCCAGGATCAGGGTCGGACCGCCCGAGCCGAAGACCACGGTCCTGACCACGCCCTGCTGCTCGTCGAACCGCCCGCTCAGCGGCACGATGCAAAGATCCCGCGTCCGCGCCATCCTGGCGATGTGCTCACCGATGTCGAAAAGATGAGCCCGGTGGGTGTGGACGAGGAATTCGACCTCGGCGCGCAGGGCGCAGGCGGCGGCTTGAGCGAGCGCTTCCTGGCCCTGGCGATGGGACTTGGCCTCCTCGGCGCGGGCCAGGTCCGTCAGCCCGATCAGATAGTCGGCGACCCTGTTGCTGTGAACCGGGATCTGGATATCGACGGCCAAGGCCGTGAGCGTTGCTCCCAGGTGCCGCGCCCACCAGACGCCGCGTTCGATCACAGCCAGCGGGGTCGGCTCCGGATAGCTGTCCAGCTGGAGGAGAATATCCTTGAAAGCCATGGGAAGCTCCTTTTCGACGGCCATTTCGGACCTTGCCGCCGCCCCGGCCTTGATCTGGATCAGGTCCGCCGCATCATCCTCTGCGCCCAGGTCCAGCCCGCCGCCGCGCCGCCCGCCGCCACGCAAATCGCCACGAACCCAGCCGGCGGCGTCGCCATGCGGAAGAGGGCCGCCAAACCCGGCGTCGACAAGACCAGGAGCAGGATGGTCCCCGCGACCGCGGCGATCGTCCAGAACACCCAGCGCCGCGCATCCAGCAGCCGGCCGTCGCGCCCCGTGGCGGTGGTGACGGCCAGGGTCAGGTTGCCGACCACCAGGGCCGCGAAGGCGCCGGCCCGCGCCTGGGCGGCGGGCATCCAGGTGAGGCCCCAGAGATAGAGGGCCAGCACCACGGCCAAGATCACCGCCCCCCGCAGGGCGCCTTGGGCGATCTGCCGCGCGCCAAACAGACTGGCCCGGGGCGAGCGGGGCGGCCGTTTCATGCTGTCGCGATCGCTGGCTTCGCCTTCGAAGACCAGGGAGCAGACCGGGTCGATGACCAGTTCGAGAAACACCACCTGCACCGGAAACAGCATCGGCGGCGCGCCGAGCAGCACCGGCGCCAGGGCCAGGCCGGCGATCGGCACGTGGATGGCGGTGACGTAGGTCAGGGCGCGCCGCAGATTGTCATAGATCCGCCGGCCCAGCCGGACGCCGCCGACGATCGAGGCCAGGCTGTCGTCCAGCAGGATCAGGTCGGCGGCTTCGCGGGCCACGTCCGTGCCGCGCAGGCCCATGGCGATGCCGATATGGGCCGCCTCCAGGGCCGGTGCGTCATTGACGCCATCGCCGGTCATGGCGACGATCTCGCCGTTGGCTTTCAGGGCTTCCACCAGGGCCAGCTTCTGTTCGGGCCGCACGCGCGCGAACACGCGAACCTCCGCCAGGCGCGCGCCCAGCGCCGCCTGGTCGAGCCGGGCGATGTCCTCGCCGGTCAGGACGCCGGCCGCCACGTCGAGGCCGGCCTGGCGCGCGATGTTCAGGGCCGTGGCCGGATAGTCGCCGGTGATCATCATCACCTTGACGCCGGCCGCCCGCGCTTCGCGCACCGCAGCGGCCGCGTCGGACCGCAGCGGATCGGCGAACCCGACAAGGCCGCGGAAGCTGAAACGGGCGCCCTCGGGCTCCTCCGGCGTCTCGCCGCCCTCGACCGCCTCGGCGACGGCCAGCACGCGCAGGCCTTCGAGCGCCAGGGTTTCAAGCGCCGCACGGATGGGCGCTATCTCGTCGGGCGTCAGGCGACACAGGGCGAAGATCGCTTCCGGCGCACCCTTGGCGGCCAGCAGCAGGCTCTGGTCGGCGCGACGCCAAGCCTGGACCACGGCCAGGCGCTCTGTCCGTAGAGGCCAGACACGTTCGAGGCGCGCGTCGGCCGGCGGCCGCGCCAAGGCCGTCAGCGCGCGGTCCATCGGATCGACCGGGCGGGCGGCGCAGGCCAGGCTCGCGGTCGCCAGCAGGGGATGGGGAACGGGCGCGTCCGGCGGCGAGGGCGGGCACCGCGCGGCCCGCGTCCAGAGGGCGGCGACTGTCATGCGGTTTTCGGTCAGGGTGCCGGTCTTGTCGACGCAGAGCACGGTGGCCCCGCCAAGGGTCTCGATCACCGCCCCGCGGCGCACCAGCACGTTGTGACGGCCAAGCCGCCATGCTCCCAGGGCCAGAAAGACCGACAACACCATCGGGAACTCTTCCGGGATCATCGCGATCGCGACCGTGATGCCCGCCAGGGCGGCCTCGAGCCAGTCGCCTCGCATCAAGCCGTAGGCGACAACGACCAGGACACAGAACAGGCCGGCGGCCAGGCCGAGCCACCCGACCAGTCTTGTGAGAGCCTTCCGTAGCGGAGCCGGCGACGTCTCCAGGGTGGCTAGCGCCGCGCCGATCTTGCCGATGGCGGTTCGAGACCCCGTGGCGGTCACCTCGGCCACCCCCTGGCCCGAGACGACCAGCGTCCCCGCGAAGATCGCGCCGGACGGGCCGTCCGCCACGCCCGGCGCGCGCTGAACCGGAATGGATTCGCCCGTCAAGGCCGCCTCGTCGATGGTCAGGAGTTCTCCGTCGATCAGCTGGGCGTCGGCGGGCACGCGCTGCCCCTCCCCCACCAGCACAACATCGCCGGGCACCAGCACGCGCGATGACGCCGGGCGCTCGATCCCGCCGCGAACCAGCCGCACCATGGGCTCGGCCAGGTCGCGCAGCGCCTTGAGGGCCCGTTCGCTGCGCGCCTCCTGGAACACGACTTGGACGATGGTGGCCACCGCCGCCAAGGTCAGCAGCAGGCCTTCGGCCAGATCGCCAAGCGCCAGATAGAGGCCCGAGGCCGCCAGGAGCAGGCCGAACATCGGTTCGCGGATCGTCCCCAGCACGATTTGCCCCACCGAGCGCGTGCGCGGCGGGTCGATCTGATTGGGGCCGACGAGGGCGAGGCGACGCGCCGCCTCGTCCTCGTCCAGGCCATTGGCGCGATCCGTCACGGGCGTGTCTATGCGCCGCGGGCCCGGCGGGTCACGGCATAGGTGACGAGACTGGCCGCGGCGGCGGCGACCAGGGCCGCGCCGGCCGCGGTGGCCGCCAGGGCTTCACCGGGATGGCGTCGGATCCGTCGCTCAGCCGCTGTCTCGAGCCGATCGAGCTTGGTCTGGACATCGCCGACCAGCTCGATGGCCGCATGGCCCAGGGCCACGGCGCTCACCGAGACCGCGTCGCCGGCGTCGCGGCCCAGGTGATCGACCATGGTCCTGAGGTGTTCGGTGACGTTTTCGAAAGCGTCACGGCCGTCGCGAGCGAGCGTTTTGATCTTGCGAGCTGACATTGTCTTGCCTTGCAAAGAGGGTGGGATGAGGTCCTACAACGCACCTTCTCGCGGTGACCGGTGTTGACCTGGGTCAAGTTCATGCGAACCGGCCCGCGCTCGGGACGGCTGAGAATCTCCGTCGACAACTTGGCCGTCGACGACCGCGCTCAGGCGGCGCAGCAGCGCCTCGCGGGCTGCATCGTCATGCGCCCCTTCCAGGGCGGCGTTGAGCGCCATCTGGAAGGCGACCCGGTGATTATGCCAGTCGAGCTTGGCGGCGGCGTGGGGCGCCAGTCGGGCCGGCGACGGCTGTCTTGGGATCGCACCGTCTTCGGTCAGGTCGAAGCCGTCGTCCAGGTCGGGGATCAGGATGGCGTCCGCGTCGAAGCCGGCGACGGTCAGCCGATCGCGCAGCCCCGCGGCGGCGTCCGGCTCGCCATGGGCCAGCAGGATCGACCCGGCGACGGGCGCCCGATCGAGCGCCCAGCGTGTCAGGCCCGTCGCGTCGGCATGGGCCGAGTAGGCGTCGAGCTTGCGCACCCGCGCGCGGACCCGAACCTCGTCGCCCTGGATGCTGACACGCTCCGCGCCGTCAGCGAGCAGTCGACCCAGCGTACCCGCCGCCTGGAACCCGCACAGCAGCACCGTCGCCTCGTTGCGCCACAGCAATCGCTTGAGGTGCTTGCGCACGCGCCCGGCGTCGCACATGCCGCTGGCCGCCAGGATCACATGCCAGCCGGAGAGGCGCTCCAGGCCGTCGCTATCCCAGGGCTTGTCCAGGAAGCGAAGATGTTCGGAGGGCCGGACCGGCTCGAATGGGTTGCGCTGGAGGGCGGGATTCCAGCCCCGTTCGAGGAACACCTTGGAGGCCTCGATGGCCAGGGGCGAGTCCAGGAAGATGTCGCCGCGCGGCGCGTTCCCGTCCTCCATCAACTGCAGCAGATCGACCAGCAGTTCCTGACTGCGTTCCAGTGCGAAGGCCGGGATGAGCAGCGGTCCGCCCGCGGCGTGGGCGGCCTTGAGTTCCTCGGCCAGGGCCGCACGGCGGGCGACGCCGCTGATGGCCGCGCGCTCGCGATCGCCATAGGTGGATTCGAGGATCAGGTGATCGACGCCCTTGGGGCCTTGCGGGTCGGCGACGAAGTCGCTGCCGCCCGAGCCGAGGTCTCCCGAGAAAAGCAGGCGCTTCTCGGCGCCGGCGGGGCCAACGACGACCTCGATCGAGGCCGAGCCCAGAATGTGGCCGGCCTCCCAATAGACCGCCGAAATTCCCGGCGCGACCGTCACCGGCTCGCCCAGCTTGACCTTCCGAAACTGCTTCATGACCCGGACGGCGTCAGCCTCGGTATAGATCGGTTCGACGGGCGCCAGGCCTCGTCTCTGGTTGCGCCGGTTGAGCGCCGCCACCTCCCCTTCCTGGATGCCGCCGGCGTCGGCGAGCATCACCGCGCAGAGATCGCGCGTCGCCGCCGTCGCATAGATCGGCCCCTCGAAGCCCGCGAGCATCAGCTTGGGAAGCAGACCGCAATGATCGACATGGGCATGGGTGAGCAGGACGGCGTCGACCTGGCTCGGATCAAATGGAAACTCGCCATAGTTCAGCGCCTTGAGGGTCTTCGAGCCCTGGAACATGCCGCAATCGACCAGGATCGTCGCCGCCTGCGTCTGCAGGCGGGCGCACGAGCCTGTCACGCAGCCGGCGGCGCCGTGAAAGGATAGGATCGGGGTCATGATAGAACCTCGCGGAGACGGATCAGGTCGGACACGGCGCGATCGGTCGCGCCAAAGGAAGCCCGGCTCACGGCGCGCCACGCCGTAGCACGGGCTCGCCCGCCGTCGGCCGCCACCACCAAGGTTCGTCCATCCGTGATCATCGGCGCCTCCTGCGGCCGACAGCATCGGCCAGGCCATGTCCCGATCCCTGATCTGGATCAATTTGGCGGCCGCTCCGGCGACTAGTCTTCGTGGGTCAGCATGTCGCTGTTTGGGAGCCGCCCCATGAAACACGCCGTCATCCTCGCCCACCCCAAGCCCACCAGCTTCTGCGCCGCCATCGCCCGAACCTGTGTCGAGCACCTGCGCGCCACCAACCACACCGTGGTCTTGCGCGACCTCTATGCGCTGGATTTCGACCCGCGCCTGAAAGCCGAGGAACTGCCCTCCCCGTCGGGCGCGCATCCGGCCGCCGACGTGGTCGCCGAACGGCGGCTGATCGGCGAGGTCGACAGCTTCATCTTCGTCTATCCCTTCTGGTTCAACGCGCCTCCCGCCATTCTCAAGGGCTATGTCGACCGGGTGTTCAGCATGGGCTTTGGCTATGCGCCGGGCGCTGGGGGCGCGGAATCGCTGCTCGACGACAAGACCCTGCTCAGCTTTTCGACCTCCGGCGCGCCCGAGGACTGGGTGAACGACACCGGCGCCTTGAAGGCCCTGATGACGGTGTTCGACCTGCACCTGTCGGGCGTCTGTGGCTTGCGGGTCTTGGACCACGAGCACTTCGGCTCCATCGTGTCCAACATCACCGCCGAGTCCGTGGCCGACGTGCTGGACCAGGTTCGCACGCGCCTGGACGACCTGTTCGCACCCGCGCTCGCATAGGACGCGCTCGGGCCAGTCGCGATGAAAGGCTTCAGAGCCACGCCCAGACACCGGCCGCTGCGGCCAGGGCCAACAGGGTTCCCGCCGCATAGAGGGCGCCAAAGCGCGCGCCGCCCACCACCCAGGCGATGACCATCTTCGAACAGCTGTCGACCGTGGCGGCCAGCAGCACCGCCTGGCCGGCGACGCCGATGGCCATGCCCCCCGCGCTCATGCGGGCGGCCGACAGGGTGACCGCGTCGGCGTCGACCAGGCCGCCGAGCGCCGCCACCGGCAGAAGGCCGGACGGACCGTAAAGGCCGGCGGCGATCCTTGACGCCGCCATGATGACGCCCAACACCAGGGCGAATTTCAGCACCAGCGCCAGTTCAAAGGGGCTCTTGGCCGAGGACGACGACGGCGCGGCCTCACCGGTCGACGCCAAGGCGGTCGCCCCCAAGCCAAGGACCGTCGAGAGCGCGGCGAACACGCCCAGCGGCGCCGACAGCGACCAGAACAAGGGCGGCCAGAGCGCCAAGGTGATGGCCCCCAGCCGGATCGCCATGATGGCGCTGGCGACCAGGGCCGCGCCCGCCAGGGCGAAGGGGTTGGGGGCTTCCTTTTGCAGTCGAGCCAGATAGAAGGTCACCGCTGTCGACGAGACCAGCGCGCCGGCCGCGCTGGCCAGCAACGCGCCCCGGGCCGGTCCCCACACCTTGATCGCGGCGTAGGCGACAAAGGAAATCGCCGCCATGGCAATGGTCAGCACCCAGAGTTCCGCGAAGTTGACCAGGCCGTAGGGGCCAAAGGGGCGGTTTGGCAGAAGCGGCAAGGCCACGAAGGTCATGGCGAGCAGGACCAACGCATCTCGGAGTTCGGGCCAGGTCAGGCGCTTGAGCCAGGTGTGCAGCACCTCCTTGCCCGCCAGCAGGGCCGCGACCGCCACGGCGGCGGCGGCGGCGACGCGCTCATCGCCGATCGCCGCCAAGGCCCCGAGCCCGAAGGTCAGCAGGCCCGCGACGATGGCGGTGGCCGAGTGGTCGTTGTCGTCGCGCTGTTCCCGTTGCTTGAAGAGGATGAAGGCCGCCGCGAACGGCAAGCCAAGCGTCAGCATGGCCCAGCCGCCCAGGGCCTGGCTCAGCATCCCCGAGACCCCGCCCAGCAGACCCGACAGGGCGTAGGTGCGCAGTCCGGCGGCCCGCCCCCCTTCGGCGACGTCGCGCGCCCGCCAGCCCCGCTCGATGCCGATCAGGAAGCCGATGGCCAAGGCCAGCCCGAGCCGCTCGAAAGGTTCCGCCGCCACACCCAGTCCCCGTTCGCTTGAGAGCCCAGGCCTCACTCTGGCTCAGACTGGCGGAGCCGTCCTGCGCCAGATCAAACGGCTCGACATTCCCTCGGCGGTCAACGGGCGGCGGCGCTGGCGTAGGCGACCGGTTCGATCACCGTGAGCAAACGGTTCAGGCAAGCCCCCACCCGACCGATGCCGTCAAACGAAAAGAGCGCCGACGATAGCCGGCGCCCTTGGAAGACATAAATACCTCTTCTTCAGCCACGGTTTCTGGTGCGCAGTTGGCGCCCGGCACGATTTTTCGAATGGCGTCCGGGCGGAAGTCGAACAGCAGCAACTCATGGCCGTTGACGACGCCGCCGCGCGGGGCCGCGCCATCGGGCATGTTCATGAAGCGCCACTCCTTCTCGTAGGTCCAGTGGTCCATCTTGGCCGTCAGGAAATTGCTAGTGTCCATGTCGGACATGCTGATGCACGGCTGGCGCCGGACGTACTTCACTTTCAGAGCAGGCAGGAACCGCTTGTCCGACTTAGGGTTCGGGTTGGGAAAAGCCGTAGCCGGTTCGAGGCCTATGGCGAACCCGGTGTGGTTGCCCGCGTAGTGGGCCCACATCGGCACCGAAGCCCAGGTCTCGCTACAACTGAAAACGAGCACCAGTCCCCGTCTCACCTGTTCGAGCAGCAGAACCTCGAACTCGTCGGCCGCAGCAGCCATCACCTTTCGGAACGTCTTGGCGATAAGGGGCCCAGCCGCAGGGTCATGAGGATCGCCAGGGGGGGCGACAAGGCCAAGCTCGATCTGGCGGCGCCAACTATCTCGACACCCTGGCCTGCGCCCTGGCGGTCGCGGACGAGATCGACAGGGCCGTGCGGATCGAGACTGAGGCGATCGCCCTAGATCCGACGAGCGCGGACCTGAAGGCGAACCTAAAGGCCATCAGGACAGGCGGCCCCTGTCTCTATGAGCAGCCTTCACCGACGTTCCGCGCCGCGCCGCTTAGTCGACGCATGGGCAAAGGGGGCGACTACATTCCAGGCGGAAAATGACGGCCGATCAGTTGGTAGTGAGCCGAAGGAGATAGCCGACGACGGTTTTCCGCTCGTGCCGCTCCGCAGAAAACGGCGGCGTGTGATTACTATCAGCCGGGCACGACGGCCACGATCGCGCGGCGGTAGCTCACCAACGACGGGCCGCCGGCGTCGCGAACTTCCAACAGGACGTGCAGGTCGGTCTTGGCCGCCACTTGCGGGGCGGTGAACTCCAGGTTTTGCGACTCGGCGCCATCCAGTCGTAGCTCGGGGTTGAGATGCCCGCCGGCGCCGGCTTCCCGGTAGTAGGTCCAGCGATAGGTCAGGGCCTGGTCGTCGGGGTCGCTGGAGCCGGCGGCGCTAAGGCGAACCCGGTCTCCGGCCTTGACCGTCAATGTAACCGGTTCGCGCCCCGGCCGGCCGTTGAGCACGGCCGCCGGCGCGTGATTGGCCGCTGCGGGATCGGGCGTCAGCGTCCAGGCCATGCGGGCGGCGAAGTCCGACTGGTAGGCCGATCTCCAGCGCCAGACGCCGGCCTGGTAGGTCCGGTAGGTCTTGCCGTCGGCGCCGACGGCGGTGTCGGTCACGTCGGCGAAGAGGCCGTCCGCCGCCGAGACCTTGGCGTACCGGCCGCCCCAGCTGCCGTAGTCCGGGTGCTCCGGGTCGCCCAGACCGTTGGAAATGAGATAGAGGAAGGAGGGGGTATCGCCTTCCATGATGTACTTCGGGGCCGGGTAGAGCGCCCCAAGCGGGCCCTTCTGGATGTGGGCGGCGAGCCAGTCCTTGCTGACCCAGGAGATGTCGGCCCCCGGAACCGAGCGCATCAGGTCGCCGGAGACGCCGAACCAGGCCGCCTGGCCGTAATCGCTGAACCCATGGATGCTGGCGATCCAGAACAGGTCCGGAAAGTTGCGCCGCGCCCAGGGCCCCGCATCGTCCTGGTCCGAGATGGAATAGACGCGCAGCTTGGCCACGAAGGCCGCGACTTCGGCAGGACTGCGCTCGCTGCGCACGCGCCAGAGCGCCTGCGCTAGATCTACGGCCCCGCCCCACACCGTGATCCAGACCGGCCTCGGATCAGGTCGGTCCACCGCCTCGATGATCCGCTGGGAGGCGGCGGTGTCCTTTCCCTCGCCGACGCCCTGCATGCCGTATTCCGAGCGGCCGGACTGGATGAGGCCCAGTAGGGCAGTGGCGGCGGGGTAGCCTTGCGCATGCCGTCGAAGGTTGGGAAGCACCTGGCCGTAGGCCCGGACTCGTTCTTCGATCAGTCGGGGCTGCACTTGGTCCCGTTGCCAGGTCGAGGTGGTGGCGATCAGGCCCTCGATGTCGAATTCATTGGCGTACAGCAGAAGCCGGACCATCGATTCGGAATCGTCCGGCTCGTTGCCGATATCGGTGAGCACGATCAGCCGAGTGCGTTCTGCTGCGGCTGCGGGCGGGACAGCCGTCATGAGCCCGGCGACGGCCGCCAGGGGGAGAATCCCCGTCCACAGGTTCTTGAGCATCAATTTTATCCTTCCGGATCGCATGACGGACTCCTTGGGAAGCCGCATGATCCTGGTGTCGTGGAACTCGATGGGATAGCCATCTCCTTGCAGGGCAAGTAGCCGCCGCCCAGCGCCAGATCGTCACCCCCCGCATCAAGTAGTATTCCATGGCCCACGGATCGGTCGGGGCAATCTGCGGGTGTTTGTATTGAGGTACGAGCTGGCCGGCGGTCATGTGTCGGATCGAGGAGCGGCAATGCCGAACCATATTCGGCCCCTCTGCTGCCGCGGGCGCCGACGGGATTTGAAACCGGTTGGGGAAACGTTCGAGCGCTGATGAGAACCGAAATGGTCACTGCAACCCCCGCAGATAGGCCAAGGAGCGCCGACTTTCCGACAAGGGATCGTTGGAACGATCATATTCGACGAAGAAGTGCTCGACACCGGAAGCGCGCGCCGCCTTGACGAGACCAGGAACATCGAGCACGCCCTCCCCAACCACCGCGAAATCCCCGTTGGCGCTCATGTCCTTGAGATGGCATGCCTTGATACGTCCGGCCTGGCGCTGGAGATAGGCGATGGGATCGGCCCTGGCCTTGGTGACCCAGAACAGATCCAATTCCAGCTTCACGAGATTAGGATCAGTCCCAGCCAGGATCAGGTCGTAGATCACTTCGTCACCGACCTTGGCGAACTCACGGTCATGGTTGTGATAGGCGAACACCACGCCCTCACGGGCGCAAAGCGCGCCGGCGGCGTTGAACAGGGCGACATAGGCGTCGAGCGTCCGGCGGTCGGCCAGATGGGCCGGCATCAGGATCGGCCAGGTGACGTAGGTCTGACCCATGACCTTGGCGCTGGCGACGCCGTCCTCGACGACCGCCATCGCGTTCTCGAGGCCGAAGGCGCGGGTATAGTTGGCGCGATTTTCTTCCGTCGAGATCTCCCGCCGCGACCAGGCCCGGAACGAGCTGTAGATGTCCTTGGGCGAAAGATGCTGCGAGGGTGAAACCAGACCGTTCTGATCCAGCAGGTCGCGGACATAGGCCGGGTCACGACCAAAGCTGCCGATGGTTTCGACCTCGACGTAACCCATCTGCGCGACCTGCTTCAGAACGCCCGGGAAGTCGATCTCCAACGGTGTCAGCACCGTGAAGAGTTGCAGCCCCCAGCGACGCGAGTCTTTGTCGCGGGTCGCCGCCATCGCGGAAGAAGCGGTCGTCAGCCCTGAAGCGGCGAGCGCCAGAAAAAGTCTACGATCCACGTCGGATCTCCGGTGAGATGCGGGAGAGAACTTCAAGAGGCAGGCTTGCGACTGGGGGTCCGGCGTCGATGCTGGCGCGCGGGGCGTCCACGGCGAGATCCGCGCGCATCCGTATCCGCTCCCAGGTGCTGGCCTTGATCGGCTCGCCGCGCCGCAGCTTGCCCCAGGTCGTCTCACTGATGCCGAGCACGGCGAACAGGTGCTCCCGCGTGATCGCCGGCAGCACGCGCCGAAGACCTTCGACCTCCACGGCGGGGATAGAGATGAGTTGCATGGCGGGTCCTGACAGATCGACTTGGCCGGCCCTAGGGCTTGGACTGGGCCAGCGGGGCGTTCAAACGCAGGTCTCTTGAGCTTGCCCCGACCAAGACCTGCCGGTCCAACGGAGCGTCCGCCCACGCCTTCCTGGCCGTCGACCAGTACTGCAGGCGACGCGGCGCGACGTGCACGCTGACGACTTTCTGTTGACCGGAGGCCAGAGATACCCGCTCGAAGCCCGCGAGCACGCTTTGCGCGAACTGAGCGCCCTCCGGCCGCCGCTTCGGCGCGCCCAGATAGACCTGGGCGACCTCGTCGCCGGCGACCACGCCGCTGTTCTTGACCTTGAACGTCACGTCCAGGCCGCCATCGGCCGCCTTGGCGATCTTAAGGTCCGAATAGACGAACCGCGTGTAGGACAGCCCGTACCCAAAGGGAAACAGAGGCTCGATCCCCTGTTTGTCAAACCAACGATAGCCGACATCGACGCCTTCCGAATAGACCGTCTTGCCATCGACGCCATGGCCAGATCGCTCGGGATGGGCCGGATCGGTGGCGGCGTAGTCCTGCAGGCTCTTGGCCCAGGTAAATGGCAGGCGGCCGGCCGGGTTGACCTTGCCGGTCAGGACGCTGGCGGTCGCCCAGCCCCCCTCGTCGCCCGACCACCACATCTGCACGACGCCCTTGACCTTGGAGAGCCAGGGCATGGCGACCGGTTGGCTGGTGTTTAGCACGACGACAGTGTTGGAATTGACCGCCGCGACCGCCTCGACCAGGGCGTTCTGGTCGCCCGGCAGGCCGAAGGCCGGCGCGCCGCGCGCCCAGACGAAGACCACGGCGGTTTTTGCCGCCTTGGCCGCGGCGATCGCCGCTTCACGGTTGACCGCCCGCGCCTCGGGCGTGGACCAGTTCAACCGCACCTGGACGGGATTGTGCGAACCGTCGGCGATCGTCTCGATCTTGATCTCGTGGGGACCGGCGGCGAGATCCAGGCCGACCCGCACGGCGTTCAGGCCATCGGGCGTCGGCAGGAGATTGTCGAGATTGGGCTGAACGGTGTCGCCATGCAGCCCCCCCTTCATCGAGCCCGAGCCGCCGACCCGCTTGCCGTCGATCCACAGGCTGGCGCGAACACCAAGGTGCTGCAGGTTCAGCCAATAGTCACCGGCCCGCTCGACGGTGAAGGTTCCCGCCCAGTGGTGGCTGGTGTCGGCCTTGAGCGCCTGACCATTGGCCAGGGTGTAGTCGACGCGGCTGGAGACCCCTTCGCCGTCCGGGCCCGCATGCGCCAGGCCAGGCTGGCCGTCGTGCGACAGCGCCACGTCTGGGACCAGCGCGCCGGTCATGTCGTTGTCGAGGGCCAGAACGACCTGGCTAGCGTCGGCGCCCGTCATCCGACGCAAGGCCTCGACGGGACTGACCTGACGTTCGGGCATGCCCACCGAGCGCTCGCCGGCCTTGCCGATCGCCACGACCTGGCCGGCGCCCGGCCCAATCATCGCCACGGCGGTCAGAGCGTCGACCTTCAGGGGAAGGATCGCGTCCTGGTTCTTCAGTAGAACCGCCGCGTCCTCGCTGGTCTTGCGGATCACCGCGCCGATCTGATCGGGCGTAAAGGATCGCTTGGTGTTGTTGCGGCCGTCCAGATAGCCAAAACGGTTCATCTCGTAGAGCACGCGCCCCGCCGCCAGGGTCACGGTCGACTCCTTGATCTCGCCGGACTTCAGACCGTCCCAGAGGTTCTTGGGCTCCTGATCGACGGGAAACTCCGCCGCCCAATTGACCGCGCCCTTCTTGGGCTCCTCGGGAATGCCGCCTTCGAACAGGGTGGCCAGGATGCCGAAATCGGGCTTGGAGATCTCATGAGGCCCTGGCGCGTCGTCAAAATAGGAGCGCATCATCTGCGCGAACGGGCTGCTCTTAGGTAGGACGCCGGGCATCTCCATGTCCAGGCCGCCATTGATGTAGAGATGGCCGTGCACCGCGCCCCAGTCCGACGTGACAAAACCCTTGAAGCCCATCTCGCCGCGCAGGATGTCGGTCAGGATCGCGTGATTGCCGCAGGCGAAGCCGCCGTTGATCAAGTTGTAGGAGCACATGATCGAGGAGACGCCCGCCGAGATCGCGTCAGCGAACGGCGCCAGATAGACCTCGTGCAGGGCCTGGTCGTCGATGGTCACATCGTGGCCGTTGGTGTCGAAGCCGACGAAGTGCTTGGCCTGGGCCATGACGCCCTCGCCCTGGATGCCGCGGATCAGGCTGGCTCCGATCTCGCCGGTCAGCACCGGATCCTCGCCATAGGTATTGAAGCCGCGTCGGAAGGTCACGTCGCGGTCGATATTGACGAAGGGCTCCAGCACCACGTCGATGCCCAGGCGCTTGGCCTCTTCAGCGATGATCACGCCATTGAGCCGCGCATCCTCATGGCTGAAGGTCGCCGCCAAGCCCATGGTGGCGGTCTGGGCGGGCGAAGGATGGCGGGTCAGCACGCCGGGCGGTCCATCGGCCAGACGCAGCGACGGGACACCCAACCGCTTCACGCCCGGCAGATATCCTGCTTGGCCCTGGTTGGTGGCGGCGTCTTCCTCCACGCCGCGGATGAGCCCCAGCTTGTCGTCAAGCGTCATCTGGCCAAGTAGCCCATCGACCCGGGCGTCGCCCGTCACCTTGGCGGCGGGTTCGCCCGCCAAGCCGGCCGTGGGATGACCCGCCATGGCGAGGATCACGACCAGGGCGCTGGCCGAGAACAGAGCTTGGGCTCTCGGGCTTGGGGCGGTCTTGCGGATCATTTCAACGCTCCTGACGAAGAGACAACTGGCGCCGACGATCGGGCGGCGGGACGTAGGTCGAAGGTTCAGTGTCGGGCGCCGCTGACGGCGGGGCCGTAATAGACGCCGTTGAAGAGGAACTTGAACGTCCCGTGCGACTGGCCGCGCTGGCCAACCTCCGGGCCCATCAACAGCACGCGGCCCTTGCCCAGCGGCGCATCGACGATCGCGCTGGCGCCGTCCAGGCGCTCCTGTCCCCAGGCCCAGCCGCTCTTCAGCACCTTGGATCCGGAAAACCAGGCGACGGCGTGGACATCCTTGGCGGCGGGATCGATCCTGAACACCGGACTGGAGTCGAAGAAAAGGTCGGCCGTCTCGCCCATCCCATAGGCGAGCGGCTCGCTTGGGTCGACGCGTGCGGTAATCAGCGACCCGCGCACCTGGAATTTGACGGGAGACAAGGCGCTCGTCTTGCCATCGACTGTCTCGGTCAATGGATTGCTCAGCGGCAGGCCAAGGGCCGCGCCCACGGCCGTCGACTCCGCCGAGGCGATCACGGTTCCGCCCTGGCGCGCGAAGGCCTCCAAGGCCGGCCCCGTCCTGGCGGCGGTAATCGAGCCCAGCATGGCGTGATACCGCGCGGGGATTTCCTCGGCCCGTGGCTGGTCCATCAGGAAATGGAACGCGCCAGCCCCGGTCTGGCCAAGCGCGCCGGCGCCGACACCGCTGGGCAGGACCACCACGTCGTACTTGGCGCGCAAGTTCCCGGCATCCAGTTCGGCGGGATAGACGACCGTGTAGGGGAACTCGAACTGATCGAACAGAAACCGGGTCCAGCCCGAACCGGAACTGCCGCCATAGACATCGACCAGGGCGATCCTCGGCGCCTCGAGCGGCAGACGGGGTCCGGCTGGGATCTTGTCCTGGCCATGAACGATCAGGCCGAGTTCAGCCGCGCCCCGCGCCAGGATCGCCGTGGCGCGGGGTGACCGCGGAACCCAGATCGCGCCGGCCGACAGGACGCCTCCATCGACCGTCAGGGGTTGTCGCAGCCAGGAAACCGGCAAACCGGCCTTGGTCAGCCGGTTGACGAGAATGACGCTGTCATTGGTCCGATGATCAAGCACATAGCCGGCCTTCGCCGATCCGACCACGGCCCCGACCGGCGGTGTCAACAGATCATCGACCGGCGCGAACGGGCCGTCGAAGCCTTCAGTGAAACGATCGAACTTCACGCCCATCTGGAAAGCCAGGGTATAGCCGGCCGAGTCATACGGCTTGACCGGCGGTCCGCCGGGATAGGCGAAGGTGGTCGGATGGTCCTGAGCTTCGAACATGTCCAGGATCTGCGGCCGAAAGGCCTGGGCGGTCCTGACGACGAACGAGCCGGCGGGATAGGACTTGCCGGCGACCTCGAAAGCCGATGTCGCCCGTTCGACCTCCACGCCAGTCTTGATCAAGGCGTTGAGGAACTTCACCGCCGTGGGAAAATCGGGCTGGTCGGCCGGGACGATATAGCCGCGCGCATCGCGATAGGCCGGATCGCGCAGGATCTTTTCATAGAGCGCGGCGTCGGTGGTGATCGCCCCGCCGGGCATGAAACGCAGATCCCGATGGGTGTCGGCGGGCGAGAGCTTGTCGGCCGCTTCAAGGGCGGCGATACGCGAAGGGGTGACGGTCCAGGAGTCCGTCGATC
Source organism: Caulobacter sp. GW821-FHT09A05 (assembly GCF_059418465.1). Classification (NCBI taxonomy): domain Bacteria; kingdom Pseudomonadati; phylum Pseudomonadota; class Alphaproteobacteria; order Caulobacterales; family Caulobacteraceae; genus Caulobacter; species Caulobacter sp. GW821-FHT09A05. The sequence goes on from NZ_JBWKPX010000004.1 coordinate 43,454, forward strand.
CGCGAGCGATCGAATTGGCGCCCATCCTGTAGATGTTGAACAGCAGGCGTTCGCGATTGCGCGAGGCGTAGTCCAGGACCGCTCGGTCCATGGAAAGGGTGTAGTCCAGCGATTGACGGATATGCCAGAGCTGCGGCGCGACCGGCGCCGGCAGGTTGAGGCGCGGCAGCTGGTTCCTGGCCACCAGATGGACGTTGACGGGCGTGGGATTGCCGGTGATCTCGGTGAGGATCCCGACCATGTTGTGGAAATAGGACGTGGTGCGCAGACTGCCATTGTACCAGGTCGAATAGGGCGCGATGTCCTGCATGCCCCCGCCCGGCTTGCCCTCTTCCACCAGCCGGCTCTGCATGGCGTTCCCGACCTCGCCGACCTGGGTCATGGTCAGGGGATCGAAGTTGTAGTTGAACGGGTCTCCGAACGGCGGAATGAACACGGCCGCACCGGCGGGTCCCGGCTGATGCTGGTTGTAGACGATCTGCGGAAACCATTGCCGGAACAGGACCCGATCGACGTTCTCGGTCTCGGGCAGATTGGCCATGTAGTAGTCGCGGTTGTTGTCGTGGCCGGCGTATTTCTGCCAGAGGAAAGGGGTCACCCCGGCAGGCGGAAAGCCGTCGGGGGTCATGCCGATCTGGCGCTTCTCCGGCTCGGCCGTGCGCATGTACCAGTCGGCGACCATTTCCTGGCCGTCGGGATTGACCGCGCCGAACAGGATGACGACGTCGTCGAGGATGCGCGTCCACTCGGGGTCGTTGTCGCTCAGCGCGCGATAGACCGCCAACATCAGGGCCTGGGCCGGGACCGTTTCGTTGGCGTGCATGCCGCCGTCGATCCACACCACCGCCTTGCCGGAGCGCGCCAGATCACGAGCCTGGGCCTCTGTCAGATCCTTGGCCCTGGCCAGGCGTTCGGCGACGGCGCGGATGGCGTCGAGGGCGCGGATGTTGGCGGCGGACGAGACCACCATCATGTACTGCGGGCGTCCCTCGGATGTCCGCCCGATCTCCACGAGCCTGGCCCGGTCCGACTGCTTGGCGAGCGTCTTCCAGTAGGCCTCGAGCTGGCTATAGCTGGCGAGAAAATAGTCTTCGCCCAGATCGCGCCCCAGCGCCTCGCGGGGAGTCGTCACCGTGCCGGCGCAGGCCGGCGAACTCTGCACGGCGCAGATCATGACAGACAACGCGATAGCGGCGACCGCGCTGCGGAGTGTCGGCGGTCTTATTCTCATCGCTAAGCCCATCAGTCGCACGCCCCCTCACCTTAGCTTCCAGCATCAGCCCAGTTAGATGAATATTCAAGTTATAAGCTCGCGCTTGCCAAAGAGGAGCGAAGCAGGCTCAGGGACCCGACACACCAGACCTAACGGCGCTTGCTCGGTCTCGATCGGCGCCGGCTTGGGGACCGCACGGGCGGTCGAAGCTCGAACTCCGGACCCTCCCAGCGCGGCTGGCGTCAACAATGGGCTTGGCGGTTCATCGCAAATCCACGGCCCGCGATCGCAATCGCGCCATCCTGGGATCGCCGCCCGCCGACCGGAGTCGGCGGGCCTGGACGCTACCAGTTAACGGTGAGCTTCACGCCCATCGTTCGCGGCGCCTGATATTGATAGCGATAGGCCAGATAAGTGCTGCTGGCCGGGTTTTGGGCATTGGACAGGATCAGGGTGTTCTCGATGTTGCGAACATAGCCTTCAAGCTGCCATTTCCCACCGTCCGGCTTGTAGGTGACGGTCGCATCCGAGCGGAAATAAGCCGGTTGGCTGTCGGCTTCGTAATTGTAGACCGTAAAGTAGGTCTTGCTCTCGTAGTGGGTCTGAGCCCGAGCGGTAAGCACGCCGCCGAAGAGGTCGAAGTCGTGCTGATAGCCGGCATTGAACGTCCAGCGCGGCGCCTGCGGCGGAATGTTGCCCGCCAGCTGAAGGTTACTCGCACCGTTGGCGACCGCGAAATCCTTGTATTCGGCATGTATATAGGCCGCGTACAGGTTGAAACGATCGACAGGCGTCAACATGGCCACGCCTTCGGCCTCAACCCCGTAGTATTCAGACTCGCCGGCGTTGACGATGGTGCTGTTGGCGCTAGACGGAAGGAACTGAGTAACCTGCTGGTTTTTGTAGGCATAGTAGAAGGCGTCGACATTCAACTGGAGACGGTTGTCGAAGAAGCGGTTCTTGGATCCAACCTCGTAGGCGGTGATGGTTTCCGGGTCATAGGTGGTCAGTTCGTTGAAGCCGCCGGCCTTGTAGCCGGTGTCGACCTTTCCATAGAGCAGGTTGCTCGGCGTGATCTGCCAGTTGAGACCGCCGTGATAGGTGACCTTGCTCGATGAGGATTCGACGTTTTGCGGCGTGGTGGTGTAGTTGAGTGCTCCGGTGGCCAGATAGGCGCCAAGCGAAGCCAAGGTCGCAAAGCCTTCCCGCGACCGGTTGTCCTTGGTGTATCGCGCCCCGCCTTCGATTTTCAATGTATCGGTCAGGTTGTAAGCCACCTGACCGAACACCGCCTTCGCCTTGGCGACATCGTTGGGATAGTCGTAAATGAAGATATTGGTTGGCGCTTCCAACAGCGTCGCGCTGTTTCGATAGTCCTGGAACGTTGTGTAGCCATTATTCTTCTCGTGGAAGTAGAAGCCGCCAACCTGCCAGAACAGGTGCGAGTCGCCCTTCGACGTCAGCCGCACCTCATGGTTCCAGGTGTCGGTCTTGTCGTGCGAATTGTAGCTGAGGTTCTGTCGCGCGCTGCCGTACAATGCGCCCAGGGTGTTCAGGCGCTCGTAGTCCAGGCGACGGAAGCCTCCCAGATAGGTCAGCTGGGCCACGCCAAGGTCATAGGTGGCGTTCCAGCGCACCCCTTTTGTTTCACCGTTCTCATAGCCGCCGGCCGGCACCGAGAACGAACGGCCGTCGTTGGGAATTGAAGGTCGGCTCAGGTCGATCGCGCCGCTGGCGGTGTAGCGCTGGGCCACGCCCTGAACCACGGGACCAACGTCATCGATCTTGGAATAGTCCAGGGTCACAAGCCCGCTGAGACGCTCAGTAGGCTGAAAGGCGATGTGTAGGCGCGCGGCTTTCGAGTGCTCGTCATCGCCGTCGCTGCCAGCCGGATTCTTGCGATAGCCGTCGTGGTCGCGGGTCTGGAACGCCGCTCGCAGTTGGAGCTTGTCGCTGACCGGCACGTTGATCATGCCGGTGGAATTGAGCGTGCCATAGTTGCCGGTCTCGCCGGTGAGATAGGCCGCGAAATTCATGGTCGGCTTGGCGGTGATGATGTCGACCGATCCGCCCGTCGCATTGCGCCCCAACAGCGTGCCTTGCGGGCCGCGCAGGACCTCGACGCGTTCCAGGTCGAAGATCGAGGCGTTCAGACCGGTGGGCTGCTGAGTGTAGAAGCCGTCCATGCTCAACGACACCGCCGGATTGGTGACGTCGCGGCTGGAGACGCCGCGGATGCCGACGATGACACTGGCGTTCTGCTGCGCGAAGCTGACGCTCGGCGCGACATTGGTGAGATCCTTGAGATTGCCGACGCCATTGCTCTTCAGCGTGGTGGCGTCGATCACCGACATGGCGATGGCGGTCTTCTGTTCGGTGGTCGATCGCTTCTCGGCGGTGACGACCACCTCTTCCAATTGCCCGACTTCCGGAGCCGCGGACGCGGCCGTCGCACTCTGGGCCAGAGCCGTGACGGGGCTCAGCAGCGCCATGGCCAAGCCGATGGCGCCCAGGCTCGCGCTGTTCAACAGATGCCACTTCATATTGGTCTCCCCTTTTGTGGTCGCACGCTGCGGCCCCCTTACCTCAGAGAGACCCGCGCAGTTGCGAGAGCCATTGAGTTCAGCGGGCCGGTCTCATGCAATTCTTATTTGAACATTCACGTTATTTAGTTGAATAATCACGTTCCTGCGCAGGTGTCATCCATTTTTTTAGGCTGTCCGCTCACGAAACGGGCGCCGCGAAAAACCCAACCACCATTGCCGTTTGGCGTGTTCTGCATGGGCGCCGCCGATGGTTGCAGGCTTGGATGGCGACCGCGGCGCCCGCGACGCGGCAGAACGGCGCCGCGGAGCACCCACGGCGCAAGACGGAGCGCACGTGACGGCTCTGGATCAAGCCGCTATGGAATGTTGATCGTCCGTCGACCGCAAGGATTCCATGAACACGCTCGCCGACCAGGATCAATTATTTCGAAAGGCGGACTGGCCCTTCTACTGGTTGACCCGCGCCAGCGCCCGCTACCTTCAGCACATGGAAGTGGCGTTAAAGGCCATCGGCCTGGACGTGCCGCGGTGGCGTGTCCTGATGTCCATCCATGAGAGCGGCTGCGCCAGCGTCAGCGAGATCGCCGACCAGGCGATCGTCAAGCTGCCGACCATGACCAAGATCGTGCAGCGCATGCAGTTGGACGGTCTCGTCATTTGCCGGCCGCGCGCCACCGACGCCCGGGTCACCGAGGTGTTGCTGACCCCGGCGGGTTTGACCGCCCGCCAGCAGGCCTGGAACGAAGCCGATCGGATCTATCAACGGGCCTTCGGCGCCATGGCCGACAAGGACATCGTCAAACTCAATCAGTTGTTGACGCGAGTCTTCGACAGCCTGGGAGTCGACGACTGACGCCTAGCCGCCGCCGATCTTGTGAAAGCCGCGGTCGAAATAGATCAGGCCTTCGGACAGGTCGTGCACCGTCAGCGCCTGGACCTCGCAGAGGAAGGCGCTGTGGGTGCCGATGTAGCGCGACAGAGTGATCTTGCAATCGAAGGACACCGCCGCGTCCTGCAGCACCGGGGAACCCGTCTCCAGCGTGGTCCAGTCCGCGCCCTCGAAGCGATCCGTCTCGGGATCCGATTGCCCCGCGAACCGCATCGACAGCGCCTCGTGACGGCCGGCCAGGACATTGACGCAGAGCACGCCGTTTTCCGTCAACTTGGCGTGCGAGCGCGAGCGGCGGTTGACGCAGACCATCAGGGTCGGTGGTTCATCGGTGATGCTGCAGACCGCCGAGACGGTCAGACCGTGACGGCCGGCCGTGCCGTCGGTGGTGACGACATTGACCGCCGCCCCGAGCCGGGCCATCGCGTTGCGGAAGGTTTTCTGATCGACCATCGAAGACTCCTTGGAACGTCCTTGGTCTAGAGATCCAGGACCAGGCGCGAGGACTTGGCGCGCGAACAGCAGACCAGCATCTGGTCGTTGGCGGCCTTTTCCTCATCGGTGAGATAGACGTCGCGGTGATCGACCTCGCCCTCGATCACATCGACTAGGCACGTGCCGCAGACGCCCTCCTGGCACGACACCTCGACGGCGATGCCGACACTGGCCAACGCCTCGACGACAGAGACTCCCTCCCCGACGGTGAAGGTCTGATTGGAGCGCGCCGCGAAAACCTCGAAGGACCCGCCCGAGGTGTCGACTTCGGCGTTGAAATATTCGCGATGGATTTGGTCCTCGGCATAGCCGAGGACCTTGGCCCCGGCGATCACCCAGTCCATGAAGCCGGCCGGCCCGCAGACGTAGAGATGTAGGTCGGGCTCGGGCGGCGGCAGGCTGGCGGCCGGCGTGAAGCGTTGGGCTTCGTCACCGTCGTCGTGATGCAAGCGCACACGATCAGCGAACGGAGCTTCCGCGAGGTCCGTCAGAAAAGCGGTCCTTGAGCGCGATCGTGTACAATAGTGCAGTTCGAACGCCCTGCCGTCGCGGGTGAGTTCATGGGCCATGGCCAGCATCGGCGTCACGCCGATGCCGCCCCCGACCAGCACCGAGCGGCCGGCTCGCGGAGCCAATGGAAAATGATTGCGCGGCAAGCCGACCCGCACGGACGCCCCCGCCCGCAGGGTCTGATGCACCGCCGCCGAGCCGCCGCGCGAGGTCGGTTCCAGGAGCACGCCGAGGCGGTAGCGGCCGGTTTCGGCGGGACTGCCCAGCAGCGAATATTGCCGCACCAGACCGGGCGCCAGATGCAGGTCCACGTGCGCTCCCGCCGTGAACGGCGGCAGGGCCGCGCCATTCGGCGCGACCAGGTCCAGGCCGACGACGTCGCCGGCGTGTTCGACCCGGTTGGCGACCTCAAGGGTCAAAATCGTCTCGCCCATTAGCAACTCCTTGGACCGCGCCTCAGCGCATGTAGAGGCCGCCATTGGCGTCCCAGGTCGCGCCGGTCACGAAGCCGGCTTGCGGACCCGACAACAGGCAGACCATCTGGGCGATGAAATCCGGGTCGCCCAGGTCGCGCACCGGGATGGTCTCGATGATCGCCGCCAGCTTGTCTGGCGGCACCGTGCGGCGCACCGACGGCAGGTCCAGAGGTCCGGGCGCCACGGCGTTGACGGTGATGCCGAAGGCCGCCAGGTCGCGGGCGAAGACCTTGGTGAGGGTGATGATCGCGCCCTTGGAGGCGGCGTAGTGGGCGCCCGTCGCCGAGCCGCCGTTCTGACCGGCCAGGGAGGCCAGGTTGACGATGCGGCCATAGCCGGCGGTCTTGAACCGGCGGCCCAGAACCTGGCAGCCGATGAAGACTCCACGCAGGTTGACCGTCATCACCGCGTCGAACTCGTCGGGGGTGATGTCCAGGACCGGCTTGGCCACGGTGACCACCGCGTTGTTGACCAGCACCTCGACCCCCCCCCAGCGCTGGGCCGCCGCTTCGGCGACGGTTTCGAACGCCGTCTGATCGCGAACATCGAGCGCCAGCGCCAAGACCCGCTCGCCGCCAGGATCCAGGTCCGTCGCCAGGGCCTGGGCCCCGGCCAGATCGACATCGCCGATCGCGACGTTGAAGCCCTGAGCAAATAGCGCGCGGACGATCGCCGCGCCCAGTCCCTGGGCGCCGCCGGTGACTAAGGCTGATTGAGCCATCGGGGGCGCTAGAGCAAGTAGGCGATGCCGCCCAGGGCATCGGTGGAGTTGATGAGGCGAACGACCTTCTGGTCAATCCGCAGACCGTCTGGACCCCGCGTCAGGAGGAAGGTCACGTCGGCGGCGTAGGTGCGCTCGATCCCGCGCTTGGACTCCACCAGATGCTGGGCGCAGCGCACCGTCATCGCCGTTTCCGAGGCCTCGACCATCACGAAGCGCGACACGGTCCGCGCCGTGCGGGCTGCCGAGGTCGCCGACATCGAGTGGTGACTGCCAAGGCGGGTGACCCGGGCCCGCCGCATCTCGTCGTTGTCGTGCAGATAGTTGAGCGTGTTGTCGAAATCCTCGGTGTCGGGATCGATCGGGATCACATAGCTCCCCTCCGGTCTCCACAGGTCGAGCCACGCGGCGTAGTCCCGGCGGTCCAGAGCCTCGGCCTCGGCCCAGATGAAGGCCATGGCGTCGAGCAGGTCGGCCTGTTGCGATGTCATCGTCCGGGCGCTCATGCCGTCATCATCCTCTTCCACATCTGATAGGCGGCCCGCATGCCGGTCTCGGCGCTGACATCGCCAAGGTTTGGCCCCTGGTTGTCGACGCCCTGCCCGTCCAGGCCGCGGTTGAGCATGATCCACAGATCCGAGCCGGCGGCCGAGCCGCGCTGCACCCGCGCCCAGGCCTCGGCGTCGTCGGGACTGCCAAAGCCCATCGGCCCCTGGAAGTGCTCATGCAGGCGCAGCCGGGCGCGATTGCCCGCCGCTGGACCACCGTCCATGGTGATGGCGATATGGCTGATCTCGGTCTCCTCGACCGACACCGGCCGCAAGACCCGGAAGAACGCCATCGAACAGGCCAGGTTGGGAAAGAGGTTCAGGTTGAACCCCGTGCCCCCCACCGCGCGCACCACCTTGCGCACCACCTCGTCAGGATGGTCCTTGGCCAGTTCGGCGGCCAATTCGGCGAAGCGCTCGGGGATCGGCGCGTCAAGGTTTTCGTCCAGATCGACGAGTTCGGGGATCATCACCATGACGCTGTGGCCATTGCCCAGGTCCTGGACGAAGCCGCCCTGGCTCAGAACGTCGAACAGCTCCTCGGTGTCGTCGTCCAGCGAGGTCAGGAACGACTTGTGGACCAGCGGGAAATGATAGGCGTCGGTGGTGTTTTCCAACTGGATCTTCCAGTTGCCGGGGAAGCGGAATTTGTGCTCGCCCGCCGTCTTCACGCCAAAGCCGGCGCCCTGTTTCATGAACAGGTCGATCCACGGCTTGGCCTCGCCCAGGAAGTCCTCGAGCGGCTCGATGTCGGGGTTGAGAGAGGCGAAGATCAGTCCGCCATATTGCTCGACGCGCAGAGCGACGAGTGGAAACTGGCTCTTGTCGAAGCCGGCGTCATAGCCTTCCGGATAGGGCACGCCGCGCAGGGAGCCGTCGAGCGAATAGCTCCAGCCATGGTAGGGGCAGACATAGCTGTTGGCCTTGCCCGACTTGGCCTCGCAGACGCTGGCGGCGCGGTGGCGGCAACGGTTGAGCAGGACGTTGACCTGACCCTTGCGGTCGCGATTGACGATCACCGGCTGGCGGCCGACATGGGTGGTCTTGAAGTTGCCGGCCTCGGGAATTTCGCTGGCATGAGCGACCCAGACCCACGTTTTGCCGAAGATCTTGTCCATTTCCGCGTCGAAGATCGCCGGATCCCGGTAGAGCGTGCTGTGAACCCGGTCGGACTGCACCAGGTCGGCGACCGGGGGCGTTTGAGTGGTCATCTCTTCAAGTCCCTTGGGGGTTTGAAACTGGGTGGTCGGCATTGGGCGTAGGCAGCGTCGTGGGGTCGTCCCAGACGCTGACCGGCCGGCTGAAGATGTTGATGGTGGCGAACCGGGCGATGCGCCACCGGCCCTCGTCGCGGGCGAACTGAACGCTCAACCGCGCGCTGGTCAGGAAGGACGCGCCGGTCGCGAAGGTCGAGGTCTGCAGCATGACCCAGGATCCCGTCGCGACGGCTCCGCTGACCTGGATCGACTCCGAGGTCAGGAAGTGGGCGTTGAGCGAAAAATGTGGCGTTGGTCCTCGATAGGCGTCGAGCATCGCTACGATCGCTTCACGGCCTTGATGGCCGCCGAACGCCGCGCCGTAACGCGCGCCCTTCCCGGCCCACTCGGCGTCTGGAGTGAACAGCGCGCCCAGTTCGTCCATCGGCGTGGCCGCGTCCAGATGGTCGCAAAGTTCCATGTAACGCGCCATGACCTGACGGATCGCCGCTTGGGCCTCGAGGACTTCCAGGCGATCCAGGATCGATGGGGAGAATGAGTGAGAAAACACCGGCCGGCCGTCCCTAGGCCGGGGTCGCGGCCGGGATGGCCAGTTCGCGGCCCATCCGGGCTTCGACGCGGATGTATTTCCACAGCCGGTGTTCGCCGATCTCGATGGTCCGGAAGAGATTGCAGGCGGCCACGACGCTAGCCCGGTCGGGCATGTCGGCCAGGATGTAGAAGGTCCAGGGCCAGCCGTTGGGCGAAGTGCCGACCATGGTCTCGTCGTCGTCCAGGGTGCCGAGGATCTCGGCGCCGGGGATATCGGCGACACCGCGTAGCATCTGGCCCGTGGCCTTCCAGACCCCGCCGATCTCCGCGCCCGGCAGGTCGAAGAAGTTCTGCAGCACGGCCATGCAGAACAGCGTGCGGATCTTGGGTGTGGCTTGCGACATCTGCGGCTCTTGTCTGGAAGGGATGGAGGGGAAGACGGTGAGGTTCAGGGGAATCCAGGGAGGCTCTCGCCGCCGAGCAGGATGCGACCCGCGCCCTGATAGTGGCCCTCGGACAGGAAGGCGTGCTGGGCCACGACCATGGCGTCGCGAACGTGACGCGACAGCGGATGGTCCAAATAGATGCTGGTGGTGCCCGCCAGCCGGAAGATCGCCTGCGCCACCTGGGCCGCGACCTGGGCGGCGTGGATCGAGGCCAGCCTCACAGGAAGGACATCCCGCGGCGCCAGAGCCTCGTCGGTCAGCACCTTGGCCCAGAGGGTCTCGGTGGCCTCGTAGAACCAGGCCCGCGCCGAGCACAGGAGCGCCTCCTGCCGGGCGATTTCGATCTGCACCCAAGGGCGCTGGCCCATTTGGGGCGCGCCGGTGATCGACGTTTTGGCGGAGGCTACGAGGCTGATCTCGTCGATCGCCGCTCGCGCCACGCCCAGGCCGACCACGGCCAGAACCTGGGCGGCCAGGGCCATGGACGGGTAGCGATAGAGCGGCTCGTCCAGCGCCGGCTCGCCGCCGCGGATAAAGGTCCAGGCTTCCGGCACGACCACGTTCTCGACGATCAGGTCGTGGCTGCCCGTGCCCTGCATGCCGATGACGTTCCAGTTCTCCTGGATACGCACCTTGTCGGCCGACATCACCGCCATCCGCGGCAGACCGCCGGTGTCATCGTCCTTGATGACGACGCCGACGCCGATCAGGCTCGCGCCGGGACTGCCGCTGCCAAACTTCCAGCGCCCGGAAACCCGCAGGCCAGCCTCGGTCCTGACCGCGGCCTGGGGCGGAAACAGTCCGCCTGCGAACACCACATCAGGCCCGTTGGCGTAGATCGCCTCGAGAGTCTCCAGCGGCAGGCAGGCCAGATAGGTCGCCGCCGCGCCAAAGCTCGCCACCCAGCCAGCTGATCCATCGGCTTGGGAGATGGTCTCGATCAACCGACAAAACTCGGCCGGCGACTTGGCGTCGCCGCCGAAGCGCTTGGAGACCATGGCCCGATAAACGCCATGGGCTTGAAAGGCCTCGATGATGTCGGGTGACACCGACTGACGGGCTTCGAACTCCGACCGCCGCGCCCGAATATCGGCCAGCAGCGCCTCGAGAGCGGATGCCGTGGGCGCCGGCGTCGCGGGAGACAAGGAAGTCAGAACGCTCATCAGGAAAGCTCTCGTTGCGTCGTGTGCAGGATGACGTCGGCGGCCCGCCCGGCGATCAATTCGCCGATGGCGCAGACGCGGGCGTCCTCGCCCTTGCGGCCGATGATCTGCAGGCCGACGGGCGGCCCTTCGGCCGATCGCAGGGGGATGGACAGGGCCGGGTGGCCGCTGACGTTGAAGGGGCGGACCAGGGCAGTGATCACCAGGGCGGCGGCGGCGTCGCCGGCCGCCGCCAAGGTCAGCGGAAAGACCGGCAGGGTCGGCAGGACCAGGACGTCGAGATGTCGCAGCGCCTGATCGACCTCGGCGATGAACATCGCGCGAACCGTCCGCGCCTGATCCAGTTGCGCGGCGGTGACCGTCGCCGCGCGCCGCAGTCTCGCCGCGACATCCGCACCCAGACGGTCGTCATCGACGAGTTGGCCATAGGCGGACCACGCCTCACCGGCCATCAGCACGATCCCAGCGTCGAACGCCGCCACCAGCCCGTCCAGTTCGAGGGAGCGGACGTCCAATTCGGACTCCGCCAGCGCCTTGGCGATCGTGCTCGAGACACCCGGATCGGCGTTCACGACAACCCGTCCCAGGGTCGGCTCACCGGCGAGCGCCTGCGCGTCGAACGTGGAATCGATCATCGCCATGGCGGCGCGCAACCCCTGCATGGTTCCCGCGAAGGGCCCAACGCAGTCCAGTTCGGTCTCGGCTGGTGTCACCCCGACGCGACTGACCCGGCCCTGGGTCGGCTTGAGGCCGAAAACGCCGCAGCAGGCGGCGGGCACGCGGATCGAGCCGCCGGTGTCGCTGCCCAGGGCCAGATCGGTCAGTCCTGCCGCGACGGCGGCCGCCGACCCGCTGGACGAGCCTCCCGGAATGAGGTTCGGAAAGTCAGGATTGAGCGGCGTTCCGGACCAGGCGTTCACGCCGGTCACACCATAGGCCAGCTCGTGCATCTTGGCCTTGGCGGCGATGCGCCCGCCGGCCGCCAGGATCGCTGTGACGACGGCGGCGTGGCGCTGAGCGGGGCTTGCGTTTTCGAGCGCACGGCTGCCCAGGCGGCTGGGATACCCGGCCACGTCGATACTGTCCTTGATGGCGAAGCTCGGGCCCGAGCCCCCCAGCGCCATGGTTTCAAGAAGCGGCGTGTCCACGAGTGGGATCCTTGAGTTTCACGTTCTTCGGCGCAGTTGGAGGTCGCTGAGGAATTAATAGAAGAGTGAAGCATTTTAGATGAATATTCAACTATTATCTTGTCGTTTTGGCGCCCCCTAGACCATGGAAAGCCGCCGCCGCAGCGCGGGCGTCCCGGCCAGAAGGATGACGATCTGCAAAAGCGCCGCGCCGACCACCACCACGGTCAGGGACTGACCCGTGGCATGGAAAACCTGGTCGTTGAGCAGGCCGACCAGGTAGGCCCCCAGCGCCAGCCCGAGCAGCGAATTGCAAAACAGGAACATCGCCGAGATCCGGGCCCGCATGGTCGTCGGCGCCGTCAGTTGCATGGCGGTCGTCGAGGGCGGCAGGGCGAACGCGGCGAAGAAGAAGCCGCCGGAAAGCAGCGTCATCGCCAAGCCGAAGGACTGGACCCACGGCAGGCCGATCAGGCAGACGACCACGCCGGCCGCGCCGATCACGCCGACGGTGAAAGGCGAGGCCAGGTGGCCCCGGCGGCGCAGACCATCGACCAGGCCTCCGCTCACCAGAACCCCGCTGGTGCAACCCACCACGATGGCCAGGCCGAGCCAGTAGCCGCTGGCATGGGCGTTCAGATGAAAGGTGCGCATCAGATAGGCCGGCGACCAGCCCATCAGCGAGAACAGGGCCATGGCCGCGAAGGAATAGCCGATGAAGATGCACGGATAGATCGCGCCGCATCCGCGCATGAAGGACAGCACCTGAACGAAGGTCGGCGGCGCGATGGTAGTGGTCCGTGCGGGTTCCTTGACGAAGAGGACGACCACCAGCGCCAGCAAGACGCCGGGCGCGCCGGCGGCCATGAACGCTAGTTGCCACGCCTTAAGGTGCTCCAGTCCCGGAAGGGTCACCCTGGCCCCCGCCCCCACCGCGCCGACGATCCAGCCGCTGGCGACGAAGCCCAACCCTGCGCCCAGGAACGACCCCGTCGAATAGACCGCCAGGGCCCGGCCAAGCCTGTCCTTGGGGAAGAGATCGGCGATCAGCGAATAGGCGGCCGGTGACATACAGGCCTCACCGGCTCCGACACAGATTCGCGCCAGAAAAAGCTGGGTGAAGGATCGCGCCAGACCGCAGGCCATGGTCGCCAGACTCCAGACCAGCAGCCCCGCAGCGATGATCGTCGAGCGGCGGCGACTGTCGGAGAGCGCGGCGATCGGAATACCCATCACCGCGTAGAATAGAGCGAAGGCCAGGCCGTTCAGGAGGCCGAACTGGGCGTCCGAGATCGCGAGATCGGCCTTCACCGGCTCGATCAGGAGGGACAGGATCTGCCGGTCAACATAAGCGAACATATAGGCCACGGTGCAGATCAGGACCGCGCTCCAGGCCTTGGCGGCGCTGATCGCTGGCCGGCTCATCGGCGCGTCCGCTGGCGCGCTCATTGACGGGTTCATGTCCGCATCTCCGTTGCTTCCGCTTGGCGCGCCCTTCTCCATTCCCGGAAATCGACGCACCCAGCAGGGTCATGGGCACGCCATTTTACGTGAATAGTCAACTATAATAGCGCGCCTGCCGAGGCCGGGACCATTTTGATGAATTTTCAAGCAATCAGTCGGCGCGATGCGAACGCGCGCCCCGGCCCTTGTTATGAAAATAATTGAATGTTCAATTTATAGCGTAGGCTGGAGCACCTCGATGACGACTGAACCGCCCAAACCCCCGCGCCCGTGGGCGCCAGATGATTTCGCGGCGACCCTTGCGACGGCGCGTGGCGCGGGCCTGGCGCTGAGGGCGTTCCCGGGCGCCGCCCCGTCGACCTTGCCGGAAGCCTATGAGGCTCAGGCCGCGGCGATCGACGCCTGGGCCGGCGACATCGTCGGTTGGAAGGTCGGACGCATCGCCGACTTCGCCAAACAGGAACTTGCCGAGGATCGTTTCATCGGCCCGATCTTCGCCGAGACGGTGCGGCAGGTGGGTGACGGACCGGCCTATTTCGATGTCATCACCGGAGGGACCGCCGCCTTGGAAGTCGAATTCGTCGCGCGCCTGAGGACCGATGCGGATCCGGGCAGGACCTATGACGCTGACGAGGTCAGCTTGCTGATCGACGACGTCTTCCTGGGCATCGAGGTCGCCGGCAGTCCCGTGCCAGGCCTCAACAGCCTGCCGCCGCTGTCCTCGATCGCCGCTTTCGGCAACAATCTCGGCTTGATCCTAGGCCCGTCCGTCGGCGACTGGAGCCGTGAGCGGCTGAACACCCTGGCTTGCTCGGCGACCATCGATGGCTTGGTGGTGGGATCGGGCGGCGCCGGCGATGTGCCGGGCGGAATCGCGACGGCGATCGCCTTCGCGCTCAACAAGGCCGCATCGCTTGGCCGGCAGCTCAAGACGGGCGCACTGATCTCGACGGGCGCGGTCACCGGGATCCATCCGGTGCGAGTAGGTCAGAGCCTGGAAGCGCGCTTTGGCGACACCGGCCGGATCGACGCCGCCGCCATCGCCCTAGACCCACGCGCCTTAGCTTCGCCATTCAAGCGCCAGGATTGTCAAACGGCGTTCAAAACTGGCCCTGACTCAGTTTGATGAAGTTGGCGTGCTGACTGGCGTGAGGATCACGTTCGGATCAGCGCCATGGCCAACCGCCTCTCCCCATCCAGTCTCGTCCAGCCGGCTTCACCTCAGTCGGCGCTTGGCCCAGCGATGACCTCACCACGCTGGACATCAGGAGCACCGGCTCGACAAGTCGATGTCCTTGCTACGACGCCTTGGGCCAGCGCATTCACAGCCGCTACCCCCGCCGGCGACGGTGGTCGCCTTGCGAATAGCGCTGCGCACCGTCTCCGAGAGCTCGCCGCTTTCGAAGTCTGGTCGACCGCTAAGCTCGGGAAGCCAGCGGTCGGCCAGGGCGATGTAGAGGTCCTTCTTGCGGGGATGTTTGAAGATGTAGCTGACCTGCGAGTTGAACGAGCTGCGGTCCCCGACGGCATGGGCTGGGGCTTCAAGGGGCAAAACTCGCGTGAAACAACGCGTCACTAAGCGAGGGAACTTTTTGGGTTCGGCGCGGCCATCTCCAGGGGTACGGCGGCTTGACGATCAACCGCCACGGCTTGCCACGCGAACGAGGTTTGCCGCGGCGGTCTCTGGGCCCCTATCGTGCATAGCCCGAAGGAACCGAGAAGATCTCCTGCGCATGCGGAGCCAGGTCGGCGACGCCATTCGGATTGAGCACCTGTGCAGCGGCCACCGTGTTGAGGGACTCGCGCAGCAGCTTGATCTCGCCGTTCTCGGCGACAAGGCGTCCTGCGAACAGGTGATGAATGACTCGCCCGGTCGCCGCCGCGCGTGCGGTTGTCAGATATTCCGCGAACACCTGATCCTTCGTGTCGATCAGTACCGTGACATTCTCGGGGTCGAAGCCGAAGCCCGGATAAAGGGCGCCGCCGACGAAATCGTAGAAGTTCGCGATGGCTTCGCGCCCCTGATGGCGGGTCGGGATGCCGAGCGAGTGGAGGAAGGGAAGTTCCAGCACACCGTCTTCGGCGAAGAGCGCGGCGACCTTCCTGCCGTCGGGGGCGACGGCAAGAAGGTCGAACAGCAGGGTTCTTGCATCGGTCATGATGATAGTTCTCGAAATGAGTGTGGGAGCGATGGGCGGCTGTGTGCGATCAGTCCGGGAAGTGGTCGCCGAACATCGGCAAGCCGCTCTTTGACCCCTCGCGCGTAGCCTCGTCCTGGATCACGTCCCAATGCTCGAAGAGCTGGCCGTCTTTCATGCGGACGATGTCGACCACGATCCAGTTCACCGGCGCCCCGAAACCCGAAAAGCGGCCATGAAGCATGACATAGTCGCCCGAGGCCACGGCGAGCGCGTTTTCGTACCGGAACTCAGCGGGCGCGGTCTTGGCGAGATTGAACAGGCCCTCACGGCCGGGCTCGATATAGGCGCTGTGCTGGATATAGTCGGGCGACCAGAAGCGTTCGGCCGCGGCGTGGTCGCGCTTGTTGAACAGCGTCTCGAACGCTTCCAGCACAAATTTCTTGTTTTGCTCTTCGGTGCTCATCGTCTGTCATCCTCTGTTTCATCAGTCCGGCTGAGGCTGCTGACGCTCGGATCCGCGCCATGTTCGCTCTCAGTACGCCAGTCAGATAGAGGGCCGCACTTTCGCCAGTAGATCATGTCTTGAGCTATGAGTTATGCGGTACATACATAGATGCGGCATGGCCGCAGGTGCCGCCATCAGCGACCGAAGATAAGGTTGTTGTATAGGCTCGAGAAACGCATCGGCTCGGCGCTTCTTTCATGCATGTAGCGCATGCCATGGCGGTCGGTGATGATAGAGGGTTCGACGATCAATGGCCTCACCGGACTCTAGCCATATCAGGGATATTTCAGCGCTCCGGCTTTATTCGCGCGTCGCACGCCTGGGCAGCTTTTCCGCCGCAGCGCGAGAATGCGGAATGTCACAATCTCAGGTTTCGCGGATCATCGCGGATCTGGAAGCGCATCTTGGAACGCGTTTGCTTACACGCACCACCCGCGCTGTCGTGCCCACCGAATTGGGCACGGAATTCCTCGAACGGATCGATCCGATCCTACTGGCGCTGGACGAGGCCCAATATAGCGTTCGTGAGGGCGGTGAACTGCGGGGCACGCTGCGGCTGAGCATGCCGACAAGCGTCGGAATCCGTGAAGTGGTTCCGCGGCTGAGGGCGTTCGCGAACAGGCATCCAGCGCTTCATATCCAGTTGCTCCTGGACGACAGGCGTCAGGACTTGGTGCGCGATGCGGTCGATGTGGCCATCCGTGTCGGGGCGCAGAGCGATTCCAGCGCGACAGCGAAACTCATCGCCATGATCCCCCGGGTGGTCCTCGCATCGCCATCGTATCTCGAGGAACATGGGACGCCCGAAACGCCCGCCGACCTTGCCTCCCATCGAATTTTGGGCGGGCCCGCCTCCGCCGCGCCCGATGCCTGGTCCTTCCATAGGAAGGAGCAGACCGTGACACTCGATCTTCACCCGCATTTTTCGACCAACGAGAACGAAGGCGTCATTGCCGCGTCTGTCGCCGGTTTGGGCGTCGCGACGACGACGGGTTGGGCGTGTCGGCGCGAACTGGCGGACGGGTCGCTCATTCGGCTGTTTCCGGAATGGAAGATGGCCGAAATTCCTGTCTACGCCTATTTTCCAATGGGCCGGACGACCCGCGCCGCCGGGCGCGCCATTGTCGACTATCTCGTGGCCAAACTCGCGGAAGAAGAGCGCTCCACCTGAAGACCAGGAGACGCCACTTCGCCTCGCCAAAACAGGCTTTCGCAACAGTATGTGCACACTCCCCTGTCGGACGGGTCATGCGACAGACTGATGACATCATCTATCCCAAAACCGGAGAGACGCGGTGCAATGCCACCGCGATCCGGCAAGCTGCACGGCACATAACGCGCTTTTACGATGCCGCCCTGGCACATACTGGCCTGCGCGGTACCCAGGTTCGGTCGCCCCGGCTACACATCGATCTCGGTCCCCGGCGGTCGGCACGGCTGCCAAATCCGCCGATTGCCTGCCTTTGTACGCCACAGTACGACGCCGCTGGGAAGCCGCTTTACACCGAACTGCAAGCGGGCTTCCCTACGGATCACGAGGCCCTGTGAAGGCGAACAGCATTTGCAGGGCTCGGCAAAGTGAGCCGTTGACGACGGATGCAGGTCCGGCGAGTGCGGTATTATATCACCTCACTCCCACTCGATCGTGCCAGGCGGCTTGGAGGTCACGTCATAGACCACCCGGTTGACGCCACGGACCTCGTTAATGATCCGGGTAGCGGCCTTGCCCAGCACCTCCCAGGGGAACTCGAAGAAGTCGGCGGTCATGCCGTCGGTCGAGGTGACCGCACGCAGGGCCAGGACGTTCTCGTAGGTGCGGGCGTCGCCCATCACTCCGACGGTCTTCACGGGAAGCAGCACGGCGAAGGCCTGCCAGATCTTGTCGTAGAGGCCGGCGTTGCGGATCTCCTCCAGATAGATCGCGTCGGCGTCCTGCAGGACCTTGACCTTCTCGGGGGTGATGTCGCCCGGGATGCGGATGGCCAGGCCCGGGCCCGGGAATGGGTGGCGGCCGACGAAGGCCGGGGCCAGGCCCAGCTCGACGCCCAGGGCGCGAACCTCGTCCTTGAACAGCTCGCGCAGCGGCTCGACCAGCTTCAGCTTCATGTAGTCCGGCAGGCCGCCCACATTGTGGTGGCTCTTGATCACCGCCGACGGGCCGCCGCGGGCCGAGACGCTTTCGACCACGTCCGGGTAGAGCGTGCCCTGGGCCAGGAACGCCGCCCCCTCGATCTTGGCCGCTTCCTTGTCGAAGACGTCGATGAACAGCTTGCCGATCGTCTTGCGCTTGGTCTCCGGGTCGCTGATCCCGGCCAGCTCGCCCAGGAACAGGTCGCCAGCGTTCACGTGGATCAGCGGGATGTTGTAGTGGTCGCGGAACAGGGTGACGACCTGGTCGGCCTCGTTCTTGCGCAGCAGACCGGTGTCGACGAACACGCAAGTCAGTTGGTCGCCGATCGCCTCGTGGATCAGCACGGCGGCCACCGAGCTGTCGACGCCGCCCGACAGGCCGCAGATCACCTTGCCGTCGCCGACCTGGTCGCGGATCTTCTGGACCATCTCCTGGCGGAAGGCGGCCATGGTCCAGTCGCCCTTCAGGCCGGCCAGGGTGAGGAAGTTCTTGTATATGCGCGTGCCGTTGACCGTGTGGACCACCTCGGGGTGGAACTGGACGGCGTAGATCTTCTTGGCGTCGTTGGCGATGGCCGCGAACGGGGCGCCGGTCGAGGTGGCGATCACCTCGAAGCCTTCGGGGATGGCCGTGACGCGATCGCCATGGCTCATCCAGACGGTTTCCAGTTCGCCCACGCCGGCCAGGCCTTGGAACAGCGGGCTGACCTTGCCGATCGTCAACTCGGCGCGGCCAAACTCGCCGGCGTGACCGCCCTCGACCTTGCCGCCCAGCACGTCGCACAGCAGCTGCTGGCCGTAGCAGATGGCCAGCATCGGCACGCCCAGATCGAACAGCTTGGTCCCGATGCGCGGGCTGTCGGCCTCCAGCACGCTGGCCGGACCGCCCGACAGGATGATGGCGGTCGGCTTGTAGTCGTCGACCAGAACCTCGGCCTTGTCGAACGGATGGATCTCGCAGTAGACGCCGGCCTCGCGCACCCGGCGCGCGATCAGCTGGGTCACCTGGCTGCCGAAATCGACGATCAGGACGCGCTGGTGGTGGGGTTCGGCGGTCATGGGTAGCGTTCTCCAGCGTGTCGTTTCGGTTCGGTCTCCCTCGCGGGAGGGATCTCATTCTTTGACGAGCCCCTTGGTCCCAACCGCAGGCGGTCGGGCGGGCTCTAGGGCGCGTAGGACCCGCGCTCGATCACGGCGGCGAAGAAGCCGTCGGTCCCAGCGCGATGCGGGGTCAGCCGCAGATAGCCTTCCGGCGTCAGGTGTTGTTCGATCCCGGCCAAGGTGATCGGCTTCACGGAGAAGCCCGGATGACGCTCGACGAAGGCCGCAACGCGATCCTCGTTCTCCTCGACCAGCAGCGAACACGTCACATAGATCAGGCGGCCGCCGGGCTTCACGAAGTCAGCGGCGTCGGCCAAAACCGCGTCCTGCTCGATCTGGCGCTTGGCCAGCTGGTCGGGCGACAGACGCCACTTGGCGTCCGGGTGGCGGCGCCAGGTGCCCGAACCGGTGCACGGCGCGTCGACGAACACCAGGTCCAGCTTGCCTTCCAGGCCCTTCAGCGGTTCGCCCTCGATCGGCGAGCGGATCTGCAGGTTGCGGATGCCGGCCCGCTGGCCGCGGCGGATGGTGTCGGCCAGACGGCGGGCGTCGCTGTCGTGGGCGTAGATCTGACCGCTGTTGCCCATGGCGGCGGCCAGGGCCAGGGTCTTGCCCCCGCCCCCGGCGCAGAAGTCCAGCACCTGCTTGCCCTTGATCAGGCCAGCCGTGGCGGCGGCGATCTGCGAGCCCAGGTCCTGAACCTCGAACCAGCCCTTGGAGAAGGCCGGCACGGCCTCGACCGAGGGGGTACGATCGGCCGCGCCGGGGGCGGGAATACGGAAGGCGGTGTCCAGAACACCCGCCGGCTCGGCCCCGATCAGGGCCACGGCCTTGGCGCCGCGCTCGACGTCGGTCTTCAGGAGGTTGATGCGCAGATCGACTGGGGCGCGCTCGGCCAAGGCGGCCATCTCGGCGGCGCGGTCGTCGCCCAGGGCGCGCGCCAGCGACGGTTCCATCCAGTCGGCATAGTCGCCGGCCACGGCGGGCGGCGCGTCGGTCAGGGCGCGCGGCGCGACGATCCGCTCGCGCTCCGCATCGGTCAGCGCGCCCGGCCCGTGGTCTTCGGCCGCGGCCTCGGCGATCCGCTCCAGCGACCATTTCCAGTCCTGGGCCAGCACGCCCAGCACCACGCCGCGCGGACTGTCGTCGCCCATCATCCAGCCCAGCGAGCGCTTGCGGCGCAGGGCGTCCAGCGCCAGGCCCGAGACGAAGGCGCGGTCCTTGGAGCCCGCATAGCGGGCGCTCTCGCCCCAGCGCTTCAGCGCCATCCGTACGGGGAAATGACGCGTCTCGATCTCGGTGAGGACCTCGATCGCCGCTGCTAGTCTGCCGCCGTCGCGCATTTTTGCTTTCAGATCACCAGGGCCACCAGGATCAGGCCAATGCCGATCACGGAAGCCAGCCAGACCAGCGACCGGGCGACCGGCACGCCGAAGGCGTAGAGAAGGATGTAGATCGCCCGCGCCCCGACATAGAGCACCGCGCCGTGGGCCGAGAGCATGCCCAGCCGGCCGCCCAGATAGGCGACCAGCACGGCGGCGGCGAAGAACGGGAAGGTCTCGCGGAAATTGGCGAAGGCGCGTTCGAGGCGCCCCGCCATGCCCGTCAGCACCACCGGCGTGTCGCGAGGCCCGACGTTCCACTTCAGACCGCGCTGCGGCTGGGCGGCCGCGGCCGCCCAGAACAGTTGAACCAGGCCGATCACGACGGCCCAGCCCAGCATCTGAAGTTCAAGGGCCATCCGCACCGGCTAGACCGCGCTCGGATAGTTCGGCGCTTCCCGGGTGATCATCACGTCGTGGACGTGACTCTCCCGCAGACCAGCGCCGGTGATCCGCACGAAGCGGGCCCGTTTCTGGAATTCCAGAATGTCGGGCGCGCCGACATAGCCCATGGCCGCCCGCAGGCCGCCGACCAGCTGGTGCAGCACCGGAGCGATCGGCCCCTTGAAGGGCGTCTGGCCCTCGATGCCTTCCGGCACCAGCTTGAAGCTGTCGGTGATGTCCTTCTGGAAGTAGCGATCGGCCGAGCCGCGGGCCATGGCGCCCACCGAACCCATGCCGCGATAGCTCTTGTACGAGCGCCCCTGGTACAGGAACACCTCGCCCGGCGCCTCTTCGGTGCCGGCGAACATCGAGCCCATCATGGCGGTCGAGGCCCCGGCCGCGATGGCCTTGGCCAGGTCGCCCGAATATTTGATGCCGCCGTCGGCGATGACCGGCGTGCCGCTCTCGCGGGCTGCGCGGACCGCTTCGGCGATGGCGGTCAATTGCGGCACGCCCACGCCCGCGACGATACGGGTGGTGCAGATGCTGCCGGGACCGATGCCGACCTTCACCGCGTCGGCGCCGGCGTCGATCAGGGCGCGGGCCGCGTCGTAGGTGGCGATGTTGCCGGCCACGATCTGCACGCGGTTGGCTTCGCGCTTGAGGCGGCTGACCGCCTGGGCGACCTGGCTGGAGTGGCCGTGGGCGGTGTCGATGACGACGACGTCGACGCCGGCGTCCACCAGGCCCATCGAGCGCTCGAAGCCGGCGTCGCCGACGGTCGAGGCCGCGCCGACCAGCAGCCGCCCCTTGTCGTCCTTGGCGGCCAGGGGGTGGGCCTGGGCCTTCTCGATGTCCTTGACGGTGATCAGACCGACGGCGCGATAGGCGTCGTCGACGACGATCAGGCGCTCGATCTTGTGCTTGCGCAGCAGCTCGCGCGCTTCGCGGTGATCGACGCCTTCCGAGACGGTGATCAGGTTGTCGCGGGTCATCAGCGCCGAGGCCGGGACCTTGTCGTCGCCCTCGAACCGCATGTCGCGATTGGTCAGGATGCCGACCAGCTTGCCCGACTTCTTCTCGACCACGGGAAAGCCCGAGATCTTGCGCCGCGCGGTGATCTCGCGAACCTCGGCGAGGGTCGTGTCCGGATTGATGGTCAGCGGGTTGATGACCATGCCGCTTTCGTAGCGCTTCACCTCGCGCACGTGGTCGGCCTGTTCGTCCACCGTCAGGTTGCGGTGCAGGATGCCCATGCCGCCGGCCTGGGCCATGGCGATGGCGAGCCGGCTTTCGGTGACCGTGTCCATGGCGGCGGACACGAGCGGGATGTTCAGACTGATTTCACGCGTGAACTTGGTCTCGGTCGTCACCTGGGTGGGCATGACGTCTGACGGACCGGGTTCGAGCAAAACGTCGTCGAAGGTGAGCCCTTCGCGAATCTCCATTGGAGTCTCCATTTTGCGAGCCGCGTATACCTACGCAGGTCGTCCGTGTCGACTCGCTTGGCGGCATAAATGGGGACGAATTGCCGCCTCGCAGCCCCGATCTGAAAACGATGGACCGGGTCGACACGCCGAGACGCCGCCTAGCGCCCCTTGAACCCCGTCGCCACCAGGAACACCTCGGAGCTGTCGCTGCGGCTGGCCTTGGGCTTGAAGTGAACGACCTTGTCGAAGTGCTTCTTCAGCTGGGCGATCACCGCCGCCGTCTCGCCGCCCTGGAAGGCCTTGGCCACGAAGGCCCCGCCGGGCTTGAGCACCTCGATGGCGAAGTCCGCGCCGATCTCGATCAGGCCGACGATGCGCAGGTGGTCGGTCTCGCGATGGCCCACGGTGTTGGGCGCCATGTCCGACATCACCAGGTCCGGCGCGCCGCCCAGCAGCTCCAGCATCTTCGGCGGACAGGCCGGGTCGGTGAAGTCCATCTCCAGGATGTGGGCCGGGGCCACAGGATCGACCGGCAGCAGGTCGACGCCGACGATGTCGGTCACGCCGCGCTCGGTGGCCATCTGCAGCCAGCCGCCCGGCGCGCAGCCCAGGTCGATGACCTTCGCGCCCTTCCTGAAGAACCGATACTTGTCGTCGATCTCGCTGATCTTGAACGCCGCGCGGCTGCGATAGCCCAGCGCGCGGGCCTTGGCCGAGAACGGGTCGTTGATCTGCCGCTCCAGCCAGTGCTGCTGCGAGGGCGTGCGGCCGAACGCGGTCTTAAGGCGAGCCGGCTTGGTGCGGCCGCTGTCATTGCCGCCGGCCGGCGGCTTGACCATGCGCTTGCGGGGAGGTTCGTCGTTCATGCATTCACCGTCGAAGGGCGGGACGCCCGACCGGAGCCGCCTCGCCGACGCCGGCGCGGCTTCTTCTGCTGATCGGACATCAGGGACATCAGGAGACCTTCTCTAAGCCCCCGATCGGCGACACGCACGCGAGAACACGGCCAAAGCTCCTGGACGGCCTGCAGGATCGCCGCCCCGGCCAGCACCAGGTCGGCCCGATCGGCGCCGATGCAAGGCTCCATGGCCCGCTCCCGGGCGGTCAGGGTCAGCAGCCGATCGGCCGCCGCCTCGCATTCGTGGCGCTGCATCCACAGGCCATCGACGATGTTGCGGTCATAACGCGGTAGCCCAAGGTGCAGGCCCGCCAGGCTGGTGATGGCGCCGGAGGTTCCGACCATGTGGGCGCGGCCGCTCTCGAACAGCCGCCGCATCGGCTCGGCGTGCGGAAAGGCCTCGATCCGCGCCTTGACCGCATCGACCATGGCCCGGAACCACCCCTCCTCCACCCGCTCGCCTTCGGGGAAGCGCTCGGCCAGGGTGACCACGCCGATCGGGATCGACAGCCAGGCCTTGATCGGCAGCTTCCAGGCCGCGAACTGGCGCGGCTTGCTGTCCAGCCCGCCGCCCTTGAGGTCGACCCACGACAGCTCGGTCGAACCGCCGCCGACGTCGACCACCAGGGCGGCCTCGGCGTCGCGGTCGAACAGGCTCATGCAGCCGGCCACCGACAGCTGGGCCTCCTCCTTGGGCGTGATGATCTGCAGCCGCAGGCCGGTCTCCTCGGCCACCCGGCGCACGAAATCGGGACCATTGGTCGCACCCCGGCAGGCCTGGGTGGCCACGGCCTTCACGCGCACCACCTTGCGACGGCGGATCTTCTCGGCGCAGACCTTCAAGGCCGCCATGGAACGGTCCATGGCCTCTTCGGAAAGCTGGCCGGTCTGGGACAAGCCCTCGCCCAGCCTCACGATTCGGGAATAGGCCTCCACGACGCGAAAGCCGCGCGGCGAAGGGGTCGCCACCAGGAGGCGGCAGTTGTTCGTACCCAGGTCGAGCGCCGCGTAACACGACTGCTCGCCTGGCGGCCGGCGCCGGCCAGAGCCCGAAGGCTGAGGCGCGCCGGGCGCTCGCGGCGCCTCCGACATGGTCTTTCCACCTTGTCTCGCAGGCGATTCATGCCGAACCACCTCACTTCGAAAGCGAGCATAGCGGCGAGATTCCCGCGCCGGAAGGCCTCGCCTTGTCATCCGACGGCGGAAGTCTACGTTCAGGTTCTAGTCAGGAGACTCATGTAGGCTGCTCGACATGAATTCGAGACTTGCCAAATTCGCGATCGGCCAGGTGGTCAGGCACCGGATCTTCCCCTTCCGGGGCGTGGTGTTCGACGTCGACCCCGTGTTCGCCAATACCGAGGAATGGTGGAACTCCATTCCCGAGGACATCCGGCCGACCAAGGACCAGCCGTTCTACCACCTGCTGGCCGAGAACGACGACAACACCTACGTCGCCTACGTCTCCGAGCAGAACCTGTTGGCCGACGAGACCGGCGAGCCCGTGGGTCATCCGCAGACGGCGGTGATCTTCGAGAGCTTCGACCACGGCGCGTACAAGCTTCGCCCCCGGATTTCGCACTAGGCGCAAGCTCTATCCGGTCGACCTAGGTTCTCGCGCAAAATCCGAACGGAATTTGCCGCGAACCAGGCGTAACGTCGTTTCATGAGCGCAGATGGTTTTGGCAGCGGCCCACCCCCCGGCGCGGCCGCCGATTGGACGATCGACCAAGGCTGGGACAACTACGCCCAGGCCGAGCACGAGGTCTGGATCACCCTTTACGAACGCCAGACCGCCCTGCTGCCGGGGCGGGCCTGCGACGCGTTCCTGCGCGGGCTCGACGCCCTGGACCTGCACCGCTCGGGCATTCCCGACTTCAGGCGGATCAACGAGGAACTCCAGCGCCTGACCGGCTGGCGCGTGGTGGCCGTGCCGGGCTTGGTGCCTGACGACGTGTTCTTCGACCACCTGGCCAACCGCCGCTTCCCCGCCGGCCAGTTCATCCGCAAACCACACGAACTGGACTACCTGCAGGAGCCGGACATCTTCCACGACGTCTTCGGCCATGTGCCGATGCTGACCGATCCGACCTTCGCCGACTATATGCAGGCCTACGGCCGCGGCGGCCAGCGGGCTCTCGGCCTGGGGCGGCTGGCCAACTTGGCCCGCCTCTATTGGTACACGGTCGAGTTCGGCCTGATGGAAACCCCGGAAGGCCTGCGGATCTATGGAGCCGGCATCGTCTCCTCGCGCACCGAGTCGATCTTCGCCCTCGACGATCCCTCCCCCAATCGCATCGGCTTCGACCTGGAACGGGTGATGCGCACCCCCTATCGGATCGACGACTTCCAGCAGGTCTATTTCGTCATCCCCTCGATCCAGACGCTGCAGGAGGTGACCCTGCGCGACTTCGGGCCGCTCTATGACCGGCTGGCCGGCGCCAGCGACCTCGGCATCGCCGAGATCACCGCCGCCGACCGGGTGATCACCGCGGGAACCCAGGCCTATGCGAAGACCGGCGGGCGGCTGGCCTCGGCGGGCGGCTGACCCTTCAGGCCGAACAGGATCCGAACGCCAGGGATGCGCCGGACGATCTCGTAGGTGGCGAAGCAGCCGGCGAAGGTCAGGACGATCAGGATCAGCGCCTCTACCGGTTGAGGCAGGCTCAGCTTGGCCAGGTGGTGGGCCATCACCACGATCAAGGTCTGGTGGACCAGGTAGAACGGGAATACGCCCAGGGTCAGGTAACGCAGGGCCGGTCCGCCCCGGTTAAGGTGCTTGGCCCCGAAGCCCAGGATTGCGGCGATCGAGCACCAGGCGTCGGTGGGATGGACGAAGCGCATGACCAGGCGCATCCATTCCGGCGGGATTGGCGTGTCGTTGCGATAGACATAGGCGTACGTCGCCCAGCCCAGATAGCCGGCGACCGCCAGGCCCAGGGCCGGCCAACGGGCGGCGATCAGCCGTTGGCGCAGCACCTCCGACTTGGCCAGGCCGAACCCCAGCAGGAAGGCCGAGAACGACACCGCGTGCACATAGTGGTCGCCGACCAGGGCGTGGGTCTCGCCGAAGCGCGGATAGAGCGTGGCGCGCAGCAGGCCCAGGAACAGGATCGGCCACAGGACCAGGCCCGGACCACGCAGCGCCGCCTCGGCGGCCGCCTGCAGATGAGCGCCCAGTCGCCGCCAGACCAGCAGCAGACCGGCCAGCACCAGGGTGTAGAACAGCAGGTAGGCCACGAACCACATGTGGTTCCAGGTCGGGGTGACCAGGCAACCCTCCGGCGCGCACCAGCGGCCAGAGGCGGTGACGTACTTGGTCCAGAAGTCCCCGTAGGACGTGAAATGCAGCGACGCGCCAGGGTGGGCGGCTACATACTCGACGATCTGGTAGTAGGACTGCGGCGGGACGATCACGAACATCGCGAACAGCAGCGGCGGTAGCAGGCGGGCGATCCGCGTCCCGGTCAGCTCGCCGACCGTGACCTTGTCGGCCATGAACCGGGTCGCCGCGCCGGAGACCAGGAACAGCAGCGTCAGGCGCCAGGGATTGGTCAGGAACATCGCCAATTCCAGCTCTTCGACCGGATGGGGCGATTTCACGTGCCAGTCCCAGGGCACATAGAACATGCCGACGTGATACAGGATCAGCAGGAAGAACGCGCCGACCCGAATCCAGTCGAGGTCGTAGCGGCGATCAGGGATTGAAGCGCTCAAGGGCATGGCGAGGCGTCCGGCTTGAAAAACGATGCAGACGTCGTGACCCGGACCGACACCGGGAGCCAAGCGGCCGGGGACCGGCGGTCGCCGGCAGGGACGAGCGGAAAAGCGAGAGGGACCAGCGGCGCGCTTTTCGGGATGAGCGGCGAAGAGCGCCAGGGCGTCTGGCGCGCCTGGCTTCTCGGCGTGGGCCTGATCTCGTGCATCGCCGTGGTCAATGTCCTGACCATTCGCCACGACGCGCCGCGCCTCGGCACGCTGGCGCCGGCGATCTGGGAATCCAGCAGCGCCCTGGTGACCATGGTGATCTTCATGATCCCCGCCGCCGTGGCGGTGTGGACCACCCGGACAGCGCCGCGCTGGTGGCGGTCGGTTCCCGTCCACCTCGCGGCGGTCGTGCTCTATTCGGTCCTGCACGTCGCGGGCTTCGTGGCCCTGCGCAAGCTGGCCTATCTGGCGGTGATGGACGGTCCGTACCGGTTCGGTCCGCTATCGAGCGAATTCCCCTACGAGTTCCGCAAGGACCTGCTGGCCTACGGCCTGGCCTCGATCATCTTCTATCTGTCGCTGAGGCGCAGCGCCCGCGAGGCCGCCGCCCAGGCCCAGACGGCGACGGCGGCCGCCAGCTTCGACATCCGCGACGGCGCGCGGCTGGTGCGCGTCCCGGTGTCGGAGATCCTGGCCGTGCGCTCGGCCGGCAACTACGCCGAGTTCCTGCTCGCCGACGGCCGGCGGCCGCTGATGAGGTCCTCGCTCAGCGCCCTGGAGACCGGCATGGCCGGGCACGGCTTCGTGCGCACCCATCGCTCCTGGCTGGTCAATCCGACCCGGGTGACCGGCCTGCGCCCTGAAGGCTCGGGGGACTACGCGATCGAACTCGGCGCCGTCGAGGCCCCGTTGTCGCGGCGCTTCCCTCAAGCCTTGGCGACGCTGCGTGGCTAGTCCAGCAACAGGCCCATGACGATGTCGTCGTCGACCGCGCCGTCCGGCAGCCTCCCTCGCCCGATCATCCGCCCCTCGATCCTGAAACCCAGGCGCTCGTAGAGCCGCTGGGCGCCGAGATTGGCCGCGCCGGTCCACAGCTCGATCCGGCCGACCGGCGGCGCCATCGTCCGGGCCGTGTCGATCAGGGCGCGGAACAGGGCCGAGCCGACGCCCCTGCCCTGCCAGTCCGGATCGACCGCCACGGTCAGGTCGGTCAGCACATGGGCGAAGATCGCGATCTTCATCCGCTCGACGTGCAGTTCGCCGCACAGCACCCCGTCGGCGCTCTCGGCGATCAGGTTCACGCCGCCTTCGGAGGCCGCCGCCAGGGCGTGGGCGACATAGTCGGCCGTCACCTCCTCGGGCTGGCGGGCCAGGCCGCCGGGCTGGGCGGCGACCTTGCGGTGCAGCGCCAGGACGGCGGCCGCGTCGTCGGGCGTGGCGGGACGAACGGTGAAGTCGCGCATGATCAGGCGGCTCGCTGGAACGGATAGAAGTCGCCGCCAAGCTCGAGGATCGCGGTCAGTTCGTCCAGCGCCTCGCGGCTCTCGACGATCAGCGACGGGTCGGACAGGTCGGCGGGCGCCAGGTGGTCACGATAGCGGCGCTGGGCCCAGGCGTTCAGGCGATCGTGCAGGACGGCGTCGAAGCGCTGTCCGAGGTTGGTCGCCGCGAGCTCCGCCTCGGTCAGGACCACCCGCAGCCGCAGACAGGCCGGACCGCCGCCGTTGCGCATGCTCTGGCGGACGTCGACATATTCCACCCGGCCGATGGGGCCGTTCGAGCTGGCCAGGCCTTGGGCGGCCGCATGGGCCCGCGGATTGTCCCGCGTCTCGCCGGGGGCCAGCAGCACCAGACGATCCTCGCCGGGCAGGACCAGGAGCTGGGAATTGAACAGATAGCTCTTGACCAGGTCGTCCATCGGCAGGTCGGCCTCGCTGATCTCGACGAAGGCCGGTTCGAACAGGCCCTCGGCGGCGCGGCGGACGCCTGCCTCCGTCGCCGCGCGATCCTCGAAGGCGCGCTCGTGGAACAGCAGGCATTCGCGCGTGCCGACGCAGACCACGTCGTTGTGGAACGCCCCGCCGTCGATCGCCGCCCGGCCCTGGCGGGCGAAGACGCCACGCGCCGCGCCGTGGCGGCGCTCGACCGCCTCGAAGGCCTCGCGGGTCTGGCGGGCCGGATAGCGACCGGCCCAGTGCTCCCAGGCCTCGCGACCCCAGACGAACAGATTAACCCCGGGCTCGCCATGCTCGGCGCACAGCCGCACATGGTTGGCCGCGCCCTCGTCGGCGAAGTGCGGCTGGGCCGGCAACGGATCGTGCACGGCGAACCGGTCCTCGTCTGGGAACAGCCGCCGCAGGCTGCGCGCGGTCTGCGGCCCCTCGAGGCTGCGATGCAGGTTGGTCAGCAGGTTGGCCGGGGTGAAGTGCACGCGGCCGTCGGTCGTGTCGGCGCTGGGCGTGACCGTGGCGGCGTTGGCCGCCCACATCGGCGAGGCCGAGCACGCGGCCGCCGCCAGGGCCGGCGCGTCTTTCCAGGCCTTTTCAAGGACCTGCGCATCAGAACCCGAGAAGCCGATCGATCGCAGCAGCGCCAGGTCCGGCCGCTCGTGCGGCGGCAGCACGAACTGCGGCACGCCCCAGTCGGCCAGCTTGCGCATCTTGGTCAGGCCCTCCAGCACCGCGGCGCGCGGGTTGGAGACCTCGCCGGCGTTGGTCTGGCTGGCGATGTTGCCCGGCGACAGGCCGACATAGGAGTGGGTCGGCCCCACCAGACCGTCGCAATTGGCTTCCGTCGCGCGCGAGGTCATTCGCGCAGTCCTCTGATATCACTCAAGGTATTGACCACGCCTTGCGCCTCGAAACTGGCCACCGGATAGGCGCAGTAGTCGGCCGCGTAGTAGGCGCTGGGCCGATGGTTGCCCGAACTGCCCAGGCCGCCGAATGGCATGGTCCCGGCCGCGCCGGTGGTCGGCCGGTTCCAGTTGACGACACCCGCCCGGATCCGCTTCAGGAAATGATCCCAACGCGTTGTTTCATTGGAGATCAGGCCAGCCGAAAGGCCGTAGCGCGTGGCGTTGGCGGCGGCGACCGCCTCGTCGAACGAGCCGACCCGGCGCACCTGCAGCAGCGGCGCGAACAGCTCCTCGTCGGGCACGGTCTCGCCGGTCACGTCGACCAAGCCCGGCGAGACGAAGGCCCCGCTCAGGCCGCCGACGGCCGCCATGGCGCGCACGGCCTGCCCCGGCATGGCCTCGGCGCCCGCCAGGGCCATGGCGGCGGCCCGGTCCGAGATCAGCGGCCCCATGAACGGCTCCTCGCGACCGTTCCAGGGACCGATCACCAGCCGTTCGGACAACGCCGCCACGGCGTCGATCACCGCTCGCCCCGTCGCGTCGTCCGGCACGATCAGGCGCCGGGCGCACGAGCAGCGCTGGCCGGTGGTGATGAAGGCCGACTGCACGACCAGGGCCGCCACGGCCTCGGGATCGCCGGCGTCCCAGACCACGAGCGGGTTGTTGCCGCCCAGCTCCAGGGCCAGGATCACGTCCGGCCGATCGGCGAAGTGGCGGCGGAAGAAGGCCCCGGCGGCGGCCGAGCCGGTGAACAGCAGGCCGTCGATCTCCCGGTCGATCAGCGCCTGGCCGACCTCGCGGCCGCCCTGCACCAGGTTGACGACGCCGGGCGGCGCGCCGGCCGCTTCCAGGGCCTCGACCAGCAGTTGGCCGGCCAGGGGGGTCTCTTCCGACGGCTTGAAGACCACCGTGTCCCCGGCCAGCAAGGCCGGCACGATGTGGCCGTTGGGCAGGTGGCCGGGGAAGTTGAACGGGCCCAGGACCGCCATCACGCCATGCGGGCGGTGGCGCAGCACGGCGCGGCCGAAGGCCATGTCGCTGGCGTGCTCGCCGGTCCGCTCGTCATAGGCCTTGATCGAGGCCTCGACCTTGCCCGCCATCGAGCCCAGCTCGGCCTTGGTCTCCCACAGCGCCTTGCCGGTCTCGCGGGTCAAGGCCTCGGCGAAGTCGCCCGTGCGGGCCACCAGCACGTCCTTGTAGCGGCGCAGGACGGCGATCCGTTCTTCACGCGGCAGATCGGCCCAGGCCGGAAAGGCCTTGCGGGCGGCCGCGACGGCCGCGACGACGTCGGCAGGTCCCGCCGTCGCCTGACGCCAGATGATCTCGCCGGTCGCCGGATCAATAGAAGTCGCCTCCGCCCCCGCGCCCGACCGCCAGACACCCTCGATGAACACGCCGCTCATGCCTTCACCCGCACCATTTCGCCGTCCTTGACGCCCAAGGCCGCCGCGGCGTCCCGTCCGATGATCGCGCTCTCGCCGTCGACCAGCACCGGGACGCGCACCGCCCGGAAGCGGTCCACGGCGCCCGAGCAGATCAGGGCCTCCTCGCCATAGGCGTCCTCGCCCAGCCGGACCCGCAGCCGCCGGCCCTCGCGCACGGTCTTGATGTCATCGCGCCGCGCCGCCACCGTCGGGCCGGCGTCGAAGATGTCGATCAGGCCCGAGAAGCGAAAGCCTTCGCTCTCCAGCATGGCCCGCGCCGCCTCGCCCTCGCGATGCACCCGGCCGATGGTCTCGGACGCCGCCTGGGGCAGCAGCTCGGCATAGATCGGGTGGCGCGGCGCCAGGTCGAGGATGAACTGGCCGTCGGTCGAGGCGCTCATCATGTCGGCCTCGTCGAACTCCAGCCGGAAGAACTTGCTGGCCACGTGGTCCCAGAAGGGGCAGCCGCCATCCTCGTCGAACCAGCCGCGCAGTTCAGCCAGCACCATCTCGGCGAAGCGCTGCGGCTCCAGGCCGATCAGCATGTAGCGCGACTGGGCCAGCAGCCGCCCCGCCCCGCCCTTGCGGCGCTCCGGCTTCAGGAACAGCGAGCCCACCTCGGACCAGCCCGCGCATTCGTTGACCAGCACCAGGGCCCGGTGGTCGAAGCGCTTGTCCAGGGTGGGCGAGGACTGGGCCAGGGTCACGACGCGGAACGAGAAGTGCGGGCGCTTCAGGCCCACCCCCGCCTTGACCCCGGCCACGCCGACGACGTCGCCTTCCGCCAGGTCCTCGAGCATCAGGGTGTACCAGGCCTCCGGCGCGGCCACCTCGGAATGGAAGCTGGCCCGGGACAGGTCCAGGCGCGCGCGCAGGGTCTGCTCGTCCTCCGGCAGGCTGGTGAAGCCGCGGCCGGACAGGACGGCCAGCTCCATCAGGCTGTCGAAATCGGCGGGCATCGCGGGACGGACGACAAGCATGCTCAAACGGTCTCCGCGAGGTCGGTCATGGCGGCGCGCAGGGCGGGACCGTCGATCTCGCCGCTGGCCAGCTTCATCAGGATCAGGGCCGACAGCTGGGCGCGCTCCACGAAGCTGTCGGGCCAGGCGTGCTCGGCCTCGCTGTGGATGTCGCCGCCGCGCACGCCCAGGGTGTCGACATTGGGCAGGCCCGAGGCGAACAGGTTGTTGCCCTCGCAGACCCCGCCGGACGGTTTCCAGGCGATGTCCTGGCCCAGCAGGGCGCCGACATCCTTGATGGCCCCGAACAGTCGCTGTTGGGCGACGTTGAACGGCTTGGCGCCGCGGGTGATGCGACCGTGCAGGTGGGCGTGAAGGCCCTCCCCGGTCGCGCCGACGATCCTGTCGACCTCGCCCTCGAACCAGGCGACGTCCTCGGCGGCCGGGAAGCGGACGTTGAACCGCACCACGGCGACGTCCGGCACCATGTTCAGCGGCGAGCCGCCGTCGATCTTGGCGATGTTGCAGGTGACCCCGTCGCGCAGTCCGTTCAGGGCGTGCAGGGTCTGGGCGATCCTGGCGGCCTCCATCACCGCGTTACGGCCGGCGGCGAAGTCGCGGCCGGCGTGGGCGGCCTTGCCGCGGACCACAATGTGGAAATTGCCCGAGCCCTTGCGGGCGCTGGCCAGGGCGCCGTCGGCCAGGGCCGGCTCGTAGGTCAGGCCCACATGCCCCTGGCGCGCGAATTCCGCCAGGATCGGCGCCGAGGCGACCGAGCCGATCTCCTCGTCCGGCGACAGCAGCACGCGATAGCCGACCTTCTGCGCCAGCGGATGGCGTTCGAAGGCCTCCAGCGCCGCCAGCATCACCGAGATCCCGCCCTTCATGTCGGCGATTCCCGGCCCGTGCAGGGCGCCGTCGGGCCGCGTGGCCACGGTCTGGAAGCCGGAGGTCTCGGGATAGACGGTGTCGTAGTGGCCGGTCAGCACGACCTGGACCGGCGCCTGGGGCCGCACGACCACGGCGATGGCCGCCGGATGCGCCTGCTCGCCGATCCGCCCGTCGGCCCCGACCTCGGGCGAGGCGCCCAGCGGGATGTCGGTCGGCGCGGCCGGTAGGCTTCCGAACGCGTCGAGCAAAACCTGCCGTTGGCGCTCGAGGCCGGCCAGGTGCCGGCTTCCCGAATTTATGGCGCACCAGGTGACCGCCCGATCGATGATCAGCGGGCCTTGGCCGGCCAGATGTCGCAGAACGGCGCGATCCTCGTCGTTGAGTCGCATGAATCCACTGTCTCCCTCAGTTCAAACTAAACCAAGGGCCGCGGACAATTCGTGCTTCCTCGAACCTGGAAACCGGTCGCCCACGCAACAGCCTTGCTCCGAACGCGGTCCGATCCCGGTCAAGGCCAGGTCGGTGTTTCGGATCTGTCACGCGCCTCAGGGCCGACCAGGCGGGACGGCGCGGAGACGGATCAGTTGTAGTCCTTTCTCCAGCGGACCGAAAGCTGGGCGTCGCCCTGGCTGCCGATCTTGGACACCAGCGACAGGGCCCGACGCACGCGCCATTCGACCTGGGCCGAGGTTCCCTCCCGTCCGCCGCCGATGATCTCGACATAGACGTCGTCGGTCACGTACTTGCCGCCGGACACGGTCATGCCCGTGGCGCTCTCGGCGAACGACAGGCGGTCCAGGCCGGCCAGGCTGCGAAGATTGCCGATCACGTCGAAGCCGCCGCCGCCCGCCAGGGCCGCCAGGGCCGAAGCCAGCTGCGCCGCCTCGATCGGGGTCAGGTTGGCGGCCGACGACCCGAACAGCACCTGCGACAGCACCTCGTCCTGCGGCAGTTCGGGCTTGGAGGTCAGGGTGATCTCCGGCTTGGCGGCGGTGCCCTGCACCCTGACCACGGCGGTCAGGGCGGGATCTTCGCGCGTGGCGGTCAGGTCCAGCCGTATGCGGTCCAGCTGGGTGGCTAGGCGGACCGTGCCGTTTTGGTCGAATTCGAAGCGCTTGCCGGCGAAGTCGTACTCGCCGCGCACCATTCGCGCCTCGCCATCGAGGACGGGGCTGTTGGTCGAACCACCGACATGGGCGTTCAGCGACAGCTCCACGTCCAGGCCCCGGCCGCGCACGAAGATCCGGCGCGGGGCGGTCAGGGTGACGTCCAAGAGCATGCCGCTGCCCGGAACCACCTTCCGGGCCTCGACGCCCTGGTCCATCTCCTCGGGGCGGTTGCGTTCGACCACGTCCAGCGACACCACCCCGGCCGGCGTCTTGGTCTGGGCCGAGACGTCGGCGCGGTCGATGACCAGGGCGCCGGCCATCTTGACCTTGCCGTCGGCGCCGCGATTGACCGTGGTCTGGCCGCTGGCCGTGGCCGAGGCCAGTTCGTTGTCGATGACCCGGAAGCCCTTCAGGTCCAGCTTGAAGCTGCCCAGACCGCCGCGCGCCAGGCTGATCCGGCCCGACCCGGCCATCGTCCCGCCCTGGCCGTCGCCGGCAGAGACCTGGCTGACGTCGATGGCGTTGTCGGCCAGGGCGACACGCACGATGACGTCGCGCAGGCTCAGGCCCGTCTGGCCGTCGTCGACCCGGCCGCCCTCCAGGCTGGCGCGGCCGGTCAGGCGCGGGTCGGCCAGGGTGCCGGCCAGTTCGCCCTCGGCGTCGATCTTGCCCGACACGCTGCGTTCGGAGCTGCCCAGCAGGTCCCACAGCGGCTTGATCTCGCCCTGCGCCGTGAACTGCCCGCGCACGGGACGCTGGCGGTTGATCGCCAGGTGGAACGGCTTGGCCGAGGCCTCGGTGGGCAGAACCACCTCGGCCTTGGCCTGCAGACCCTGGCTTGTGGTGCTGGTGGCGTTGATGGTCATGGTGTTGTCGCGCAGCACGCCGCGGATCTCGGCGTTCAGGGCGCGGTCCGTGCGGGGCCCCCGCTCGCGGGCCCCGATCAGGTTGGCGTCGAACTCGCCGGTCAGGGTCGGGCCCGAACCGCTGAGCGTCACGTGGGCGTCGACCTTGCCGGCCATGTCGGGATTGATCGCGGTGAGGCTGACTCCGGTCAGCTGGGCGCGCAGCGTGGCAAGGTCGCCGCCGACGTCGGCGTCGAGATCGGCCGCGCCGTCGCCGACCGAGAGGCGCAGGCGGGCGTTGGTGCGCGGGCCGCCGAACCGGATCTGCGCGGCCTCGCGGGTCTTGATCTCGGTGCGCGCCATCGCGCCAGCGGCGTCCAGGGCCAGCAGGTATTCAGGGCCCGACTGGGTCAGCACGCCCGAACCGTTCAGTTTCCAGCGCCCGGACGGAGCCTCGCCCCGCGCCTCGATGGTCAGGGGCAGGCGGGCCATCGGACCGGCGGCCTTCACCGCCGCGTGCCGGACCTTCCAGGCCCCGCCGACAATGTCGTCGGCGGCCAGATCGAGCTGGGCCACGGGGCCGCCCGCGCTGTCGACGATCTTGGCCGTGCCGGCGACCCGGCCCTGGGTCAGGAAGGCGCCGGGTCCGACGGCCACCACCAGGTCGGCCGTGGCGGGACGGCCGCTGCGCAGCGACACCGCGCCCTTGGCCTTGGCGCCGCCGGCGTCGACATCCAGATCCCTCAGCTCCAGCCCGCCTGGCGCGAAGCTGAACGCCGCGCGCGCCTTGGCCGGCCCGTACTGGCTGCCGGCCTCTATTGAGGCCACGCCATCGCCGCCATCGGGGCGCTTGGCGAACGACAGCACCACATGGGCGTCCTTCAACGGCAGGCGCGGCACGTCGATGGAGTCGAAGTCGGCGATCAGGTCGGCCTTGGGCGCCGTCAGCGTCCCGGTCACCGCGCCCGTGCCCTTGGCCTTGCCGGCGACCTCGATCGGGCCGACGACGAACGGTCCCGTAGCGGTCCAATCCAGCTTGAAGCCCAGCGCGGCGCCCGGGCCAAGGACGCCTGAGGCGCGGACCGAGGCGGCCGTCCCGTCCAGCTTGGCGTCGGCCACCGAGAGCCGTTCGTTGGCCCAGGAGGCTCGAGCATTCAGCCGCGGGGTCTTGCCCAGCAGCCGGTCCAGCTCGGCCAGACCGGTGGCGAAGTTGCCGCCGCGCGCATCGACGGTCAG
Source organism: Caulobacter sp. GW821-FHT09A05 (assembly GCF_059418465.1). Lineage (NCBI taxonomy): Bacteria > Pseudomonadati > Pseudomonadota > Alphaproteobacteria > Caulobacterales > Caulobacteraceae > Caulobacter > Caulobacter sp. GW821-FHT09A05. Next base: position 79,794 of record NZ_JBWKPX010000004.1, read on the forward strand.
CAGCCACGGCTTGCCGACGCCCTGGCTGGCCGACCATTTGGCGGTCGCCTGGCCCTTCATGCCGGGGCGAACCGGGGACAGGGAGCCGACCTTGGCCTCGCCCTTGAACGACAGGCCGCCCAGGATGCCGCGCTCGCCCTGGGCGACGACGGTCAGGTTGGGGGCCTGGACCTTGGCGGATCGGATCAGGAAGCGGCCGTCCTTCAGCCGCGCGCCCTCAAACTGGGCCGAGGGCGTACGGCCCAGCACGGCCAGCAGTCCCTGCCCGCCGCCGCCCTCCGTGGTGGCTTCGCCCTTGATGGTCAGCTCGCCGCGCTTCCAGCCGATGGTCGCCGGGCCCCTGGCCCGCGCCAGGCGATAGCCGAGCAAGGACAGGTCGCGAACATCGACCCGGCCGTCGATCAGCAGGCCGTCGCCGGTCAGGTGGAGCACGCCGTCCGCGACGCCGGTCCCCATGGCCGGCAATGGCGTCACGCGCGACAGATTGCCGACCTTGGCGCTGAAGGCCAGGCCGGCCGGCGCGGTGATCCGCTTGCCCAGGTCGGCCGGACCGTGGGCGACCAGGCTCAGGTTCTGGCTGTCGATCTTCAGGTCCAGGTCGCTGAAAGCCCCGACCTTGCGTCCGACGATCGAGAAGCGAGCGTCGGCCCCGAACATCTTCTCTTCGCGATCGGTCAGGGTCGACGCCGCCAGGTCGATGTGGCCCGTCGCCGATCCGCCCTGCGGCGTCCAGGCGCCGCCGGCCTTCAGCGGCGTGGCGTCGCCGGACCGCGCCAGCAGGGTGAACGCACCCTGGCTCACAGTGCCGTGGGCCTTGGCGTTCAGGTCGAAGGGTCGGTCGGGCGACAGCCCCATCGCCCCGGCCAGCGCTCCGCCATTGGCCTCCTGGGCCTCGGCGTCGAGCAACAGGGTCTTGTCCCGTCCCAGATCGAAGATCAGCTTCAAATGGTCGCCGACGTGCAGGCGGCTCGACGCCCTCAGGGCGCCTTTCTGGCCGCCCTGCCGTTCGGACTCGTAGTCGCCGCTCAGGTCGAAGTCGCCGGCCTGGCGGCTGAACTCCGGCCGGGTGATCACGCGCAGGGCCACGCGGTCCAGGTCCACCGACAACGGCGCGGCGCTGGACTTGCCCTTGGGGGTCAGGGTCGGCCGACGCAGCACCACGACCTGGCGGGCGGTGATCTCGTCGGCGTGGAAGCGGCGGTAGAACAGCTCGGCCGGACGCCAGTCGACATGGAGGTCGGCGGCGTCCAGCCAGACGCCCTTCTCGTCGCTGATCGTCAGGCGGCGGACGCCGAACGCGCTCCAGATGTCGCCCGTCAGGCCCTCGATCCTCAATCGGCCGATGCGACCCAGCTTCAACCCGCTGGTGCGCGCCTCCAGGAAGGCGCGGCCCTGCGGGGTGATGGCCCCGAAACGCACGCCGCCCAGCAGCACGGCGACCAGCACCACCAGGCTGATCGAAACGATGATGACAAAGCCCGGCCAGCCGATCTTGCGCGCGACCTTGGTCGCCGTCTCGGCGACGGCTTCCGGAAGGTCCTCGGGCGGTGGCCCGCCAGGTGGTTTTTGGGCGTCGGTCAAAAGGCCTGCCCGATGCTGATATAGACCTGGAACGCCGGATCGCCCGATCGCCGGCTGACCGGCATGGCGATGTCGGCCCGGATCGGCCCGAAGCCCAGGTCGTAACGGACGCCCACGCCCACGCCCACCCCGAAATCGTCGCCGTTGGGCCACTTGTCGACCCCGACGGCGCCGGCGTCGATGAAGGCCACCGCCCCCCAGGTGTCGGTGAACCTGTGGCGCAGCTCGAGCGAGCTCTCCAGCAGCGACAGGCCGCCCTGCGGCGTGCTGGTGTTGTCGATCCTCGGTCCGATGGCCTGATAGGAAAAGCCGCGCACCGACCCGCCGCCGCCCGCGTAGAAGCGCCTGGAGGCCGGCACCTCCGGCATGGTGCCGCCCAGGATCTGCCCGGCCTTGATCCGGCCCGCCAGCACGGTGCGCGCGCCCTCGCCGAATGGCAGATAGGCCGTGCTCTGGGCCTGAACCTTCATGAAGGCCATGGTCAGGTCGCCGGTGATCGCGGTGGGCTCGGCCCGCACGTCCAGCCGCCAGCCCTTGGTGGGGTCCAGCACGCTGTCGGACCGGTCCCAGGCCTGCGCCCCCAGCAGGGTGAAGGTGGCGAAGTTCTGCCGGATGTCGGTGGTCACGCCATTGGTGGTGGTGGGCGAATCGATCTGCGAGACGTCCAGCGAGACGCCATACGTCCGGTAGATGGTCGGCTGCAGCCGCCGGGTCAGGTCCGCGCCGACATGGGCGCCGGTTTCGGTATAGGCGTCGGTGTTGTCGCGGAAGATGGCGGTGTTCAGCTTCAGGGTCTGCTGGCTGCGTCGCCAGTGCGGCAGGGCCAGCTCGGCCTCCAGGCGGCTGTCCAGCTTGGCCAGCCGCGCCGTCAGGGTGGTGGTGTCGGCGCGACGAAGACGGTTGTAGCGGATCCACTTGGCGTCCACGCCTGGCCCGTCGGTGCTCGAATAGCTGGCGCCCAGCTCGATCGTCTTGGCCTTGCGGTCGGCCAGGGTGACGATCACCGGCCGCAGGCCGTCGGGCGTCGCCTTGTCCTTGGGCGCCAGCGACACCGAAACCGTGTCGTAGACCCCGGTGTCGCGCAGCCGCCGCTCCAGCTCGGCGATGTCGTCGGGCTCGTAGATGTCGCCCGACTTCCAGGGCGCCAGATGCTGCACCCAGGCGGGGTTCGACCGGCCCTGCGTCACCACCTGGATGCCGTCGACGTGGGTCAGGTCGCCCGCCGCGATGTGAAAGGTCGGACGCACCGTGTGGTCGGCGTGGTCGACGACGACCTCGCGCGGCTCGGCCGTGGCGTCCGCATAGCCCAGCTGCTGCACCTGGGAGACCGCGCGCCCCTCGGCCGCCAGCACGTCGGCGGCCCGCCCCGGGGCGCCCGGCGTCAGTCGGATGACGCTCTGCGCCCGCTGGGCGACGCCTTCGTCCGGCGGGGTTCCGCTCCAGGCCAGCTGGGGATCGGCGATCACGAAGACCGGCCCGGGGGTGATCTTGAGAATCGCGCGGGGCGGATCGGCTTCGGACACGTCGGGCTCGACGACATAGCCGTAATAGCCTTCCGAGCGCAGCACCGCGACGGCCTCGTCGCCGGCGTCGCGCGCCCGGCGGCGGGCTTCCGAGCGGCTGCGCGGCGGCTGCTTGGCCTCGGTCATGGCGCGCTGGATCGCCTCGCGCAGCGCACGGTCCTCGACGCCGGTGATGGTGGCTGCCGGCTCTGCCGCATTGGCATGGCCGGCGACCATCAGAGTCGCCGCGGTCATGCCAAGGGCTAGTCTCTTACGCACCAAGCCTTCCAGTTCCCGCGCAGCGCCCCGAACCCCCTGTAATGGCGCCCCCGCCGGCTGTCACGCGGTGAAATGTAACCAAACGCTCCCCGCCATGAGCCCGTGCGCGTCAGAGCGGCGCCCAAATCTTGAGCAGGACCGCACATTTCGTCATCGCGACAAGAAAAGCACCGCTTGCGTCCTTCGTGCGTTCTAGGCTGGATCGGGACACGTCGCCTCATTGCGGCGGACGGGGTGTGCAAAGTGGACACGGGCGTGGTGGCGAAAATCAAGGACATCGACGATACCCCCACCTTGCCGATGACCGGGGCGGCCTACCTGCCCGGCGCGGCTTATGACGAGATGATCGCCCAGGGCGGCGACGTGCGGGCCCACTACGCGGCGCTGCAAACCCGAATCTCCACCCTGGGCGCCGGCGAGCTGGCCGACCGGCAACGGATGCTGGAACGCTCGTTCCTGCTGCAGGGCATCACCTTCACCGTCTATGGGGCCGACAGCGCCACCGAGCGGATCATCCCGACCGACCTTTTCCCGCGCATCCTGCCCGCCCAGGAATGGGCCAAGATCGAGGCCGGCCTGACCCAGCGCCTGCAGGCGCTGAACATGTTCCTGGCCGACATCTACGGCGAGCAGCAGATCCTGATGGACGGGGTGGTGCCCCGCGAACTGGTGCTGGGCGCGCCCTCGTACCGTCGCGAGATGCAGAACCTCTACGTGCCTCACAAGGCCTACGCCAACGTCTGCGGCAGCGACCTGATTCGCGGCCAGGACGGTGAGTTCGCCGTGCTGGAGGACAATCTGCGGGTCCCGTCCGGCGTGTCCTACATGCTGGCCAACCGCGACGCCTCCAAGCGGACCTTCCCCGGCGCCTATCGCGAGGCCGGGGTGCGGCCGGTCGAGCGCTATCCCGACCTGCTGCTGGCCACGCTCAAGAGCATGAGCGCCGACTGGCGGCCGAACCCCCAGGTCGTGGTGCTGACCCCGGGCGTCTACAACTCGGCCTATTACGAGCACGCTTATCTGGCGCGGCTGATGGGCGTGCCGCTGGTCGAGGGCCGCGACCTCGTGGTCCATGACAACATGGTCTACATGCGCACCACCACCGGCTTGCGGCGGGTGGACGTGATCTATCGCCGGGTCGACGACGACTTCATCGACCCCCTCACCTTCCGGCGCGATTCGTCGCTGGGCGCGGCGGGCCTGTTCAACGCCTACCGGGCCGGCAACGTGGTGATCTGCAACGCCCCCGGCACCGGCGTGGCCGATGACAAGGCCGTCTACGCCTTCGTGCCCGACATTATCCGCTACTATCTGGGCGAGGACGCCATCCTGCCGAACATCGAGACCTTCCTGTGCCGCGAGCCGGCCCAGCTGAGCCACGTGCTCGACAATCTCGACAAGCTGGTGGTCAAGGCGGTGGGCGCCTCGGGCGGCTACGGCATGCTGGTGGGCCCCCACGCCTCGGCCCGGGAGCGTTCGGAGTTCGCCGACGCCCTGAAGGCCGATCCGGCCAACTACATCGCCCAGCCGACCATCCAGCTGTCGACCGCGCCGTGCCTGGTCGACAGCCGCATCGAACCGCGCCACGTCGACCTGCGGCCCTTCATCCTCTCGGGCGAGAAGACCGTGGTCACCCCCGGGGCCCTGACCCGCGTGGCGTTGAAGCGCGGTTCGCTGGTGGTCAATTCCAGCCAGGGCGGCGGATCGAAGGACACCTGGGTGCTGGCCGAGGAAAACGGCCACAACGGCCATGGCGGCGGCCATCCCGCCGAAAAGGGACCCGGCCAATGATGCTCGCCCCCTTCTTTGACAAGGAGACGCTCGCATGATGCTCGCTCGGGTCGCCGACAGCCTCTACTGGCTGGGCCGCTATATCGAGCGGGCCGAGCACCTGTCACGCCTGTCGACCGTGATGCTCAACGCCACGCTCGACCAGACCGACACCGGGGCCGAGGCCGTGCGCATCGCCCTTTCGGCGGTCGGGGAGACCGAGCTGACCGCCGGCGCCTTCGAGGCGGCCAAGGGCCTGGTCCTGGACCGCTCGGACCCCAATTCGGTGGTCTCGTCCCTGTCGCGGGCCCGGGAAAACGCCCGCCAGGTCCGCGACCAGATCACCACCGAGACCTGGGAGCGGCTGAACCTCCTCTATCTAAAGGTCATCGACCGCAACGCCGGCCGCGAGTTCGCCGACAACTCGGTGACCTTCCTGCACGACATCATCGCCGACGTGCACCTGTTCAAGGGCGCGGCCGACACCACCATGAGCCACGGCGAAAGCTGGCGGTTCATGATGGTCGGCATGTACCTTGAGCGCGCCCAGCTGATCGCCAGCCTGCTGGAGGCCTGCTTCTCCGAGGACAGCCCCAAGGTCAACGACCACCTGGCCCTGGTCAGCCTGCTGCGGATGGGCTGCGCGCTGGAGCCCTACCTGCGGGTCTACACCGCCGAGATCGAGCCGCGCCACATCCTGGAGTTCATGGTGTTCGACGAGGACTTCCCGCGCTCGATCCGTTTCGCCACCAGCCAGATCGAAAAGCACCTCAGCGAACTGGCCCGCCACGTCGAGGCCACGGGACGCGCGGCGCCGGAGCGGCTGGCCGGGCGGCTGAAGGCCCGGCTGGAGTTCGCCGACGTCGGCGAGCTGGAAACCCAGGGCGCGGGCGAACTCCTGACCACCGTCGCCAACGAATGCGCCCGCATCCACCAGGCGATCTACGAAACCTTCGTCGCCTACCCGCTGGAAATGCGCCTCCCCGCCTAGGAATACCGCCCGTGTTGCTCGAGATCCGCCACGTCACCCAGTACCATTACGAACGGCCCGTCCGCGAAAGCCTGATGGAGCTGTGGATGCAGCCCCAGAAGGGCGCGCGCCAGCGGCTGGTCAGCTTCGAGCTGGACATCGAACCCGCCGCCCAGGTGTTCTCCTACGCCGACAGCTTCGGCAACGCCGTCTACCATTTCGACGTGCCCCAGCCGCATGACGGCCTGACGATCATCGCCCGCTCGGCCGTCGAGACCGAGCCGGTGCACGAATGGCCCGTGCCGCTGGACATGGGCGAGTGGGAACGGCTGAAGAGCGCCTTCGTCAAGGGCGAGTGCTTCGACTACCTGCAGCCGCACGGCTTCGTCCACATGACGACGGCCCTGGAGACCTTCATCGCCGAGCACGACCTGGACGCTCTGCGCCGCCGCGATCCGTTCTCGGCCGTCCAGGCCCTGTGCGACACGATCTACAAGGCCTTCGAGTACCAGCCGGGGGTCACCGACGCCGACAGCCCGATCGACCTGGCGCTGAGCGCCGGCCGCGGGGTCTGCCAGGACTTCGCCCACATCATGCTGGCCATCTGCCGCGCCTGGGGCATCCCGGCCCGCTACGTGTCCGGCTACCTGTTCACCGACCGCGAGGCCGGCGACCGATCCGATCCCGACGCCACCCATGCCTGGGTCGAGGTGTTCCTGCCCAGCTATCGCTGGGTGGGGTTCGATCCGACCAACAATGTCATGACCGGCGAGCGCCACGTGGCCGTGGCCGTGGGCCGGGACTACAGCGACGTCACCCCGTCGCGAGGCGTCTACAAGGGCGATTCCGAGAGCCACCTGGCGGTCGGCGTCTCGGTGCGGCGGGCCCGGGCGGCGGTGGCCGAACCGGAATTCCTGCGCCTGCCCCGCCCTTCGGCCCCGTTCGGTTCGGCCAACCGCCGGCGGGCCAGCGCCGACGCCATCCGCGAACAGCAGCAGCGCCAGCAGCAGCAACAGTAGGTCCGCGACGCGCTAGACCGGGTAGACGTGGCTCTTGCGGGTCGCGACCCGGATCGTCCCGACGAACCGGCCGGCCTCGGCGCGCGAGGCGCAGATCTCGACCTGGCGGCCGTCGGCGGCCGTGGCGGCCACGGCGGTGAGGGCGCCCTGCACGTGCGCTCGGTCGACCCGGACCTCGAAGCCGCCGTCGTCCAGAGCGAAGTCGTGCGGCCGCACGAAGGCCACGGCCGCGCCGTCGCGGACGCCGTCGGCGGCCAAGGACACCGCGCCGGCGGTGAAGCGCCCGCCCGAGACCGCGCCCTCGAAGCGGTTGGCCTCGCCCACGAAGCCGCAGACGAACGGGGTGGCGGGGTTGTCGTGCACCTCGTCGGGCGTGCCGATCTGCTCGATGCGGCCGGCGTTGAGGATCGCGACCCGGTCGGCCAGTCCCAGGGCTTCTTCCTGGTCGTGGGTGACGAAGATGGTGGTGACGCCGGTGGCGTCGTGCACCCGGCGCAGCTCCCTGCGCAGCGACTTGCGGACGGTGGCGTCCAAAGCGCCGAACGGCTCGTCCAGCAGCAGCACGCTGGGCTGCACGGCCAGGGCGCGCGACAGGGCCACGCGCTGGCGCTGGCCGCCCGACAGCTGCGAGGGGTAGCGCTTGCCCAGGCCGTCCAGCTCGACCAGCTTCAGCAGTTCCTCGACGCGGCGGTCGATCTCGGCCTTGGGCGGCTTGTCCTTGCCCTTGCGGACGTCCAAGCCGAAGGCGATGTTGCGCGCGACGGTCATGTGCTTGAACAGCGCGTACTGCTGGAACACGAAGCCGACGCGACGGGCGGCGGCCGAGGCGAAGGTGACGTCCTGGCCCTCGAACAGCACCTGGCCGGCGTCGGGGAATTCCAGGCCGGCGATGGTGCGCAGCAGGGTGGTCTTGCCCGAGCCCGACGGCCCCAGCAGCGCCACGAGCTCGCCGTCGGCGATCTCCAGGTCGACGCTGTTCAGGGCCGGATAGCGCCCGAACTTCTTTTCGACGGAACGGATGGAAATGGTCATGGGAGCGTCTTCGTTCCGGTCAATCTAGTGGCCGCCGCCGCGCTTGACGTCGGGTTGGGCGATCTCGAGCAGGCTCTTGAGCACCAGGGTCACGATCGCCAGCAGGCACAGCAGGGCGGCGACGGCGAAGGCGGCGACGAAGTCGTACTCGTTGTAGAGGATTTCTACGTGCAGCGGCATGGTGTTGGTCAGGCCGCGGATGTGGCCGCTGACCACCGAGACCGCGCCGAACTCGCCCATGGCCCGGGCGTTGCACAGCAGCACGCCGTACAGCAGCCCCCAGCGCACGTTGGGCGCGGTCACCCGCCAGAAGGTGTAGAGGCCCGAGGCCCCCATCGAGACCGCCGCCTCTTCCTCCGACACCCCCTGCTCCTGCATCAGCGGGATCAGCTCGCGGGCGATGAACGGGAAGGTCACGAAGATCGTCGCCAGCACGATGCCGGGCACGGCGAAGATGATCTTGATGTCGTGGTCGACCAGGCGCTCGCCGAACCAGCCCTGCAGGCCGAAGACCAGCACGTAGATCAGGCCGGCCACCACCGGCGACACCGAGAACGGCAGGTCGATCAGGGTGATCAGCAGCGGCTTGCCGGGGAAGTCGTGCTTGGCGATCGCCCAGGCGGCGCACAGGCCGAACAGGGCGTTGAACGGCACGGCGATTCCGGCGGTGATCAGGGTCAGCTTGATCGCCGCCAGGGCATCGGGCGTGGTGATGGCGTCCAGCGCCGGCCCCAGGCCCTTGCGCAGGGCCTCGGCGAACACCGCGGCCAGGGGCAGGATCAGGACCAGGCCCAGGAAGGCCAGGACCAGGCCGACGACCACGATCTTGGCCCACAGAGGATCGTCGGTCGGGTGGCGGAAATTGGCCTTGGTCGGCGCGGACATCAGACGAACCTCCGCGACCACGCCTGGATGGCGTTGATGACCAGCAGCATCAGGAACGAGACGCCCAGCATGACCAGGGCGATGGCCGCGGCGTTCGCGTATTCGAACTGCTCCAGCTGGATGATGATCAGCAGCGGCGCGATCTCGGACTTGTAAGGCATGTTGCCGGCGATGAAGATCACCGAGCCGTACTCGCCGACCCCGCGAGCGAAGGCCAGGGCGAAGCCGGTCAGCCAGGCGGGGCCCAGGGCGGGCAGGATGATCCGGGCGATGGTGGCCAAGCGCCCCGCCCCCAGGCTGGCGGCGGCCTCCTCGACGTCGGCCGACAGGTCGCGCATCACCGGCTCCAGGGTGCGGACCACGAACGGCAGGCCGATGAAGATCAGGGCGATGGTCACCCCGATCGGGTTGTAGGCGGCCTTGATCCCCAGCGGGGTCAGGTACTGCCCGACCCAGCCGTTGGGGGCGTACAGCGTGGCCAGGGCGATGCCGGCCACGGCGGTCGGCAGGGCGAACGGCAGGTCGACCAGGGCGTTGACCACGGCCTTGCCGGGGAACTCGTAGCGCACCAGGGCCCAGGTGGTCAGCACGCCGAACACCCCGTTGATCACCGCCGCCACGAAGGCCGCGCCGAAGGTCAGGCGATAGGCCGCCAGGGCCCGTTCCGAAAAGGCGGCGGCGACGAACTGGGCCGGCGACAGGGCCGAGGCCTTGATCGCCACGGCCGACAGCGGGATCAGCACGATCAGCGACAGGATCGTCAGGGTCACGCCCAGGGTCAGGCCGAAGCCCGGGATCGCCGAGCGTCGGCGAAACAGCGGTCGACGTGAAGCGCGGGCGGGCGCGGAAATCGTTTCGGCGGTCATCGGGTGATCGTCGTCCAGCATCCGCGTCGGGCCCCGGCACGGAGCCATGAAAACAGGAACGCGCCAAGCCGTGAATTGGCCAAGGGCGCGGTGAAGCTGGTGCGGCTTAAATCCCTACACGGCCGGTCGGGTCAATTGAGTTCGTCGAAGGGGGCGAACAGAAAAACTGTGGGGACGCCATCCCCCCTCCGGCCCTTCGGGCCACCTCCCCCAGAGGGGGAGGATCTACGCCGTGCAACTGCTCCCCCTCTGGGGGAGCTGTCGGCGAAGCCGACTGAGGGGGTCTCGCGGCGCGATCTCTCGTCCTCACGCGGAATCCGCTGAGCTGGTGGGGAGGGTGCGAAGCGCCCGGGCCTCGCCCGGAGTAGCTTTGATGTTGTTACCGTTTCGACGAAGTACAGGCGCTTCGCGTGGAGCCGTTATCCGGAAGCCTTCGGGTCGCGGATTCTTAACCCGCTCCGATGGAGGCCCCCGACGGGCAGGACGTTGGCGCGTCCTGGACCGCCCGGGCGATTTCAGCCCAGGCCTGCTGGCCGTATCCGCCTATCCTGGGCGCCGAAGCTTCGTCGCGACTAAGGCGAACCTGCCGCGGACCGACCTGAGACGTCTCCGAGGAGACACGACGGACAAACCTTCCCGCTCGTCCACCCCCGAAGGCCGCATCGGTCGCCGTACGTGCGCCCTCCCCGTGCCTTCAGGTGGGAGCATTATGCGGTCAGGGCGGAGGGGTGAGCGTAGAAAACCTGCGTTTTCCTGTAGCCCGCTGATTTCCTTGGACATCGTTTCGACGATCGCGGGGATGGACGCGCCCGCGATGGACACTCCCCTCACGGCATGGTTGAACAGGCTGGTTGCTTGGGGGACTCGCCAGAAATGACCGACACGATCGTGGGGTCGCGCCCCTTCGACATGGGCCGGGTGATTTCCGGAACCTTCGCGGTGATCGGCCGCAACTTCGTCCCCTTCGTCCTGTTGGCCCTGCTGCTGGGCGGACTGCCGAGCCTGCTGGCGGGCCTGTTCAACCTGCGCTTCGCCAGCGAAGCGGCGACGTTCCAGCCCCGCTGGATCGGCGGCTCGCTGATCGGCGGCCTGGTCATGCTGGCCGCCGCCTACGTGCTGCAAGCGGCCATCGTGCACGCCACCGTGACGGACCTCAACGGCCGACGCGTCGTGCTGGGCGACAGCCTGAAGGTCGGCGTGATCGAGGCCTTCACCCGCAGCCGCGACCTGACCCGCGGGCGGCGCTGGCCGATCTTCGGCCTGTTCGTGCTCTACGCCATCGCGGCCGGGGTCCTGAACGCGGTGATCCTGGCGGCCTTCGCGCCGTTCGCCCTGGGCAAGAGCCTGCCGATGGGCGCTTCGGTGGACGGCGTCGCCCAGTCCCTGAACCTCGTCCAACTGGTCGCCGATCCGCTGGTCGCGACGATCACCGCCCTGGTCAGCACCGCCGGCCTGGCGACGCTCTATTTCGAGCTGCGCGGCTCCCGCGAAGGCGTCGGCCCCGAAGCGCTCGCTTCGGTGTTCGACTGAGCCTCCCCGCCTTGTCCAAGCCCCCACACGCCCGGAGACGTTGATGACCGACGCCTTGACGCGAACGGGTTTCAACACCGGGCGCGCGTTCCAGTACGCGACGACGATCCTCAAACGCGACCTTGCCCGGCTCGCGTTGTTTTCGGTCCTCTTCGTCGGCCTCCCGGACGCGGCCGTGACCTTTCTGACCCCGCTCTTCGCCGATACCGCGGCGGGTTATCGTGACCCCGCCGTCTGGGTCATGCTGCTGCTCGGCATGCTGGTGATCTTGCTCGGCGGGATGTTGCTCCAGGCGATAGCGGCGCGTGGCCTCGCCAAGGACCTGGGCGATCGGCGCGCCGGGGAAGTCGCCTTTGGTCGGCCTCGTGACTGGCTGGCCCTTGTCGCGTTGGCCACGGTCACCGGCCTGGGCATCCTCTGTGGGTTCATCCTGCTGGTCATTCCAGGCGTCGTCCTTTCCCTGGCCTGGCTTGTGGTGGTTCCGGCCATGGTGACCGAGCGCCTTGGCGTGATGGAGGCCATCCGCCGAAGCAACCGCCTGACGGGCGGGGCGCGCGGGACGATCTTCGGCCTGACGATCGCGGTCGGCCTAGTCGGATTCATCCCCGCCTGGTTGCTCCAACTGCTGGCCGACGCCCTAGCCAATCCAGTCGTCAGCGCCATCGTCGATCCGGCGATGCAATCCGTCTCGGGCCTGGTCAACGCGATTTTCGCCGTCGCGATCTATCACGAGCTGCGCTGGAGCAAGGAGGGCGCGCCGACGGACCGTCTCGTGGAAGTCTTCGCCTAGTTCTCCGCCCCCGCCGGTGTGGGACTGAACACCTATCCCTTGTCGAACTTGTCCTTGCGGCGCTTCCCCAGCAGCAGCCGCGACTCCAGGCGGCCACGCAGGGCCGCGTAATAGGCGGCCAGGAAGTCGCCGTCCGACTCGTCAGGGGCGGCGTTCCAGCCGATCTTCAGGCGGATGCGGGCGGCGACCAGGGCGATGGTCTTGGTCTCGTAGCGGCGCAGCACGTCTTCCAAAACGTGCAGTTCCTTGACCCCATAGGCGTCCAGCTGGGCCATGGTGAACTTGAAGCGGCCCACGGACGGCCGCGAGGTCTCCACCAGGTCGGGCGCCAGCTTGCGGGTCGGCGCCTTGACCACCCAGGTTCCGGCCACAAGGTCGCCCACCCGCAGGCGGTCGCGGTTGAACAGCGGGAACAGCATGAAGACCGCGCACCAGAGCAGGCCGGCCAGGTTGATCCATGCCTCGACCTGGTCGCCCTGCACGGCCAGGAAGCTGATGGGCAGGTAGAGCTCGATCTCGCGCATGGCGTTGCGGGCGAAGATGGCGTCGGCGGTCAGCCGCCCGCCGTTGCGGGCTGCCACGCGCAGCCCCATGGCCCGCTTGCCCGGGGTGGCCGCGCGGGGCGTCAGCTCGAACAATACGAAATAGAGGTTGCGCAGCACGAAGAAGACCAGCACCGCCACCGTGCCGATCACCTCCCAGCCCTTGCCCTTCGAGCCGATCATCGCCAGCCCCGCCAGCAGGGCGAAGGCGATCAGGGCGCCCAGCATGACGAGCAGGTCGATCAGCAGGGCGGCGGCGCGCTCGCCCGCATCGCCCAGCCGCAGCTTCAGGTCCACGCCCTCGGGCGTGACCAGCGAGCGGGCTCGGCGGTCGTCGCCGGCCGCCGGGTCGCCGATCGCAGGCGCCGCCACGGCGGCCTTGGCCTTCTTGCGGGTCGCCTTCATCCGACGACGCTCCGGCGGCGCGGCAGGTAGAGATAGGCCGGCCAGGCGACCAGGGTGGCCAGGCCGATCCCGTAGCGTGCGAAGTCGTTCTGGATCACCTGCCGCCCGACGCCCTCCAGGATGCCGGCGCAGAACAGCATGACCACGACCCCGCCCATCAGGGTCGCGGCCTGCCGGCCCGCCTGGGCCATGGCGGCCGGGCGAGAGAGGTCGCCGGGGAAGGCCAGGGTCCAGCCGATCCTCAGGCCCGCCGCGCCCGCCAGGACCACGGCCGAGATCTCGGTCACCCCATGGATCGCCAGCCAGCCGCCGGCCTCGAAGCCCAGGCCCTTCATGGCGAACGCCGCCAGGAAGGCGCCCAGCATCGCGCCGTTGTAGGCCATCAGCATCGAGGTCGGCAGGCAGAAGGCGAAGCCCAGGGCGAAGGCGAAGATCGCCACGCCGGAATTGTGGGTGAACAGGAAGGCGGCGAACACCGACAGGCCCTTGTGTTCGCCCTGGTCGTAGAGCGTGGCCCGCATCGCCTCGACCGAGGCCGTCGGCCCGCGCCCACCCGCCAGGTCGCCCGGCACGAAGGCGCTGAACCAGTCGGGGTCGTGCAGGGTCAGGAAATAGGCCGCCAGCACGCCGACCAGGGTCAGCAGGAAGCTGGCCAGGGTCTCGCGCCACAGCGCCTTGGCCGCGTCGGGCCAGGCGTGGCCGAAGAAGCCGCCCAGCCGCTCGAGGAAGTTGGACCGCGTGCCGTAGACCAGGAAATAGGCCCGAGTGCTCAGGCTCTCCAGATAGTCGACCAGGCCCTGGTCCAGCGAGGTGGCGCGGGCCACCGACAGCGACGACAGGGCCTGGCGGTACAGCACCGGCAGGGCCAGCAGCTCCTCGTCGCTGAGCGCCTTGGCCGAACCCTTGCCGACCTTGGTCAGCAGCTTTTCCAGCCGTCGCCAGTCGTCCTCGCGCTCGGCCCGGAAGCGGTAGCTCTTCAGGTGCAGCTCGGCCATCAGAGCAGGTCCCGGCGCTTGAGGTCCAGATAGCTGGCCAGCAGGGCCGGCCCGACCTGGTCGGCCGGGGCCTCGACGATCTCCACGCCCATGCGGCGCAGGCGGGTCACCACCACGTCGCGCTCGCGCAGCAGCGAGGCGGCGACCACGGCGCGCGAGACGTCGTCGGCGGTCTCGGGCGCCTTGCGCTCGATCGCCTCCAGCTCCTCGTCGCGCATCATCACGAACAGCACCAGGTGCTGGCGCAGCAGGCGGCCGACGTTCTCGAGCATCAGCTCGGCGCTGGTGGAGTCGGCGATGTCGGTGAACACCACGATCAGCGAGCGCCGCGACAGCTGGCCCGACAGCTGGGTCAGGCCCAGGGTGTAGTTGGTCTCCTCCGTCGAATAGTCGATCCTGGAGGCCAGACGCTGCAGGGCGACGAAGGCGTTGGGGCCGGACGTGACCCCGCTCGAGATGTTCGGCTTGGCGTCGAATCCGAACAGCCCGACCTTGTCGCCCATCTTCAGGCCGACATAGGCCAGCAGCAGGGTGGCGTTCAGGGCGTGGTCCAGCCGCGGCCGGCCCAGCAGCGACTGGCTCATCAGCCGGCCGGTGTCGATGGCCGCGACGATGTGGTGGTTGCGCTCGACGTGGAACTCCTTGGCCAGCAGAGCGCCGTGGCGGGCCGACTGCTTCCAGTCGATGGCCCGGCGGTTCATGCCGGGGCGGAAGTCGGTCAGGGCGTGGAAGTCGCTGCCGCCGCCCAGGTCCAGCTGCAGACGGTGGCCGACCGAGGGGTCGCGGGAGAACAGGCGCAGGGCCTCTTCCTTGACGCCGGCGATGTCCAGCGTGACCGGGATCACCCTGTCCAGCGCGTCGTCGCGCTGCTTCCAGGTCAGGCCCAGCGGGCCGCGCCAGCGGGCCGAGACGCGGTGCACCCTGCCCTCGCCGCGCCGGACCGCCGTCAGGTCCATCGGCAGGGCGGCCTGGCGCTCATGGGTCCGGGCCCGGCCGTGGGCGGGTTCGGCCGCCAGCCGATCGTCCAGGTCTATGGCGAACTCCACGCTCCCTGGCGCCACGCCGCGCGGGAACGCGGCCCGCAGCAGCGCCGGCTCGCTCGCGCCGCTGGACATCGAGCCGGGCGCGGTCAGGCTCAGCTGCACCCTGCGCCGGCCGGGGGCCAGCAGGGCGTCGACGAACAGCAGGGCCGCGACCAGCGCGATCCAGGCCGGTCCCACCAGCCACAGTCGCCCCGAGACGAGCGCCGCCGCCAGGGCCAGGGGCGCGCCCAGGACCATCAGGAAGATCGCTCTCGCCGTGGGATAGATCCGCACGTCCCGCCCCTAGCCAGCCCAGTTCGCCACGAGACTCATCGTGGGGCCTCGACCTGGTCGACCAGGCCGCGCACCACGTCGTCGACCTTGCGGCCCTCGATCTCGGCGGCCGGCGACAGGATCACCCGGTGGCGCAGGGCCGGCAGGGCCAGGGCCTTGACGTCGTCGGGGATCACGTAGTCGCGGCCCTCGAGGGCGGCGCGGGCCCGGGCGGCGACGGCCAGCATGGCCGCGCAGCGCGGCGAGGCCCCGCCCGACAGCTCGCCGGTGTCGCGGGTGGCCCGCACCACCCCGACGATGTAGCGGACGATGTCGTCGGTCAGGCGCACGGACGCCACCGCCGCCACGGCCTCGCCGATCGTGGCGGTGTCGCCGGCCGCCTCGACGCCGAACGCTTCCGGCGAGGGCTGGCCCGTGCGGCCGCCGTGGCTGGCGACGATGGCGGTCTCCTCGGCCAGGCTGGGATAGGCCAGCACGTGCTTGAACAGGAAGCGGTCCAGCTGGGCCTCCGGCAGCGGATAGGTGCCCTGCTGCTCCAGCGGGTTCTGGGTGGCCACCACCATGAAGCGGTCGCTGAGCGCATGGCGCTCCCCGTCCAGGGTGACGTTGCGCTCCTGCATGGCTTCCAGCAGGGCCGCCTGGGTCTTGGGCGGGGTGCGGTTGATCTCGTCGGCCAGCAGCAGCTCGCAGAAGATCGGCCCCTTGACCAGGGTGAAGGCGCTGGTCTGGAAGTTGAACAGGTTGGCGCCCAGGATGTCGCCCGGCATCAGGTCGGGCGTGAACTGGATGCGGCCGAACTCGAGGTTCACCGCCTGGGCGAAGCACTGGGCCAGGAAGGTCTTGGCCGTGCCGGGCGGGCCCTCCAGCAGCACGTGGCCGCCGGCGAACAGGGCCGTCAGCATCAGGTCGATGGTGTCGTTCTGGCCGACCACCGCCTTGGCGGTCT
This sequence comes from Caulobacter sp. GW821-FHT09A05, assembly GCF_059418465.1. Taxonomy (NCBI): domain Bacteria; kingdom Pseudomonadati; phylum Pseudomonadota; class Alphaproteobacteria; order Caulobacterales; family Caulobacteraceae; genus Caulobacter; species Caulobacter sp. GW821-FHT09A05. The sequence continues at coordinate 96,222 of NZ_JBWKPX010000004.1, forward strand.
GCTCGCGGATCCTGCCGGCGAGCGCCTGCACCTCAGCGACGTTCACGGGTCATCTCCAGTCTCCACTGATGCCATTTGACGGCGACCTTCATCAGGTCGCCGAGGGAACGGACCGTTCGGGTTTCCTCGTCCAGGTGCGAGGCGCTGTCGGCCGCGCCGAAGCGCTGGCCCTGGCGGTCCAGGAAATCGGTCAGGGCCTGGCCCTCCAGACGCTGGCCGCCGTGCCGCGGCCCACCCAGGGCCCGGATGGCGGCGGCGCGCTGCAATTCGGCGTAACGCGGCGCCAGGGCGGGCTCGCGCCGGGCCATGCGGATCAGGCCGGCGGAATTGTCGATCAGGGCGTCCTTGCCCAGCGCCAGGGCCCGCTCGCCGCGCCGCACGGCGCGGAACCGCGCGGCGGCGTGCAGCCCCATCAGCAGGGCGGCGGCCACCAGGCACAGGGTGGCCCCGACGAACGGCGCCTCGAAGGCCAGTTTCAGGATGCTGCGCGAGCGGGCGAAGCCGTTGAGCGTGACGTCGAAGGCGATGGTCCGGCCCCGGTCCTCCCTGAAGGCGCGGCCGCCGCCGGCGGCGTCATCCCGCAGCGCTTGCAGGATGCTCACCCCGCCACGCGCCGTATGGACGTCCTTCAGCCCCATGGTGTTCAGAAGGTCGGGGTCGGCCAGGAAATAGGTCTCGGTCGGCAGGCGCCGCGCCAGGACGATCCGTCCCTTGGCGTCGGTGAGCACCGGGGCCAGGCCGGGACCGGACAGGGTCTGCAGGTTCCGGATCGGACCCGTGTCCAGCACCAGCCCCTCGGCCAGGCCGCCCGGCGTCCCGGTCAGCCTCTGCGCCGCCGCCCCCTTGTCGATCGTGGTCGAGGCCTTGGGAATCCCGACGGCCTTGAGCAGCCCGGCCAGGTTCTTGGGGTCCACGGGCTCCAGGCCGCTCACCCAGCCTGGATGGCGCGGGTCCAGCCCGCCCGTCCATTTGGGCAGCACCACCAGGGTGCGCGACGACAGCTGGGCCGCCTTGACGTAGGCGTCGCGCGAGAGGTTCGACTCCGGCGTGAAGATGATCAGCGCCGGCTCCTCATGACGCAGGTCGCGACGACTGACGATCACCGGCTCGCCCATCTCCCGCAGCAGGCGGACCATGCCGCCATAGCCGATCGCCGACTTCGACAGGGCGTGGGCCCGGGCGTTGTCGCCCGACTGCAGGTCCGGCGCGTAGGTCGACAGCACCATGAAGGCCGAGAAGGCGAAGACCCCGGCCACGATCATGCCCAGCACGACCTTGGGCGAGAACAGCCCCCCGTCGCCGTCGCGCGGTATCTCCGTCGCCGGCGTGGCCTGCGCGTCGCTCATCGCCAGGCCTCGTTGAAGGCGAAGCCCTCGTAGGCCTGACGGCAGGCGGCGAATTCGTCGGCGCCGACCGGCCGCCCGCCAAAGAAGCTGCGCTCCACCACCCGGGCGATCTGGCTGAACGTGCGGCGCACGCGCTCGGGCACGCCGTCCAGCTGGGCGATGTCGCGGCTGGTCAGGGCCGGCTTGATCAGGTCCGGACGCTTGCCTTCGATATCCTCGATGCTGCGGAACAGGATCAGGTGCACCGCCTCGGCGAAGCGGCCGGCGGCGGCCAGGCGATCGGCGTCCTCCAGCAGCGTCCGGGCCTTGGCGGCGCTGGGCCGCCAGGCCTCGTCGCCCAGGACGGGGCCCTTGTTCGGCTTCATCGAGGGCCAGCGCGTGGCGATCAGCTCGCGCCCCACGAAATAGAGGATGACCGCCGCCCCGAGGATCAGGCAGCCCCAGAACACATAGGTCAGGTAGGGCGCGGCCGCCGCCAGCATCTTGCCCAGCGCCAGCAGCCAGTCGGGAACGTCCGGCGGCTTGGGCGCGGCGGTCGGCTGGAACTGCAGGTCCTTGCCGCGCAGCAGAGCGTCATGGGCGCGTGCGAAGGCGTCCGACGCGCCGTCGAAACCCGGCGACGCCGCGTTGCGATCCACACCAGCCCCCGCCGTCAAACGCTCACTCCGCATTGCCCCGATGACACTGCTAGACGATTCAACTTTCAGTGTCGCGTGCAACTGGCGCGGCGCGCGATTCTTCGGGACGCGCGCGGCGATCCGCGGCCGAGGGCGTGCTCCGCATGCGGAGGCTCGATTCGACGCCCGCGCTCGGCCAGGGCGGCCTCCGCGCCTTGGGCGCGGCGCGGCCGCGAGGCTCAGCCCGCGCCGCCGAGGCGGTGATTTTAATCAATCATTTCAAGGGAGGTTGGTGGGCCGGCTGGGATTCGAACCCAGGACCATTCGATTAAAAGTCGAATGCTCTACCACTGAGCTACCGGCCCGCATCGACACGGCGGGAGGCCGGTGGAAGCGGCGCGGACCATAGTCGGGGCATGCTCGGCTCGCAAGCGTGCTTTCGTACGGAGAGGGAGATGACGAATGCCTCGTCCTGGCGTTAGGCTGGCTTCATGCGCAGTCTGTTGCTTCTCGCGATCGTCGTTCCCCTGCTGGCCGCCTGCGCGTCCAAGTCCGAGCCCCCGCCGCAGAAGATCCAGACGACCTCGGACGCCAACAAGGACGGCATCACGGGCGCGGCCGGCGCGCCACTGCGCGACATGAACCTGCTGCGCACCAAGATCCCGCCGGTCCTGCTGGAGGCCATGGCCGATCCCTACGCCCGTCCGCCGGGCAAGAAGATCAGCTGCGACATCCTGATCTCGATGGTCGCCCCCCTGGACCTGGCCCTGGGCGAGGATGTCGACCGCCGCCCGCCGGAGGACGACGAGGACCTGATGGATCGCGGCAAGCGCATGGCCGGCTCCGCGGCCTTCGGCGCCATGGCCAGCGCCGCCCAGGACCTGATCCCGATGCGCGGCTGGGTCCGCAAGCTGAGCGGCGCCGAGAAGCACGACAAGCTGGTGCAGAGCGCCATGGCCTCGGGCGCGATCCGCCGGGCCTATCTGAAGGGCCTGGGCGAGGCGCGCGGCTGCGACCCGCCGGCCACGCCCCAGCACCTGGCCAAGCCCGCCGCGCCGATCGTCGAGAAGCGCTTTCCCTGGCAGAAGGACGAGCCGGCGGCGGAGACCCCGGTCGTCGAGACCTCGCAAGCCGACGCGCCGGCCGTGGACGCGCCAACGGCCGCCACGCCGCCCGAGCCGCCAGCTTCCCCGCCGGTCAAGAAGAAGAAGCCATTCTACAAGATCTGGTAGGGGAAGAGCCGACGGTCGGGCCGCTCCACACCCCGTGGCCACACGCACCGGTGCGACACCCCCTACCCGCCCCGCTGACGCGCCGCGAAGTCCCGGCGGAAGGCCTCGAACCGGCCCTCGGCGATCGCCGCGCGCATGGCCGCCGTCAAGGCCTGGAAGAAGGCGATGTTGTGCCAGGACAGCAGCACCTGGCCCAGGATCTCCTCGGCCTTGAACAGGTGGCGCAGATAGGCCTTGGAATAGTCGCGGCTGGCCGGGCAGTCGCTGGTCGGGTCCAGCGGCTCCTCGTCCTCGGCGTAGCGGGCGTTCTTGATGTTGATCGCCCCGTTCCAGGTCCAGGCCTGGCCGTGGCGGCCCGAGCGGGTGGGCAGCACGCAGTCGAACATGTCCACGCCGCGCCAGACGGCCTCGACCAGGTCGATCGGCTTGCCCACGCCCATCAGGTAGCGGGGTCGGTCGGTCGGCAGCATGGCGGGGGCGTAGTCCAGCACCTCGCACATCGCCTCGTGCCCCTCGCCGACGGCGAGGCCGCCCAGGGCGTAGCCGTCGAAGCCGATCTCCTGCAGCCGGTCCGATGACTCCTGGCGCAGGTTGCGGAAGGTCGAACCCTGCTGGATGCCGAACAGGGCCTGGCCGTCGCGCGTCCCGAACGCGGCCTTGGAACGCTTGCCCCAGCGGGCCGACAGCTCCATGCCCTGGCGCGCCCTGGCCTCTTCCGCCGGCCAGGCGACGCACTCGTCCAACTGCATGACGATGTCGCTGCCCAGCAGGTCGGCCTGGATCTCCATCGACCGCTCGGGGCTCAGCACGTGCCTGGAACCATCGATGTGGCTGGAGAAGGTGACGGCCTCCTCGGTGACCTTGCTGATCCCCGACAGGCTCATCACCTGGAAGCCGCCGCTATCGGTCAGGATCGGCCCGTCCCAGCGCATGAACTTGTGGAGCCCGCCCAGCCGCTTCACCCGCTCGGCCGTGGGTCGCAGCATCAGGTGGTAGGTGTTGCCCAGGATGATGTCGGCGCCGGTCGCCTTGACCTGGTCGACCATCAGCGCCTTGACCGTGGCGGCCGTGCCCACCGGCATGAAGGCCGGGGTGCGGATGTCGCCGCGGGGGGTCTTCAGCACGCCCGTGCGCGCCGCCCCATCGGTGGCTTTGATCTCGAACGGAAAGGCCGCCATCAGGTTTGCCCAGGATCGGCGCGGAACAGCAGGGATCCGTCGCCATAGGAATAGAAGCGATAGCCCGTGGCGATCGCGTGCCCGTAGGCCGCCTTCATGGTCGCCTGGCCGGCGAAGGCGCTGACCAGCATGAACAGGGTCGACTTGGGCAGGTGGAAATTGGTCATCAGCACGTCGGCGGCCCGGAAGCGGTAGCCGGGGGTGATGAAGATCGCCGTTTCGTCGGCGAACGGCCTGATCACCCCGTCCTCGCCCGTGGCGCTCTCCAGCAGGCGCAAGGACGTGGTTCCCACGCAGACGATGCGGCCGCCGGCGGCGCGGGCGGTGTTCAGGGCGTCGGCCACCGTGGCCGGAACCTCGCCGAACTCGGCGTGCATCCTGTGTTCGGCGATGACCTCGGTCTTGACCGGCAGGAAGGTGCCCGCGCCGACGTGCAGGGTGACGAAGTGCAGGGACACGCCCCTCGCCTTCAGCCGCTCCAGCAGGTCGGGGGTGAAGTGCAGGCCGGCGGTCGGGGCGGCCACCGAGCCGTCCTCGCGGGCGTAGACGGTCTGGTAGTCGGCCCGGTCGCGCGCGTCCTCGGCGCGCTTGGCGGCGATATAGGGCGGCAGCGGCATCTCGCCGTGGGCGGCCACGGCCAGGTCCAGGTCGACGCCGGCGAAGTCGAAGGCCAGCTCGATCTCGCCGCCCTCGCGCTTGGCGACCACGGTGGCGTCCAGCAGGCCGGCCATGCAGGCGCGGTCGGAGTCATGGCCGAAGGCGATGCGGTCGCCTTCCTTCAGCCGCTTGCCCGGACGCATGAAGGCCACCCAGCGGTCGGGCGCCACGCGCCGGTGCAGGGTGGCCTCGACGGCCACCGGCGATCCGTCGCCGCCGCCCGTCTCCCGCCCCGCCCGCCGGCCCATCAGGCGGGCCGGAATCACGCGGGTGTCGTTGAAGACCAGGGCGTCGCCCGGGCGCAGGAAGTCGGGCAGATCGCGCACGACGCGGTCTTCCAGGCCCTCGCCCGGCTTGACCACCAGCAGCCGCGCGGAATCCCGCGGCTCGGCCGGCCGCAAGGCGATCGCCGCGTCGGGCAGGTAAAAATCGAAGTCGGACAGGCGCATGGGGCGGCTTCAAGGCCACGGCGAGGCGTCGAGGTCAAGCGCCGAGGCGGGGTGACCCAGCCAAGCTTCGATGGACAAACCGCCTTTCCGGCCGCCATCCTGCCCCCTCGACGCCATCACGGGGGAGTCATGACCGTCATCGACCGCCGCTTGCCGGCCCTGCTGGCCTGCCTGGCCCTCGCCGCCTGCAAGCCCGCGACGGAGGTCAAGACGCCCGAAGCCGCGCCCTTGCCGTCGACCGCCCCGGCCGCGACGCCGGCCGCGCCGGCGACGTTCTCGAACGACCCGACCCTGGACAGCCGGGGCGTCTATCTCACCCGCGCCGTCGTCCAGTCCGGCAACCTCAAGCTGGCCTCGCTGGACATCGGCCAGGCCGGGGACTTCGCCGATTGGGAAGCCGGCAAGCGCCCGACGACCTACGCGCCGATCTTCATGACCTTCGACGATGTCACCAGCCCGACGGCGGAAAACGAGCTGGGCCAGACCTATCGCACGGTGTCGATCCGGGTGATGCCGACCGCCTATCGCGTCGACGGCCGGGAGGTCAGCTTCCATGGCGTCGACCCGAACCTGGGCCAGGTGACCTTCACCGGCGCCTTCGATCTCAAGGCGCTGAAGGCGGCCAAGGCCGCCGGCCCCGGCGAACCGAAGCCGGTCCTGACGGGCGTGCTGCAGGTCGGCGACCGCGCCTTCCGCGACATCGTCTTCAGCTACTTCGGCGGCGACTAAGGCCCGCGCGGACGGCGTGCGGTCGTGCTAAGGGCCGTGAAATGCGCCTCGTCCTCCATCTCGCCAACCTGTTCCTGCGCGGCACCGCGCTGATGCTGTGCCTGGCGGGCGCGGTCGCTGGGCTGGCCGGCCTGGGCGGCGCGTTCAGCGACCGTCTCGACATCCTGACCCACGGGGCGCCGGCCTGGCTGGCGTGCGCGGCGGCCGGCCTGGCCCTGGCCGTCGCCTTCTCGCGGGGCGACGAGCGCAAGGCCCTCTCGGCGTTCGCCCTGCTCGGGATCGTCGCCACGCTGGCCCTGATGGGGCCGGAGCTGGTCTTGGCCCTGCAACGGCCGGAAAAGGCGGCGAAGGCCTCGTCGCAGGTCAAGCTGGTCCAGTTCAACGCCTGGGCCGACAACCTCGACCCCGCCGCCACGACCGCCTGGCTGCTGAAGCAGAACGCCGATGTCGTGGTTCTCGAGGAGGCCGGCGGCGGGGCCTGGCCCGTGGTGCGCGCGCTCAAGAAGGCCTATCCCCACAGCACGGCTTGTGGGGTCAGGTACGGCTGCGACACCCGGATGTTCAGCCGCTGGCCCATCGTCGCGGAACACGGCTTCCATCAGGACAACCTTGATCTGGCCGGCGGCTGGATGACCTTGCGCCATCCGCTCGGCGACTTCACCGTGGCGGGCGCCCATTTCGTCTGGCCCATTCCCGCGGGACAGTGGCAGGCCCAGAGCCGGACGCTGGTCCACAGGCTGGCGCCCTTCCCCAGGGACAGCCTGATCCTCACCGGCGACTTCAATTCCACGCCCTGGTCGTGGAGCCTGCGCCGACAGGACAAGGCCCTGGGCCTGGAGCGCCGCACCCGCGCCCTGGCCAGCTGGCCCAGCGGCGCGTTCTCGCGGGTGCTCAAGGCGCCCTTCCCCGTCCTGCCGATCGACCACGTCTATGCCGGCAAGGCCTGGAAGACGGTCAAGGTCGAGCGCGGCCCCAGCCTGGGCTCGGACCACCGGCCGGTGGTGGCGATCCTCGCCCGCTGAAGAGCGGCCGGCCGGCGCTCAGCAAAAGGGCCCCGGTCTCCCGGGGCCCTTTCCGTTCCGAAAGCGCGGCGCCCTAGGCGTCGGCGGCGATCTTGGCGCTGAGGATCTTGCCCGGGTTGCGCGGCGGCTCGCCGGTGGGCAGCGAGTCGACGTTCTCCATGCCTTCGACCACCTGGCCCCAGACCGTGTACTGGTTGTCCAGGAAGGTGGCGTCGTCGAACACGATGAAGAACTGGCTGTTGGCCGAGTTCGGGTCGGGGGTGCGGGCCATCGAGCAGACGCCGCGCACGTGCGGCTCCTTGGAGAACTCGGCCTTGATGTCCGGCTTGGCCGAACCGCCGCGGCCGGTGCCGGTGGGGTCGCCGCCCTGGGCCATGAAGCCCGGGATCACGCGGTGGAAGACGACGCCGTCATAGAAGCCTTCGCGGACCAGTTCCTTGATGCGGTCCACGTGGCCCGGGGCCAGGTCGGGACGCATCTTGATCGTGACCGGGCCGGTCTCAAGCGTCAGGATCAGGGTGTTTTCGAGGTCGGCCGACATGGTCATCCCTTGAGGATTGGAGGAGTCGCAAGGCTTCTAGCCCGCTTTCCGCAAGGGGGAAACCGCGCGGTTGAATCCCGAACGCGGATCAATCGCCATGGCCCAGCTCGCGACCTAGCGGACATCGACCGCCAGATCGAGGTCGCAGACCGAGAAATCGGCGCCGCGCGCCGCGCGCTTGCGGGCGATCTCGGCCTTGAACCAGGCGCTGGCCGGGTCGACGACGCGCACCGTCGGGCGCTCGGCCGGCGGGATGTCGGCCAGCAGCCGCACCTTGATCATCCGGTCCTGCGGCTTCTCGACCGGCTCGCCGGTCTTGATGGCCCGCACCACGTCCAGCCCGACCAGCACCCGGCCGAAGGCGGTGTAGCGCTTGTCCAGCGACGGATAGGGCTGGCGCATCAGGAAGAACTGGCTGTTGGCCGAGTCGACGGCCTCGTCGCGGGCCTCGCCGACCACGCCGGGGCAGTAGGTCCCCCAGGCCGAGACCTTCTTGTCCGAGGTCATATCCGACCAGCTCCAGGCCTGGCTGACCACCGGCAGCGACTTGAGCAGGCCCACCTCGGTCCCGGCCGGGGCGGCGGCGGCCACGAACGGCGTCGCGGCGTCGCGGCGGAAGGTGAACTCGGCCTTCAGGTTGGGCTTCTTCGTGCCGCCCTCCCCCGTATCGTCCGGGTCGCCGGTCTGGGCCATGAAGCGGTCGATCACCCGGAAGAAGGTGCGGCCGTCATAGACCCCCTCGCGGGTCAGCTCCTGGAAGCGCGCCACGTGGCCGGGGGCGACCTCGGGGATCAGCTCCAGGATCACCCGGCCCTTGCTGGTGTCGATCACCACCACGTCCTCGGGCGCCGGCGTCCGCCAGTCGCTCGCCTTGGGCAGCGGGACCTTCGGCGCGGCCTGAAGCCCCCCGACCGCGACGAGGCTCGAAAGCAGGACGGTCGTGGCGATCAGGGGGCGGATCATCATTTCACCTTCACCGGAACATCGACGTCGCAAGGGCCGAACGCCCCGCCCATCTCGGCGCGCTTCTTCTCGACCAGGGCCGCGAAGGCCGCCGAGCGGGTGTCCATCACCTGGATGGCCGGACGCTGGGCGGCGGGCATGTCGGACAGCACGCGGACGGTCAGCATCCTGTCCTGCGGATCGGCGACCGGCTCGCCGGTCTTGATGGCGCGGATGGCCTCGAGGCCGGTCAGGGCGCGGCCGAACGGGGTGTAGGTCTTTTCCAGCGACGCATAGTGCTGGCGCATGAAGAAGAACTGGCTGTTGGCGCTGTCGGGGTCGCCGGCCCGGGCCATGCCCAGCACGCCGGGGCAGAAGGCGCCCCAGGCCGCCACCTTGCCGTCGGCGGTCATCGCCGCCAGGGCGCTGTTCTGGCTGTAGACCGGCAGCGCGCCGACGAAGCCCATCTCGGTGGTTCCGGACTTGCCGGCCGGCGCGTAGCCGGGGCCGCGGCGAAACAGGAACTCGGCCGTCAGGTTCGGCTGGTCCGAACCACCGGTGCCGTCGTTCTTGGGATCGCCGGTCTGGGCCATGAAGCCGTCGATGACCCGGAAGAAGGTCAGGCCGTCGTAGAAATGGGCCTTGGCCAGCTGGCGCACCCGCGCCACGTGGTTGGGGGCCGTCTCGGGCGACAGCTCGACGATGATCCGGCCCTTGTTGGTGTCGACGACCAGGATGTTCTCGGGGTCGGGCGTCCGCCAGTCGGAAGCCTGCTGGGCGCTGGCGGCCGAGGCCGCGGTGAGCGCCAGGACGGCGACGATGGACGCAAGCTTCATGGAGATCCCCGATAGAACTGACCCGACGGCGTAGAACGCCGCCGCGCGGACGACAAGTGGCGACGCCTTAGAGCCGACGATTCCGGCGAGTTTGGGGTCTCGCCACGCGGTCCCCTCCGGCCCTTCGGGCCACCTCCCCCAGAGGGGGAGGAGCTACGCCGTACGAGCTGCTCCCCCTCTGGGGGAGCTGTCGGCGAAGCCGACTGAGGGGGCCTTTCGCAGGCACGATCTCTCGTCCTCACGCGGAAACCGCTGAGTTGATGGAAAGGGTCGCGGAGCGCCGGACATCGTCCGGAGTGTTTGAATAAATACCGTTTCGACGAAGCCCAGATCGCTCCGCGCGGTCGTTATCCGGAAGCCTGCGGCGCTGAGCCCTGTTGGAGCCTCGCCGCCTTGAAGCCTCCGACGGGCGGGCCAGGTCAACGACACCCGGTCCCGGACCGCGAGCCTGTCAAAGCTCGCCTGCTGCTCCGTCGGCCCTCACGTCACGTCGTATCTGTATAACAGGCCCGACCGGCACCAGAGACGCAAGGTTTGACGAGACCCCTACACATGCGAGCCTCGGCCGAAGGAGCTACCCGCTCGATCGCCCCCAGCCGCCGCATCGGTCGCTGGCCATGCGCCCTTTCCCGCGACGAGGTGAGTAAAGGATACGGGTGGTTGGAAAGGGTGAGGACAGATTGGGGTCGAGAAAGTTCAGGGCGTTGATTTTGCTGGGGTTCGCTTGCTCGACGCCGAGCATATACCACCCAAACTCCGCTCATCCCGGCGAATGCCGGGACCCAGATCCCATGGCTGGGTGGAAGATTGGAGGGACTCAGCGGTCCTGGCGTCAGCCACACCGCCATTCCATCTGGGTCCCGGCATTCGCCGGGATGGGCGGATCAATAATCAGGAATTTCAATCCCCTGTACCCATCCGCCCGCAGCGGCGAGGCCGCGCCTCGAAACCTTGATGGCGAGCCTGCTCTGGCGTCTGACCGGGGAGGATGGGCGGCTTGCGCCGAACGGACATTCTGAAGGTTAGCTGAGGGTGCTGTCGGACTAACAGCATTCGGCCGGAAGCGGACCAGACCCGATCCCATTCAAGCGGTCATCGAAGAACGATGCGCTCTTGAGCTCGCTACCAACTCGCCAAATGTATACATCGCCGGAAGTTCCCGGTACGAGCGCTCCATCTAGCCGCTCTCCAACACGCAGTTTGCGGTAAGGCGGCCCGACAATTTCGACGACTGATTGATAGTTCATGCCGAAATGCAGGCCAGACCAGCCATTCGGGGGAGCTTCGGATGACGCTGCACAGCTCGCCGTTAGCGATAGCGTGAGCCCAAGTAAGACGAAACGCTTCATCTTTGCCTTCCCGGTTTGAGCCAGTGGAAGCAGGCTAGGCCCATGTCCGCAACGGATCGAACCCAGCCCGCCGCGCCAGACCGGCAAGCGGGCGTTCGGCGGCGGCGGCCAATTGCGACCTGACCGCCCGCGGAACCACCGAACCGCCCCGCCCCCTACTTCGCCAGCTTGGCCAGCAGCTGCTCGGCCACACCCGGCGGCACGAACTTGTGGACGTCGCCGCCCAGGGCCGCGATCTCCTTGACCAGGCGCGAGGCGATGGCCTGGTGACGCGGGTCGGCCATCAGGAACACGGTCTCGATCTCGCGGTCGAGCTGCTGGTTCATGGCCGTCATCTGGAATTCGTATTCGAAGTCGGCCACGGCCCGCAGGCCGCGGACGATCATCTGGGCCCCGACCTCGCGGGCGAAATGCATCAGCAGGCTGTCGAACGGCCGGACCTCGATCTCGGCGATCCGGCTCAGGTGGGCCGTCTCGCGGCGCACGATCTCGACCCGTTCGTCCAGGGCGAACAGCGGCCCCTTGCCGATGTTCACCGCCACCCCGATCACCAGCTTGTCGACCAGCTTGACCGCCCGGCCGATGATGTCGAGGTGGCCGTTGGTGACCGGGTCGAAGGTGCCCGGGTAGAGACCGATCCGCATGCTTTTCCCTCACCCGGGCCTAAGCCCGCTGGCCCCTTGCTTGGGTCGCTTACGAGGTCTCTTCCGCCCCGTTTTCGTCGCCCGTGTTGTCGTCCCCGCCGGCGTCGGCCAGGCGCTCGACGCTGACGACGTGCTCGTCGGCGGCGGTGCGGAAGATGGTTACGCCCTGAGTATTCCGCGCCGCAACACGAATTTGCGAGACCGGCACCCGGATCATCTGGCCGGCGTCGGTGACCAGCAGGATCTGGTCGCCGTCCTCGACCGGGAACGAGCCCACCAGCTTGCCGCCGCGCTTGCTGAGGTCCTGGGCCGTCAGGCCCTGGCCGCCGCGGCCGGTGCGGCGATAGTCGTAGGCGCTGGTGCGCTTGCCGAAGCCCTCCGACGACACGGTCAGCAGGATCTCCTCGGCCGCGCCCAGCTCGGCGATGCGTTCCGGCGTCAGGCTGGCCTCGCCGCCGTCCTCCTCACCCTCTTCCGGCGCGGCCGGGGCCTCGTCGCCTTCCTCGCCCAGGGCCCGGGCCAGGGCCCGCTGGTGCTTGAGATAGGCGGCGCGCTCGGCCGGGGTGGCGTCGACATTGCGCAGCACGCTCATCGAGATGACGCTGTCGCCCTCGGCCAGGCGCACGCCGCGCACGCCGGTGGAGTCGCGGCTGGCGAACACCCGCACCTCGTCGGCCGAGAAGCGGATGCAGCGGCCCGAGGCGGTGTTGAGCAGGATGTCCTTCTGGCTGTCGCAGACGGCCACGCCGACGATGCCGTCGCCTTCATCCAGTTTCATGGCGATCTTGCCGTTGCGGCGCACGTCCACGAAGTCCGACAGCTTGTTGCGGCGTACGCTGCCCGAGCGGGTGGCGAACATCACGTCCAGGCCGTTCCAGGTGGCCTCGTCCTCCGGCAGGGCCAGGATCGAGGTGATGGTCTCGCCCGGCTCGATCGGCAGCAGGTTGACGAAGGCCTTGCCGCGGCTGTTGGCGACGCCCAGCGGCAGGCGCCAGACCTTCATCTTGTAGACCTTGCCGCCCGAGGTAAAGAACAGCAGCGGGGCGTGGGTCGAGGCCGAGAACACCCGGGTGACGGCGTCCTCGTTCTTGGTGGCCATGCCGGCCTTGCCCTTGCCGCCCCGGTGCTGGGTGCGATAGGCGGCCAGCGGCGTGCGCTTGACGTAGCCGCCCAGGGTGACGGTGATGACCATCTCCTCGCGGACGATCAGGTCTTCGTCTTCCATGTCGGCGTCGCCATCGACGATCTGGCAGCGGCGGGGCACGGCGAACTTGTCGCGCACCTCGACCAGTTCCTCGCGGACCACGGCCATGATGTTGGCGCGGTCCGACAGCAGGTCCAGATAGCCCTTGATGGCCTCGGCCAGGGTGGCGGCCTCGTTGCCGATTTCGTCGCGGCCCAGGCCGGTCAGGCGTGACAGGGTCAGGGCCAGGATCGCGCGGGCCTGCTCGTCGGTCAGGCGGATCAGTCCGCCGTCTTCCTGCACGGTGCGCGGGTCGGCGATCAGCTCGACCAGCGGCAGCATGTCGCCGGCCGGCCAGGACTTGGCCACCAGCCGCTCGCGGGCCTCGGTCGGGTCCTTGGACGAGCGGATGATGTGGATGAACTCGTCGATATTGGCGACGGCGATGGTCAGGCCGACCAGCACGTGGCCGCGATCGCGCGCCTTGCCCAGCTCGAACTTGGTCCGCCGGACCACCACTTCCTCGCGGAAGGCGACGAACAGCTCGATCAGCTGGCGCAGGCCCATCTGCTCGGGCCGCCCGCGGTTCAGGGCCAGCATGTTGACGCCGAACGAGCTTTGCAGCGCCGTGAAGCGGTAGAGCTGGTTGAGGATCACCTCGCCCGAGGCGTCGCGCTTCAGCTCGACCACGATGCGCATGCCGTCGCGATTGCTTTCGTCGCGGATGTCGGAGATGCCCTCGATCCGCTTGTCGCGGACCATTTCGGCGATGTACTCGACCAGGTTGGACTTGTTCACCTGGTAGGGAATGGCCGTGATGACGATGGCCTCGCGGCCGGCGCGGATCTCCTCCACCGTGGCCAGGCCCCGCATGACCACCGAGCCGCGCCCGGTCAGCAGCGCCTGGCGCGGGCCGGCCCGGCCGATGATCTCGCCGCCGGTCGGGAAGTCGGGACCCGGCACCAGGTCCAGCAGCTGGTCGGTGGTGACGTCCGGCTGGTCGATCACCAGCAGGCAGGCGTCGATCACCTCGCCCAGGTTGTGCGGCGGGATGTTGGTGGCCATGCCGACGGCGATGCCGCCCGCGCCGTTGACCAGCAGGTTGGGGATCCGCGACGGCAGGACGACGGGTTCCTGCTCCTTGCCGTCGTAGTTGTCCTGGAAGTCGACCGTGTCCTTGTCCAGGTCGGCCAGCAGCGACATGGCCGGCGGGGCCATGCGGCATTCGGTGTAGCGCATGGCCGCGGGCATGTCGCCGTCGACCGAGCCGAAGTTGCCCTGGCCGTCGATCAGCACCAGGCCCATCGAGAACGACTGGGTCATCCGCACCAGGGTGAAGTAGATCGAGGCGTCGCCGTGCGGGTGGTACTTACCCATCACGTCGCCGACCACGCGGGCCGACTTGACGTAGGGGCGCTCGGGCGTCTGGCCCTGCTCGTGCATCGAGAACAGCACGCGGCGGTGCACGGGCTTGAGGCCGTCGCGGGCGTCCGGCAGCGCCCGGCTGACGATCACGCTCATCGCATAGTCGAGATACGAGCGGCGCAGCTCGTCCTCGATATTGATGGGGGTAACGTCCCCGCGGGCGGCCGGCGAGGCCGGGGACCCGGGGATGGTGTTTTGATCGTCGCTCAAGGGAATTTTTCGCCGTCAGAATCGAACACGGAACCGTCAAAAACAGTTAGCATTCCCCTCGCCAAGACGCCACCTTCGCGGCCTCGCCCCTTGGTTTTCCGGGAGTTTCCGATGCGTTTGACCGCCCTCGTCCTGTCCGCCGGCCTGCTGGCCGCCACCCAGGCCTCCGCCGCCGCCACCAGCGCCACGGCCGAACTCAAAGGCGCCGGCGGCCAGGCGATCGGGACCGCGACCCTGACCGAGGCGCCGCACGGCGTGCTGCTGCGCATCCAGGCCAAGGGCCTGACGCCGGGCTGGCACGGCCTGCACTTCCACGAGAAGGGCGATTGCGGGACGCCGGACTTCAAGTCGGCCGGGGCCCACGTCCACACCACGACGGCCGTGGTCCACGGCCTGCTGAACCCGGACGGCAACGACAACGGCGACCTGCCCAACCTGTTCGCGGCGGCCGACGGCTCGGCGACGACCGAACTGTTCTCGCCCCTGGTGTCGCTGAACGGCGCCGGCGGCCGCCCCGCCCTGCTCGACGCCGACGGCTCGTCGATCGTGATCCACGCCAGCCCCGACGACTACAAGACCCAGCCGATCGGCGGCGCCGGCGCGCGGGTGGCGTGTGGCGTGGTGAAGTAGGCACGGAACCTTCCTTCTCCCCTTGCGGGAGAAGGTGGCCTCGCGGAGCGAGGTCGGATGAGGGGTCGAAGGAAAGGCCCACCGTGTCGGGCGGAGCGACCGGGTGCGCGGTCGGGTTTGAGAGACCCCTCATCCGTCGGCCTTCGGCCGCCACCTTCTCCCGCAAGGGGAGAAGGACGCACCTTACGTCGCTTCCCCCTCCGGCGGCGCGGCCTTCTTCGCCGTCAGGGCCACCAGCGCCACGCCGGCCATGGTGGCGGCCGCGCCGATGACCAGTTGCGGCGACAGGGCGTCGCCCATGAACAGGACGCCGATCGTGCACGACACCAGGGGCGTCAGCAGGAAATAGGGCGTCACCCGCCCCGCCTCGCGCCGCTGGACCAGCCAGAACAGCAGGGCGCTGGCCCCGATGGTCGAGACCACGCCGGCGAAGGCCACGCAGGCCCAGGCGAGCGGGGCGGCCGTCCGCACCCGCTCCACGACATTGTCCTCGAAGCCGAACGACATGGCCAGCAGCGCCGGCGCGGCGACGACGGCGGTCAGGGCCTGGACCTGCAGCGGCTTGGCGCCCGGCGTCTGGCGCACGAACACCGTGGCCAGGGCCCAGCAGGCGCTGGCGACCACGCCCAGGGCGATGGCCGGCAGGTCGGCCGCCCCGTGCGGGTCCAGGCTCATCCAGGCCACGCCGACGAAGGCCACCACCAGGCCGGCGACGGCCAGGGGCTTCATGGTCTCGCCCAGCATCTTCCAGGCGAACAGGGCGGTGAACGGGATCCACAGCTGGGTGGCCACCACCAGCGGGCTCAGCGACTTGGCCAGGCCGAAGGCGATGTAGATGATCCCGAAATGGATCGGTCCCGACAGCAGGCAGATGGCCGCCAGCCGCCTGGACCACGGGAAAGGCGGCTTCAGGAACGGCGCCAGGAAGGCCAGGGCCAGGGCGAAGCGCAGGGCCCCGACCATCATCGGCGGCAGCTCGGCGGTCGCCACCTTGGCCGCGGCGTTGTTCAGGCCCCAGGTCAGGATGATGGCCGCGATGGCCAGGCGCTCCAGGGCGCTCAGAGGACCATCTTGGGGCGTGTTCGACGACATGGCCTCGCTTGGATCAGACCCCGCCGGTTCCTTCAACCCCGCCGGCGCCGACCACCTTGCGGATCGCGGCCGTCAGGAGGGCGAGATCCGCGTCCGGCGTCGTGAAGGCCGGGGTCAGGTAGACCGTCCGGCCCATCGGCCGGATCCAGGCCCCCTCGGCGGCGAAGGCCTCGCACAGGGCGCCGACGGCCACCGGCGCGTCGAACTCCACGACCCCGATCGCGCCCAACACCCGGACGTCGACCACGCCCGGCGCGGTCCGCGCCGGCTCCAGCCCCTCCGCCAGCGCCGCGCCGACCCGCGCCACGTCGGCCCGCCAGGCGCCGTCCTCGAACAGGTCCAGCGAGGCGTTGGCGGCGGCGCAGGCCAGGGCCGCGCCCATATAGGTGGGGCCGTGCATCAGGGCCGCGCCGGGGTCGTCGGACCAGAAGGCGTCGAACACCCGGGTCGAGGCCACCGCGACCGACAGCGGCAGGGTCCCGCCGGTCAGGGCCTTGGACAGGGTGACGATGTCGGGCTCGATCCCGGCCGCCTGCATGGCGAACATCTGGCCGGTGCGGCCAAAGCCGGTGAAGATCTCGTCGAAGATCAGCAGCACGCCGTGCTTGTCGGCCAGACGGCGCAGGGCGCGCAGCACCTCCGGGCCGTGGAACAGCATGCCGCCGGCGCCCTGGACCAGCGGCTCGGTCAGGATGGCGGCGACCTCCCCGCCCCGCTCGGCCAGCAGCGCGTCGAGGGCGGCTTCCGACGCCGCGTCGGTCGGCAGGTCGGCGATCAGCTGCGCCGGCATCACGCCCGAGAACAGGCTGTGCATGCCCTCCTCCGGATCGCAGACCGTCATCGTCGCCAGGGTGTCGCCGTGATAGCCGCCCCGGAACGACAGGAACTTGGTCCGCCCGGCGACGCCGCGATTGATGTGGAACTGCAGCGCCATCTTCATGGCGATCTCGACCGACACCGAGCCGGACTCGGCGAAGAAGGCGTGGTTCAGGTCGCCCGGCAGCAGGTCGGCCAGCCGCCTGGCCAGGCGATAGGCCGGCTCGTGCGCCAGGCCGCCGAACATCACGTGCGGCATGCGCTCCAGCTGGTCGCGGATCGCCCCGGCGATATGAGGGTGGTTGTAGCCATGGCAGGCGGTCCACCACGAGGCCAGGCCGTCGACCAGTTCGCGCCCGTCGGCCAGAATCAGCCGCGAGCCCTGGGTGGCGACGACCGGCAGCGGCGGCCGGGCGGTCTTCATCTGGCAATAGGGCCGCCAGACGTGGGGCGCGCCGGCCACAAGCCAATCGGGGCTTTCAGCGGTCATGAGGGCGATCCTTCAGGCCTGGGCATTGCGTGCTTGGGGCGCACTGCCTATGCCCTCACGCGGTGGGGGGCAAACAGGAACCGTGATGCACAGTCTCGACACCTACGCCGCCGACAAGATCCAGCGCCTGGAGGCCGCCAGCCTGATGCGTCGGCTCAGGCCCACCCACCGCGCCGCCGGCGCCGTGGTCGAGCGCGACGGCCGCCGGCTGCTGTCCTTCTCGTGCAACGACTATCTGGGCCTGTCGCAGCACCCGGCGGTCAAGGCCGCCGCCCAGGCCGCGATCGAGACCTACGGCGCGGGCTCGGGCGCCTCGCGGCTGGTGACCGGCGACACGCCCCTGCTGTCGGACCTCGAGGCCCGGCTGGCGCGGCTGAAGGGAACCGAGGCCTGCGCGGTGTTCGGCTCGGGCTATCTGGCCAATACCGGCCTGATCCCCACCTTCGCCGGCAAGGGCGACATCGTGCTGGTCGACGAACTGGCCCACGCCTGCATCTGGGCCGGCGCCCAGCTGTCCGGCGCCCGGATCATCCCGTTCGCCCACAACGACACCGACCACCTGGCCGCCCTGCTGGCCGAGCACCGGTCCGGCGCCCGCCACGCCATCGTCGCCACCGACGGGGTGTTCTCGATGGACGGCGACATCGCCCCGCTGGACTGGCTGTCGGCGGTCTGCGAGGCCAACGACGCCTGGCTGCTCTCGGACGACGCCCATGGCGTGGGCGTGCTGGCCGAGGGCCGCGGCTCGGCCGCCCTGTTCCCCGAGGCCCAGATCCCGTTCCAGATGGGCACCCTGTCCAAGGCCCTGGGCTCGTACGGCGGCTATGTCTGCGGCTCCCGGGCCGTGGTCGACCTGCTCAAGACCCGGGCCCGCACCCTGGTCTACACCACCGGCCTGCCGCCGGCCGCCGCCGCCGCGGCCCTGGCGGCGCTGGATATCGTCGAGGCCGACGCCGTCCTGACCGCCCTGCCCCTGGCCAAGGCCCGGGCCTTCACCAAGGCCGTCGGCCTGCCGCCCGCCGCCAGCCCGATCGTGCCGGTGATCATCGGCGAGGCCCAGGACGCCCTGGACGCCTCGCGCGCCCTGGAGGCCGAGGGTTTCCTGGTCGTGGCCATCCGCCCGCCCACCGTGGCCGCCGGCGCGGCCCGCCTGCGCATCGCCTTCAGCGCCGATCACCCCGACGCCGAGATCGCCCGCCTGGCGGCCCTGGTGAAACCCTACGTGAAGGCGCGCCGCTGATGCCCGCCCTGTTCGTCACCGGAACGGGCACCGACATCGGCAAGACCCATGTCAGCTGCGCCCTGATCCGCGCCCTGAAGACCCGGGGCGCGGCCGTCGACGCCTTCAAGCCGGTGGTCAGCGGCTTCGATCCCCGCGACGCGGCCGGCAGCGATCCGGCCCGGCTGGCGGCCGCCCTGGGCGATCCCGGCGCCGTCCTGCGCATCGCCCCGCGCCGCTACCGCGCCCCGCTGGCGCCCAACATCGCCGCGCGGCTGGAAGGCCAGGTCCTGGCGCTGGACGACATGGTCATCGACGCCGTGGCCCGGGCGGCCGAGCTGCGCGACGGCCTGCTGCTGGTCGAGGGGGCCGGCGGGGTGATGTCGCCCCTGACCGACGGCGAGACCAATCTCGACATGATCACCGCCCTGGGGGCGCCGGTGCTGCTGGTGGCCGGCTCCTATCTGGGCACGATCAGCCATGTGCTGACCGCCCTGGTCGCCCTGCGCGCCGCGAAGGCCGAGGTCGCCGCCGTGGTAATGAGCGAGAGCCTCGACGCCCCGGACCTGGACCAGACCGCCGAAGCCCTGGCCCCGTTCCTGGGCGACGCGCCGCTGTTCCTCGCGCCCCGCTCCGAAGCCTGGGACGCCGCCGACCTCGCCGACCACCTCCTCGCCCGCTCGAGAACCCCATGACCCCGCGCATCGCCATGATCGGCCTGGGCGACATCGCCCGGAAGGCCTACCTGCCCGTCCTGGGCCCGCGCGCCGACGTCGCGCTGGTGTTCGTCACCCGCAACGCCCAGGCCCTGGCCGAGTTCGGCGCCGCCTGGCGGGTCGAGCGGTTGCACGCCGACCTCGATACGGCCTTGGCCGACGGCCTGGACGGCGCCCTGGTCCACGCGGCCACGGCGGCCCACCCGGACATCGTGCGCCGCCTGCTGGAGGCCGGCGTGCCGACGCTGGTCGACAAACCGCTGGCCGACAACGCCGCCGACAGCGAAGCCCTGGTCGACCTGGCCGAAACACGCGGCGTCTCGCTGATGGTCGGCTTCAACCGCCGCTTCGCGCCGACCTATCGCGACGCCGCCGCCCTCGACCTGCCCCTGACCCTCATGCAGAAGAACCGCGCCGACCAGGCCGACGAGGTGCGTCGCGTGGTGTTCGACGACTTCATCCACGTGGTCGACACCCTGCGCTTCCTGGCCCCCGGCGCGGGCGAGCCGCGCGTGCATGGCCAGGTCGCGGACGGCCTGCTGCGGCACGTGGCGCTGTCCCTGTCGGGCGCCGGTCGCGACGCCCTGGGGATCATGAACCGGGTCAGCGGCGCCAACGAGGAGACGCTTGAGGTCTCGGGCGCCGGCGCCAAGCGACGGATCGTCGACCTGGCCCAGGTGGTCGACCAGTCGGCCCAGGACCATCTCACGCGGCGCGGCGACTGGACCTCGGTCGGCCGCCAGCGCGGCTTCGAGGGGCTGTGCGAGCATTTCCTGGCCGCCGTCCGCGACGGCCGCCGGCTGTCGGCGCTGGACGCGCTGGAGACGCATCGCCTGTGCGAGACGGTGGTCGGGGCGCTTGGCGAGTAGCCCGGCGCTGTTCGAGGTTCGCCCTCCTTCCCGTTGTCATCCCGGAAAGCGCACAGCGCTTGTCCGGGACCCAGGTGAACCGCACCGCATAAGCCCAGTCTCCTGGGTCCCGGACAGCCTCTGCGAGGCTTCCGGGGTGACAACCTTGAAGGTCATGCCCCTTGAACGATGGCGGTGATCAGCGGAACCCGTAGGCGCCCGCCCTTCGCCCCTCAGGCGCTCCGCCGCTCCACCACCTCGTCGACCGCCAGGGCCGGCGCCATGCCCGCGCGGCGGAACAGCTTGGCCAGGGCCACGAACAGGCCTCGCTCCTCGACCCGGTGATAGGGCGAGGTCGCCGCCAGCTGGGCCGACAGCCGCGCATGGGCCTTGCCCAGGTTGTGGTACGGCAGGCGCGGCAGCAGGTGGTGCAGGGCGTGATAGCGCAGGCCAACCGGGGCCCACAGGAAGGGCAGCAGGGCCGGCGGCGGCACGTTGACCGAGTCCAGGAACTGGTCCTCGAAGCTCATCCGCTCGCCGTCGTTCTCCCAATAGTGGGCGACCAGGGTGCGCAGCTGGTTGACGAAGGTGGCCAGCGAGAACAGCGCGAACCAGGTCAGGACCACGCGCACCGGCACGACGCCGGCGACGGTCAGGGCCGCCACGCTCCAGCACCACAGCCAGCAGCCGACCTCCTGGGCCAGCCAGTCGGGCCGGGTCCGGTCGTTGTCCTCGCGCACGAAGTCGGGATTGATCACCAGGGCCGATAGCTTGGTCCGGACCAGCCGGCGCACGGCCGGGACCACGAAGGACAGCGGGATCAGGATCCCCGAACGCAGGATCACGCCCAGCGGGGCCAGCAGCGAGATCGCCGCAAACAGCGCCAGCCTGAACGGCGAATAGCGGCCCAGCGGCAGGTATTCCGGGTCGCGGGCCGTGCCGAAGCGGTCCTTGGCGTGATGCAGGTTGTGCACGCCCTCGTACATCATCGACGGCGTCATCAGCGGCACGCCGATCAGCAGGTTCCAGCCCAGGCGGAAGCCGGGCACGTCCTTGGGCCGCAGGTGGCTGATCTCGTGGATGAAGCTGAGGCCGCGATAGAGGGCCAGCAGGCCGACCAGGCCGGCGACCAGGCCTATCGCCAGGCTATTGGTCGTGGCCGCCAGGGCCAGGCCGCCCCAGGCGGCCGCGGCCGTGAGCAGGAGGTCGAGCCAGTAGACGCCGCGGTCGGGCGTCGTCAGGTCCGCCGTCAGGCTGTGCGCCTGGCGGACCAGTCCGACCTCGTCTTTCGGGGATGATCCCACGTCGCCCTCACGCCCACGCCAACTTCAGCGCCCCGACTTGGCGCCGCGACCTTCGAAATTCAATCCGCGTGGACGGGTGAACGGACGAAAATCGCTCAAGCCTCTAGCTCAAAATGGCCCGCGTCGAAACGCTGGCCATTGTCGCAGGTCAAGAAAACCCCGACGACGGAACGGTTGTGCACGCCCGCGAGGCCGTGCGGCGGAGGTCGTGACCTGGAGAACGACGATCCGGTCAGAAAGGCCGAAGATCGCGGCCGCGCGCCACGGCGAGGTCCCGCAGCCAGGTTCGGACGGCCCGCACGCGGGCGCTCGCGGCGACCTCGCGCAAGGTGCTGACCCAGAAGCGGCGATGCAGCAGCACCCGCGGCGTCACCCGCACCAGGCCCTCGGCCAGGAAGCAAGGCAGGACGCCCACGCCGCCGCCGGCCAGGATGATCTCGCGCTGGGCGCGGATCGACGAACTGGACAGCGCCGCCTCCAGCCCGGGCGCCACTTCGTCGAGATAGCGCAGTTCCGGGGAGTACAGCAGGTCGTCGACATAGCCGACGATCTGGCAGCGTCGCAGATCCTCGGCCTCGTCCAGCGGCCCCGTTTCGGCGAGATAGGCGGGCGTGGTGTAGACGGCCAGCTGGTAGTCGGTCAGCGGCTCCACCAGCAGTCGGCCATCGGTCGGCGCGCTCAGGGTCACGGCCAGGTCCACCTCGCGCCGGGTGGGCGACAGGAATCCGCCGTTGGCCGCCATTTCGATCCGCAAGGTCGGCCGCCCCTTCCGGAAAGCCGGCAGGGCGGGAGCGAGGACGTGGGCGCCGAACCCTTCCGCGACGCTGATCCGCACCGTGCCCCCCGCCGCTTCCGGATCGCCCGACCGGGCGGCCTCGTGCATGGCGGCCTCGGCCCTCAGCCCCGCCTCGAGCAGGCGCGAGCCCACGCTGGTGACCTGCAGGCCCGCGGCCGAGCGGACGAAGAGCGTCGCCTTCAGCGCGGTCTCCAGCCTGGCGACGCGCCGGCTGACGGTGGCGGTGTCGGCGCCCGCCCTCTGGGCGGCGGCGCTGAACGAGCCGGCCCGGGCGGCGGCCAGGAAGAAGCGAAGATCGTCCCAATCGAACATGGCTGTGAAAAACTGCCTCCAGGCCTTGCATATTTGCAATGGTAATATTGCGTGTATCCCCAATAGTCCCCACCCAGCAACGGAGGACACACGGTGCGGTTCGTTCACCATTTCATCGACGGCGTGGAGGCTCCGGGAACCCCAGGCGAGCTGGGCGGCCGGTTTGGCGACGTGTTCGATCCGAACACGGGCGAGGTTCAGGCGCGCGTGGCCCTGGCGAGCGACGCGGAGGTGGACGCGGCGGTGAAGGCGGCCGCCGCGGCCCAGGTCGACTGGGCGGCGACCAATCCCCAGCGCCGGGCCCGGGTGATGTTCGAGTTCAAGCGCCTGATCGAGCGCGACATGAACGCCCTGGCCGAGATCCTGTCGTCCGAGCACGGCAAGGTGATCGCCGACAGCAAGGGCGACATCCAGCGGGGCTTGGAGGTCATCGAGTTCGCCTGCGGCATCCCCCACGTCCTGAAGGGCGAATATACCGAGGGCGCGGGCCCTGGCATCGACGTCTACTCGATGCGCCAGCCCCTGGGGGTCTGCGCGGGGATCACCCCGTTCAACTTCCCGGCCATGATCCCGATGTGGATGTTCGGCATCAGCATCGCCGTGGGCAACAGCTTCATCCTCAAGCCGTCGGAGAAGGATCCGACCGTGCCGGTCAAGCTGGCCGAGCTGATGATGGAAGCCGGCGCCCAGGTCGGGCAGGATCTGGCCGGCGTGCTGAACGTGGTGCACGGCGACAAGAGCGCCGTCGACGCCCTCCTGACCCATCCGCTGATCCGGGCGGTCAGCTTCGTCGGCAGCTCCGACATCGCCTCCTACGTCTACCGGACCGGCGCGGCGCACGGCAAGCGCGTCCAGGCCATGGGCGGGGCCAAGAACCACGGGATCGTCCTGCCCGACGCCGACCTGGACCAGGTGGTCAAGGACCTGTCGGGCGCGGCCTTCGGCTCGGCCGGCGAGCGCTGCATGGCCCTGCCGGTGGTGGTCCCGGTCGGCCGGAAGACGGGCGACGAACTGCGCGAGCGGATGGTCGCCGAGATCGAGACCCTGAAGGTGGGGATCTCCACCGATCCGGCCGCCCACTACGGCCCGGTGGTCAGCGCCCAGCATCGCGCCAGGATCGCCGACCACATCCGGCAGGGCGTCGAGGAAGGGGCCGAGCTGGTCGTCGACGGGCGGGACTTTTCCCTGCAGGGCTTCGAAAAGGGCTTCTTCATCGGCCCGTCGCTGTTCGACGGCGTCACCAAGGGCATGAAAACCTACCAGGAGGAGATCTTCGGCCCGGTGCTGCAGATCGTCCGCGCCGAGACCTTCGAGGAGGCCCTGAGCCTGCCGTCCGAGCACCCGTACGGCAACGGCGTGGCCATCTTCACCCGCAGCGGCCGGGCCGCCCGCGAGTTCGCCAGCCGGGTCAATGTCGGCATGGTCGGCGTCAACGTGCCGATCCCGGTGCCGGTGGCCTATCACACCTTCGGCGGCTGGAAGCGCAGCGCGTTCGGCGACACCAACCAGCACGGCCTCGAGGGCGTGAAGTTCTACACCAAGGTCAAGACGGTGACCGCCCGCTGGCCGCAGGGCGAGCTCGAGGACAGCGCCTTCGTCATCCCCACCATGAAGTAGCCTCGGCGCGCCGACGGCCTTTCCCGGTGACGGCGTTCACCTGGGCGAGAAGCGGCCGGAAGCAGACGGTCCGCTATCGAGGCCTCAGGCGATCGCCGCTCGGACGGCATCGGCGAGCGGGCCGAGGAGAATGTCGATCAGGTGCTCGAGGCGCAACGCCGCTTCGACGCAGCGCAGGCGTCCGCCCTCTGAGCGATGCGTTCGAGCACGAACGATATTCGTCCGGCGATTACCGACATCATCCCGCAACGCGTTTCATCGAGGCGCGCTGCATCGAACGGCGCCTCAGGTTTCCGCGCGATAGGCCCGGGCGCGCCGCCGCGGAACGCCACCTGATCGCGGCGCGCGATCAGGTGGCCAAGGCTCAGAATCGCGCCTGCAGCGCCAGGAAGTAGGACCGGCCCACGATGTCGTAGGTGCCAGGCTGGGTAAGCCCGAAGGTGCCCGCGATCTGCAGCGGATCCTTGTCGGCCACGTTGCTGATCCCGGCGCGCAGCACCAGCCCATCCCGGATCTTGAGCGAGCCGGTCAGGTCGACCATGTCGTAGGCCCCGACGCCGGGCGCCGGACTTGTCGGCCGCGTCACCGAGGTCACGTCCTTCATCGACGGCAGGTGACGCCAGCGCACACCCAGTTCGGCTGAGCCGACGCTGTAGGTCAGGGTTGTCAGCAGTTTCCAGTCGGGCAGCGGCAGGCCGGCGCCCTGGGTGCCGTCGATGGCGCCGGCGTACTCCTGCCAGGCCGAGCCCGGCAGCAACTGCACGCGATAGGAGTCGGTGAAGTTGGCCACCAGGTTGAGATCGAAGCGACCCCATTTGTCGTCGAGACCGAAGACCGAAAGCGGGACCTTCCAGTCGGCCTGGACGTCGACGCCGCGGGTCTTCAAGCCGCCCAGGTTCAGGTAGGGCGTGGCCACGGTCCGCACCCCGCCGGTCGCATCCCGGCTGATCAGTTGGCAGTAGGTGTTGCTGGCGGCGTAGGTCGGATTGGTGCCGTCGAGATTGTAGCACTTGTTGATCGCGGTAACGCCGGAGACCACCGAGATCACGTTGCTGATGTCGATCGTGTAGTAATCGACGGAGGCCGACAACCCCGAGAGCAGAGGATGCTCGAACGGCGAGCGCCAGACGACGCCGGCGGTGTAGGTGTCGGCCTGTTCGGGCGTCAGATCGGTGCTGCCGCTCGAGAGGGTGCCGACGGACGTGGTCGTGTACTGATAGTTGTCGACGATCGAGCCGGGCACGCCGGTGGCGATGCAGAGCGTCCGGACGTTGGCGGCGCTGGCGCCGGTGCGCGCCGAGGAGCGCACGTCGCAGGGATCGCCCTGGCCCGGCGGCGAACCGATGGCGGCCTGGGCCGCGGTGGCGGCGCTGTAGAGTTCGCCGATGTTGGGCGCGCGGATCGCCCGCTCGTAGCCGCCGCGCAGCAGCAGGCTCTCGACCGGCTTCCAGGTCACATCGGCCTTGTAGGTGCCGACACGGCCGGAGACGTTGTAGTCCGAGGTGCGGTAGCCGACGTCGAGATCCAGGGCTTTGACGAACGGCAGGTCCTTCAGCAATGGGATCAGCAGCTCGATCGAGGCTTCCTTGACCGAGGTCGCACCTCCGCCGGGGTTGGTGGCCAGGGTGCCGATGATGTCCTGCGAGATCAGCGACGGATCAGGCTGGAAATCGAAGCTATTCTCACGATAGCCCAACGTGCCCGAGAACTGCAGGTCGCCGGCCGGCAGGGTGAAGAGCTTGCCCTGCAGGCTGGCTTCGACGATGTCCTGGCTGGTCTTGGTGTAGTTGTGGGTCCGGGTCTCGACATAGTTTCGGCAGGCCTGCGACACCGAACCGGCGGCGGCCAGGCCGAAGGGGTTGTAGCCGCCCGCGCAGATCGAGGCGCCGCCGTCGGCCGCCGCCAGCAGCGTGTTGAGCTTGGACAGCAAGATCGCCTTGTCCTGGGTCTCCACCAGGTCCATCGAGTCGTGCGAGCCGTAGACGTCCCAGGTCCAGCCCCGCCAGGGCAGCTCGCCGGTAAAACCGACCAGGAACTGGCTGACCCGGAAATCGGCGATGAACTCGCGTGTGTCGAAGGCGGTGAAGCGCTGGTTCAGGGTGAAGGGCGCGGTCGGGTTGGGACGCGAGGCCAGGATGGTCCGCAGATCGGCCGGGATGAACGGATTGGTCACCGGGATCGAGGGAATGGCGTAGAGCGTCGGCGTCCAGCCGACCTGGCCGGTGACCGTCGATTCGGTGTACATCGCCTGGGCGTAGGCCTTGATGCTGTCGGTGACCTTGTAGTCGAACTTGCCGAAGGCCGAGCGCCGGGTCATCGGATTGACGATGAACTCCTGGTAGGCCACCGGCTGGCGCACCGTCCCGCCCACGGTGGAGAAATAGCCGGAGGTCGGGCCCTTGTAGTTGGTGGCGCCGATCTGGCTGAACAGCGTGCCGTCATCGTTGAAGCCCAGCGAGCGCGACGGCGACACCGCGCCGGCCGCGGCTCCGTAACCGCCAAACACCGTGTTGAGCGCCGCTTGGGTCGGCAGGTTGCTGGCCGATGGCACATAGGTCCCCTGGCCGATGAAGGACGACAGCACGCCCAGGCTGAAGAAGTCGCGCCGATTGCCCCACAGCACCTGTCGGTCGGAATAGCCCAGGGACACCAGGGCATGGCCCCGATCGTCGGCCGTGGCCGCTCCGCCGGTGATCGAAAAGTCCGTGGTGCGAGCATCCGACTTGAACGAATTGCCGTAGCGGGCGTCGATGATCAGGCCTTCGAAATTGCGCCGCGACTTGAAATTGACGACGCCGGAAATGGCGTCCGAGCCATAGACGGCCGAAGCGCCCCCCGAGATGGTCTCGACCCCTTCCAGAATGCTCTGAGGGACGATGTTGACGTCGACGACGCCGAAGGCGTTCGACATCGGCAGGCGGCGACCATCGAGCAGCACCAGATTGCGGGACTCTCCCAGGCCCCGGAGGTTCAGCGAAGCGCGACCCGCGCCGCCGACCGCGCCGATGCTGCTGGCGGTCTGGCCTTGCACGAACTGCGGCATCTGGTTGAGCGTCGCCTCGATGTTGATGGCGCTGCTCTTGGCCAGGGCGTCCTGGCCGACCGTGGCGATGGGGCTACTGGAAATGTAATCGCGGCGGGCGATGCGCGAGCCGGTGACGATGATGGTCTCGACCGTGGTCTCCTGGCCGGCTTCCGGCGCGGTCGCGACCGGCGCGGTTTGAGCATGGGCCGCCGTCGCCAGGGCGAGAGCCAAGCCGGAAATCGAAGTCGCCAGAGCCTTGCGGTTCATGTTTGTCCCCTCCTATTGAACGCCCTTTCCGTCCGAACCGCGTCGAGGCGGCCACGGCAGGGCGCGTGCCTTGGTCGGACCAAGCGATCCGGCGACGCGTCGACCGCGTCTCAGGTGTCAGGGGAAGATCGAGGCGATGCGTCAGGCACGGCCCGCCGCCGGGAGGCGCGCGGCCTCCGCTCCCCTCGTCACGCCGTCGGGCGGCGCGTCGTTTCCTCCTGGCCCTCGTGATTGCTTTTCTGGTTTCTGCGAACCATCACGGTGGGTTTTCACAAAATGGACGAACTGGTACGTTTGTGTCAATCGGTAAAACGACGGTCGGTCAAAAGCCAGGTGCGGACCGGATTTTCGTCGCATGCGCCGCAACGTCGACACGACGATATCGACTGGGAGGCGACCGCTTGAAGACTCGCTTGAACCCTCGCCGCGCCCCGTTTCGCGGCCGCTCTTTCCTGGCCGCCGCCGGCGTTCTTCTGGCGTTGCTCGCCAGCACGCCCGGCCAAGCCCGCCCGGTCGCCGTGACACGCACGGAGGCGGGGATCGTCGCCGGAAAGCGCCTGCCCTCAGGCGTGACGGCCTATCTGGGCCTGCCCTACGCCGCGCCGCCGGTGCGGGCGCTGCGCTGGCGTCCGCCCGCCCCCGTCAGCCCCTGGGACGGCGTGTTCAACGCCGACCGGTTCGCCCCCGAATGCATCCAGAATCTGCGCGCCAAGGAGATCAACCATTATTTCGGCGAGGAGGCGACCAGCGAGGACTGCCTGTACCTGAACGTCTGGACACCGCCCGGGACCAAGGCCGACCAGGCCAGGCCCGTGATCGTCTGGATCTACGGCGGCGCGTTCTCGGTGGGGTCCTCGGCCATGGCCAACTATGGCGGCGAGGCCCTCGCCCGCAAGGGCGCGGTCTATGTCTCGTTCAACTACCGCCTCGGCGCCCTGGGCTTCATGGCCCATCCCGATCTCGCGGCCGAGGACGCCAACCACGCCTCGGGCGCCTATGGCTATCTCGACCAGATCGCCGCCCTCGCCTGGGTCCAGCGCAACATCGCCCGGTTCGGCGGCGACCCGAAACGCGTGACGATCATGGGCCAGTCGGCCGGATCGATCTCGGTCTTCGACCTCCAGGCCAGCCCCTTGGCCAAGGGACTGTTCCACCGGGTCGTCGGCATGAGCGGCGGTCCAGGCTTGGCCGCGCCGGGGGCCGGCGGCGCCGACCTGCTGTCCCGCGCCCAGGCCGAGGCCGTGGGTCTGCGCCTGCAGTCGGCGCTCAAGGCCCCGACCCTGGCGGAAATGCGACGACTGCCGGCCGACCGCATCCTGGCGGCCCAGAACGACTGCCAGGCGGGTCGCTGCGAGGGCGGCGGTCCGGCCCTGCCCTGGCCCAGCATCGACGGCCACGTCCTGCCCGACGCGCCGCTGCGACTGTTCGCCGAAGGCCGGCAGAACGACGTGCCGACCCTGATCGGCTTCACCCATGACGAAAGCTGG
The DNA here is from genome assembly GCF_059418465.1 of Caulobacter sp. GW821-FHT09A05. NCBI lineage: Bacteria > Pseudomonadati > Pseudomonadota > Alphaproteobacteria > Caulobacterales > Caulobacteraceae > Caulobacter > Caulobacter sp. GW821-FHT09A05. The sequence goes on from NZ_JBWKPX010000004.1 coordinate 125,201, forward strand.
ACCCCGCTGCGCGCGACAACCGACCTCGCCGGCTATCGCGAGACGGCGCGCAAGCTCTATGGCGATCGCGCCGAAGCCTTCCTGGCGCTCTATCCAGCGACCACGGACGCGCAGGCGGCGGTGATGGCCCGCGCGGCGGCGCGCGACGGCGGCATGGCCAGCGTCATGCGGCGATGGGCCCGCGCCCAGGCCGCCACGGGCAAGGCGTCCGTCCACGTCTATGGTTTCGCGCGGCCGCACCCCTATACCCCGGGGATCACCTTCGCCGATCTGGATCCCGCCACCGCCGGCGCCTACCACACAAGCGAGGTCCCCTACTTCCTGCAGACGCTGGACTCGCTGAACCTGTTTCGGCGCACGCGCGACTGGACGGCGGAGGACCGCCGACTGTCCGACGCCCTGGCCGGCAGCCTGATCGCCTTCGCCGCGACGGGCGACCCGTCCACCGCCGCCGCGCCCTGGCCGGCCTATGACCTGGCCGACGAGCGCCTGGTGACCATCGGCGCCGTCCTGACGCCCGACCGGTTCGATCCGGTCCGGATGGACTTCATGGACCGCGTCCGTACGCCGTTCTCGATCGGCGCGCCGCCAAGGGCCACGCAGCGCAGCCGCGACTGAACTTCAGGGAGAACTCTGGGCCAAGCGGGTATGGGCCGCCATCCGGACAGGCGCGTTGGGGGCGCCATAGTCGTCATATCCGCCCAGCCGCTGGACATATTCCAGAAAGAACCGCCCTTGGAACGTGGCGCTGTAGAGATGGAGGAATTCACCCTCCCCGACCCGGTCGTAGAGCACATTGAGGGCGCGTAGCCGATCGACGAACGCCAGGTCCAAACCGAAACGGGCGATCAGGTCGTCATAGTAGTTCTGGGGAATCTCGAGCACCGGGGCGGCGATCGCCTTCAGGCGTTCGGCCATGGCCAGGAGATCGTCGCAGCCGAACGCGATATGGTGGACGCCGGCCCCGAACTGGCTGGAGACCGACCGGGCCGTGGTGGTGTCGCGGCCCAGGGAGATGTTCAACGGAAAACGGACGGTGCGGTCGGGGTCGACCACCGCGCGGCTTCGCACCAGGCCGTAGGGGTCCGGCAGGACGAAGGTCTCCTTGGCCTCCAGGCCCAGGACCGCCCGATAGTAAAGCACCCAGCTGTCCATCTGGCCGGTCGGCAGGGCGATCGCGACATGATCGACGCCGGTGGGACTGGGCGCCGCGGCCCCGCTCCTGGCCCTGGACGGTTCGAGCTCGAACTCGATCTCGTAGAGGCCGCCGGACTCCACGCTCTGGTCGACGAAATAGATCAGGCTGCCGTCCAGGGCGCGCACGGCCGGAATGCTCAGGTCGTTGGGGCCGGCCCGGCCCTCGAACCGCGCGCAGCCGTAGTCGGTGGCGCGGCCCAGGGCCCGGATCGCGTCGTCGGTGCGCAGGCCGATCGCGCAGATCGCCGGACCATGGAGCAGGAAATAGGAGTGGGCGAAGCTGTCGACCTCGCCGTTGAGGACCAGGTTCACCGCGCCCGATCGATAGAGGCTCACCGTCTTGTGCCGGTGGCGGCCGATGCGCTCGAAGCCGAACCGTCCCAGCCAGTCGCCCAGCGCCAGCTCGGCCGCGTCGTCGACCGCGAATTCCAGGAACGACACGCCGGCCAGCCTGGCGGGCTCGGGCGGATCGAACAGCGCGACCCGGCGCTGGGCCTGGGCGGCGGCTGGCGCCGCCTTGCGCCGGTTGGTGACGGTCTCCTCCAGAAACCGCAGCGAGCGCAGGCCGTCGCGGGCGATCTGCCGGGCCGCGCCGCCGCGAAAGTCGTCGTTGAAGATCTCCAGCGACAGCGGGCCCGTGTAGCCGGCGTCGATCACCGCGTCGACGAAGCCGGCGACGTCCAGCTGGCCCTGGCCGGGGAAGCAGCGATAGTGACGGCTCCAGCTCAGCGGATCCAGATTCATCAGCGGCGCGTCGGCGATCTGGACGAAGGCGATCTTGTCGCCGGGGATCTGGCGGATGATCGCCGGGTCGTCCTTCAGGGCCAGCATGTGGAAGCTGTCGAGCAGCACGCCCAGATGCGGATGGTCGGCTTGCTGGACGATCCGCCAGACCTGGTCGACATGCTGGACGTGACGTCCCCAGGCCAGGGCCTCGTAGCCGATCTTCAGGCCGTGCTGGCTGGCGCGACCGGCCAGCTCACGCAACTGGTCGGCGGCCAGTCTCTCGTCGTCGATCGCGGCGGGCGATGTGTTGGAGCACACCAGCATCATCGGCGCCCCCAGCGCCGACATGACCTCGAACTTGCGCTCGGCCCTGTCCAGGTTGCGGGCGAAGGGCTCGGGCGGCATGGCCTCGAAGTCGCGAAACGGCTGGTAGAGCGCGATCTGCAAGCCAAGGTCGGCGGCCATCCGCCTGACCTCTTCGGGCGCGCCGTCGAAATAGAGCAGATCGTTCTCGAAGATCTCGACGGCGTCGAAGCCGGCCGCGGCGATGGCCTGCAGCTTTTCGCGAAGCCCGCCGCTGAGGCACACCGTGGCTATGGATCTGCGCATGTCGAAGACCTCGCGACCGCGGGGGTTAGTCGAGCACCATGCGCTCGACGTCGCCCAGGATGAAAATGTACGAAAGCGCGCCGATCAGGGCGATCACCCCCACGAAAGCCAGGGCCCAGACGAAGGATCCGGTGCTCGCGACGATCAGGCCGATGACCAGGGGCGTGATGATCCCGGCCAGATTGGCCGCCAGGTTGAACACCCCGCCGGTCAGTCCGGCCAGGCCCTTGGGGGCGATGTCGGAGATCAGGGTCCAGCCCAGCCCGACCATGCCCTGGCCGAAGAAGGCCAGCGACATCACCGCGATCACCGCCACGTCGCTGTCGAGCCAGTTGGCCGCGACGATCAGCGAGGCCATCAGCAGGCCCGCCACGATCGGCGACTTGCGAGCGATATTGGCCGAACCGGTCTTCTTCAGCAGGCGGTCGGAGACGATCCCGCCGGCCATGACGCCGATCGAGGCGGCGACGAACGGCATGATCGCGAAGAAGCCCAGCTTCAACCATCCCATGTGCCGTTCGGTCGCCAGATAGGTCGGAAACCAGGTCAGGAAGAACACCAGGGTCGAGTTGCCGGCGAACTGGCCGATGCTGGCCCCCAGCATCTGGCGCTTGCGCAGCAGCTTGCCGACCGCGGTCCAGCTGAAGGCCGTGGCCGCCGTGGTCGGGGACAGCCCGCCCCCCGCCGCGATGTGGTCGAGTTCCGCCTGATTGACCGTCCGGCTGTCGGCCGGTTCGCGATAGAGCCACCACCAGACCAGGCCAAAGCCAATGCCCACCACGCCGACGATGACGAACAGGCTGCGCCATCCGAAGGCGCCGATGATCCAGAACAGCACCGGGCTGAGAAAGGCCAGGCCGACATATTCGCCGACCGTGTAGACGCCGGTCGCCGTCGCGCGCTCGCCCTGGGGAAACCAGGTGCTGACGATGCGGCTGTTGGTCGGGAAGCACGGGGCCTCGCTGACGCCCAGCCCCAGGCGCAGAGCCAGCAGGGAGCCGATGCCGCCGGCCACGCTGTGCAGCAGGGTGAAGAACGACCACAGGGTGATCGACAGGAAATAGGTCAGCTTGGAGCCCAGCCGGTCGAGCAGGACCCCGCCCGGGATCTGGGCGGCGGCGTAGGTCCAGGAGAAGGCCGAGAACACCACCCCCATGACCGCCGCGTCGATCCCCAGATCCCGGGTCAAGGTCGGGGCGGCCACGCCCAGCACCGTCCGATCGAGATAGTTGATCAAGGTGCCGATCGCCAGCAACGCCAGCATCACGAAGCGCACCCGTGTCGGGCGGGCCAAGGCGGACGACGCCAGAACCGGCGCGGGGCTGTCCTGCACGCTGTTCACGCTCATGCTTCCAGCCTTTCGGTGGGGCGCAGACCGGCGAAGCGGGCCAGCATGCGATCGGTGTCTGGCGAGACGCCGGTGAACAGGCGAAACGCCTCGGCGGCCTGGAACACGGCCATGCCACCGCCGTCCAGGCTTGCGCAGCCCAAGGCGCGCGCCGCCCGCAGCAGCGCGGTCTCCAGCGGGAAATAGACGATGTCGGCCACCCACAGGTCCGGCCGCAGCAGGTCGGCCGGCAGCGGCAGGCCGGGATACTTGGCCATGCCGACGGGCGTGCAGTTGACCAGCCCGGCGGCGCCCGCCATGGCGTCGGCCAGATCCGAGACGACGGCGATGCGCGCCCGCCCAAACTGCGGGGCCATGACGTCGACGAGGCCCTGGGCCCGCTGGGGCGAGGTGTCATGGAGACTGACCCGTCCCGCCCCCAGCTTCAGCAGGGCGTAGACGGTCGCCGCCCCGCCGCCGCCCGCGCCCAGTTGAACGACATGACTCAGATCCGCCGCCGGCAGGCCGCGCCGCAGGTTCTGGGCGAACCCCGTCCAGTCGGTGTTGTGGCCTGTTCGCCCGCCGTCGCCGAAGACCACGGTGTTGACCGCTCCCAAGGCGCGCGCATCGTCCGACAGGGCGTCCAGCAGGGGGATCACCGCCTGCTTGACCGGATGGGTGATGTTCAGGCCCGCGAAGCCCTGCGCCTGAGCGGCGTCGAGCAGCCGAGGCAGCGCGGCGGCGCCGCCCGCGGCACGGTCAAGATCGAAGAGCTCATAGGTGAGGTCAAACCCCTGCCCCCGCGCCTCGTCCATGTGCATGGCCGGGCTGGCGGAGGCCTGGATTCCCGAACCGATCAGGCCGGCCTTCAGGATGGGCTTGGCGTCAGTCATGGTCGGAATGTCCCAGGAGCGCGGCGCAGCGCTGGATCGCCAGCCCGTAGCCCTGAACGCCGCAGCCGCAGATCACGCCGTCGGCGCGCGACGAGACATGGCTATGGCGGCGAAAGGCCTCGCGGCGGTGGATGTTGGAGATGTGAACCTCGATGACCACGCCCTCGAAGGCGTTGAGCGCGTCGAGAAGGGCGACCGAGGTATGGCTGTAGGCGGCCGGATTGATGACGACGGCGAAGGCCGCGCCCCGCGCCGCCTGGATGTGATCGATCAGCACGTGCTCGGCGTTGGACTGGTGGAAATCAAGTTCGAGGCCGGCGGCCTCGGCCTCGCGGCGGCACAGCGCCTCGACGTCGGCCAGGGTGTCGCGTCCATAGATTTCCGGTTGCCTCTGGCCCAGGAGGTTGAGGTTGGGACCGTTGAGCACGAGGAGGCGTCGACGGGCCCGGCTCATCGCGGCGCGCCCGGGCCGATCGTCGCGTCGATGAAGGCGGCGACCTCGTTCATCACTTCGGCGTTGACCCGCGCCTGCCGATCCGGCGTCGCCGCGAAGCTGTGATCGACGCCGGGAACCATCACCAGGCGGGCCTGGACGCCGCTGGCGCGCAGGCGGTCGTGGAGTTCCAACGATTGGCCGGGAGGCACGACCTTGTCCTGCGCGCCGTGGAGGAGCAGGAAGGGCGGGTCGCCTGCGTCGACATAGGTGACGGGACTGGCCGCCCGCGCCAGCCCCGCCGGGCAACGGCTTAACTGGCATCCCAGATACCGGCTGCTCGCCGATTGGGGATCATCATTGACCGTCCTGGCCAAAGGCAGGGCCTGGGCGTCGAGGGTCTCGAAGTCCGTGACGGGATACCAGGTGACGGCGCCCTGCACGCAGTCGGAGCCGTCCGGCAGGGCCCTGTCGCCCGCTGGCGCGCCGGCGGGCGCGGGCGACGGCCTGGGCGGCTCCAGGGCCGCAACGCCGCAGGAGGTCGCGACCAGCGCGGCCAATTGGCCGCCGGCCGACGCTCCCCAGATCAGCACCCGATCGCCGTCGATCCCATAGGCCTGACGGTTGGCCCTCAGCCAGCGGATGGCGGTCTTGACGTCCTGCACCGCGGCGGGGAACCGCGCCTCGCCGCTCAGACGATAGGTGACGCTGGCCACCGCGTAACCTCGCGCCGCCAGCTTGGCCAGTTCCGCGGGCCAGTTCTGGAAGGTTCCGGCCAGACGCTGCGTGCCGCCCGTCCAGCCGCCACCATGCACGAAGACGATCAGCGGGGCGGACTTTTCGGCGGCCTCCGGCAGATAGAGATCCAGCTTCAGGGGCCTGTAGCCCACCAGGGTGGCGTAGGTCACGTCGGGCAGGCCGGTGACACCGCCGGCGAACGTCACGCGGCGCGCGGGATAGGGATCAGCAGCGGAACGATCCGCCTGGGCCTGGGCCTGGGCCTGGGCGCAAGTCGCGGCGATCGCCAGGAAACCGATGGCGAGGAACGCGCCAGCCGAAACGCGCATCGTCCGTGGTGTTCCGGCCTGCACCTGAGCGCCTCCCTTGATCCGACCGGAGTCTCGCGCCCGGTTCACGTCCCTCCCGCGTCTTGACGCAGCGCAGGCTCGACACGAAATGTACTATCTAGTTCGTAATCGTCAAGCGCGGGTTTGACCCGCCAGGTGCGCCCCCTTGTGCCGCCTCGCCGCCGACGGTGCTGGTTCGGCTCGGGGCGGTTTGAACTCTCCGTGTTCCATCGCCCCTTGACGACGCGCCGAGCCGTACGGTCATAAGAGCATCGACGGGGCGACGCCTCGCAAATCCGGGGAAGCCGCAGGCATGGCGCCGAGGACCAGCAAGACCCGCGAACCGCGTCAGAACGATCCGGAACGCACCAAGGCCGATATTCTCGAGATCGCCACCGAGGAGTTCGCCGCGCACGGCCTGACCGGCGCGCGGGTCGACACCATCGCCGAACGAACCCGGACGTCCAAGCGGATGATCTACTACTATTTCGGCGGCAAGGAGGGGCTGTACCAGTCGGTGCTGGAAAAGGCCTACGCCGACACCCGGGCCCGCGAGGCCGAACTGCGCCTGGACGAATTGGAACCGCCCGTCGCGCTGCGCCGCCTAGTCGAATCCACCTTCGACTATGACGAGGAGAACCCCCATTTCATCCGCCTCGTGGCGATCGAGAACATCAATCACGCTCGCTATATCGCCCAATCCAAGGCGATCCGGGCCATGAACGCCGGCGCGATCGAGACCTTGGCGGCGATCCTCAAGCGCGGCCAGGACGCCGGCGTCTTCAGGGCCGGGATCGACCCGACCGACCTGCACATGATGATCAGCGCGTTCTGCTTTTTCCGCGTCTCGAACCGCTACACCTTCCGCGAGGTGTTCGGCATCGACATGAGCGCGGCGGCCTTTCACCACCGCCATCGGGAGATGATCGGCGCCACCATCCTGGCCTATGTGGGCGTCAAATAGAGCCTGTTCATCGGGATCAGATGATTCCATCTGATCCCGATGAACAGGCTCTAGATTCAAACATTTAGAGCGCGTTGAGCGGGCGAAACAGCTCACACCTTCGCCCAACGCGCTCTAGGGTCGCCATCCAGGCTGGCGACCCCAGCCCAACCCGCCCGCTCGACGGCGAGCCCAGAACTGTCCCGTGGATTCGCGAACGTCGCCCCCCACAAGCACAAGCACCCGAATGGTCGTTTGGCCGTTCATTTACGGTCGATCCCGGCGGGTTCCGCCCACGCTATTGCGACCAATCAAGAATGGGCGGCTGCAATAAAAAAGCGGCCAATTCCGGGAGGAATGGCCGCTTATTTACATTTTTGTCCCAGGTCCAGGTCAGAACGGTTATGCACACCTATCGGGCTGCAACAGCCGGCAAGCATCTGATCCAACAAAGCTTTTTTGTTTTCACTCAGCGAAAATGACAACAACTAGCTGTTTTGGCTTGGTTTTTGTTGCGCGGCGCGAGCCCTTCCGCTCGCGCGCGCCGCGCATCTTTCTTTCAAGATGAGGTTGAGGGGGGCCGGGGGAGAAGGAGAAGATGGCCACGGCTTGGCTCAGCAGGTCGTGATCGACGCGCTTGGCCATGCGGCGGGCCTGGGCGGCCAGATCGCGTTCGACGAAGGACTTGGTGCGAAACGCATCGCGATCCTCGGGCACGGCATTGGCGGCGCGGTCGACCGCACGCCAGAGCGCCTCATGCAGTTGCTTGCGCTTGCGCCGGCGGGCGGTCAGAGGGCCTAAGGCGGCCTTGCCCACGCCCAGCAAAGCTTTGAACACACCGGCCTGTTCGATCATGGCCACACGTCCTCGAAGGCGACAGGCCAGTCTGCGCCGAGTCGCCCGCCGACGGGCGATCCGAAAGTCAACGATCGAACCGACACGCCGGGAACCATGAGGGGATCGAGCGCAGCGATGCCCGGTCCTTCGGACCAGAGTTCTGCCCGCCACCTGCGACGTCGCCCATTGGGACTAAGGCGAGATCGACGCGTGACAACTGTCCCTGTGCCGTCGGTCTTGGCCTGGTTCCCTCAGACCTTGAACACGGCGGCGAGTTCCTGGTCGGCCCAACCGCGTCGCTCAGCCTCGCGCAACCAGCCATCGACCAAGGCCGGCACGGTTGGGCTGATCGCACCTTCACCAGGCCCTGGCTCTCGCATTTCCGTCGCGGGGTGCAAAACTCACCATCCGCTGGGCGAAACTGAAGGCCTCAGCCGAAACCGGGGCCCCAAGAACGGGATCGCCGCGGACGATCTTGCGCGCGAGGGCGAGCAGGGCCTCCTCGAGCACCAGCGCCCGATCGACGAAATGCCCCGCCAGCATCCGCACGAAAACCAGCTGGTAGCCCGGCATCAACAGTTCGACGGGATAGATGTTGCCCTTGCCCGGTTCGCGGCGAACCTCGTGTTCGAACGCCGGCGCCGCCTGACGCTCACGGACGACGACATCCAGCGGCTTGCATATGCCATCAGACAGGATGGTGGCGATGACAACGTCTCGGTCATATCCCCATTCCTCGGTGAGTTGGTTGAGATCTTTGATGAGCTGAGGATCAAGCGCCAGCGGAAAGCTGAAAGCGTTCTTGTGGATAGGCCGGAGCTTCAGGTCCCGAGACCCCATGATTCTCGCCATACCCACGCCTTCCTGGAGCCGGCGCCGGATCGTGCTGTCGACATCGCCGTCGTTCATCAGCATGCCCTCTTGAATGAGGGCGGCCATCGTCTCCTCGTCGATCCTCAGCGTCATTTCGACGTTGGCTGAAACACTGCCGCTATCCAACACCTTGCCCGTTCCTGGAAACCAATCCGCTCGCGGCCAACCGGGTCGATCGCGCCGCGGGATCGCTTTACATAATATAGTTGATAAACCAAGCCCTGGGGCTCGGCCAATGGTCGGCGCATGGACATGCGTCGCACCGTCGGCTCGAACGTCCGCAGGCTGAGACTGGAGAAGGATTTGACCCAGGAACGCTTCGCGGAGCTTTCCGGGTTGGCTCAGCAATACATCAGCGGCTTGGAACTGGGACGACGCAATCCCACCGTCGTGACGCTCTACGAATTGGCCGTGGCGCTAGGAGTCGAGCCAGCCGACCTGCTGCGCAGGTAGTGCGCCCGTGCGCGAACGGGGCGGCCTCTAACTTGATGGTCCAAGATCCTGCGTTCGGGAAAGCACCGCCGCCTTGCGAGCCTCGGCGGCTAGATTCGCCCGCTCGACAAGTCGTTGCGCCTGATCCCTGCGGCGAAACGCGACGATGACGGCGATGATGGCGACGCCGGCGGTGACACCGGCCAGGATGAGTTCATCCCGAGCGGCCGGTCCTTTGGCCAGGTACGCCAAGGTCGCGAGCAGGATAATGTAGACTAGCAGCGCCAGGAACGTGGTCAGATTCCATCGAAATTCGCGCAGAAACGTGCGGGCGCGGACATAGTCCTTGGCGGCCGCGGCCTGCTTATCGGGGCGGCGATGTTCGGCCAGCCTGCCTCGGTTCTGGCGAAGGATCACTGCGGCCAAGTGCCCGGGGCGCTTTTCCGCGAGGTTGACGATCGGGTCTTTATGCTCGCTCACGCCACGAGGTCCACAATCTTGGCGATATAGCCCTTCGATGCCGATCCGCCCTCCAACAGAAGACCGACGATAGCATCGATGACCTTGATCTTGCTTTGGGTCGATATCGCCATAGCCTGACACGCTCGGCGTACTGACCGCGGCTTCCTCCCCTGAAGGCTTTCGGAAGCCGGCCCTCAACGCCGGCCGCAGACCCCGTGCACGGGCCGGCATCCGAAAGCCCCAACATTTGCGGTCATTGGCTTCGGGCCAAAGAGCGGACATTCGACCAGACCTCGCGATGGACGACGTTTCCGTAGCTCGATCCTCGGGTGAGGTTAGACCTCCGCCGCAGGGTCTGGTCGACGGGTCGGCGAGAGTGTCCGGGAGCCTGTACGCGACGTAATCTGCGCGGTTGCGCCGCCCAGAAACGCATGCAGGAGAACGCATCTGACGCTCGACTCTTGGTTAAGATTGTGGGAGCGTTGCAACCGGCCGGCGATCAGGTGCGGCTGTCCTGGGGGGATCACGGTGTCGCGCAGGGCTGCGTCGCATCCGGTTGGACAAAGGCCGCGCGGTCGCCTCGCCGTCGTCCTGCTGCTGTCGGCCTGCGCCGGACTGCTCGCTCCAACACGCCTCAGTGGCGCGGAGCTGACCTCGGGCGCCAAGGTCATCGTTCGTCAGCGGATCGATACCAACTTCACCTCTGATGCTCAGACGGAAGAGCTTCTGCGGACGGCGCCGCCGCTCACCATTCGCACCGCCCCGCACGACACACTCGAACGGATCGTCGAGGCACGCTTCGGTCTCACGTCCGCCTCGAAGACCTATAGGGTGTTCGAGGCGGAGATTCTGCAACGCAATGGACTGACGCGTTCGTCGCCTGTCCTTCCACCACAGCTTCAGCTCCCCGACGTTCCCGCCGCCCCGGTCGGCGGTCCCATCGCGACCAGCAGCGCAGCGCCCCGCGTCGCTCTCGACGCAACGCTCTATCAGCGGCTCCTCGACAGCAAGCACCAGGTGTCCGGCGCGGGGGTCGCGGCGGCGGGCGCCAGGCGATCCAGCTCCGAGGTGCTGGTCTATCGGGAAGTTTCGCCACAGATCGCCCAGCGACTACCCCGCAGCACCACGACGGTCGAGAGCGCGCCGATCGAGATCACCTTCGCCGAGACGGCGGTGGCCGCCGGCCAACCCGTGGCGGCCTTGTCGGCGTCGGACGCGGGCCTCCTGAAGCAGACGATCGCGCGTCCCGCCAAACAACGCCCCGTGCTCATCGTCCTGGACGACTCCTGGCCCAATGACGCCGCGTTCCGGGAATCTCGGAACTTCTTTGCTGGCGCCGTGACGACGATACGGGAGCACTACAAGATTCGCGATCAGGCGATGAGCGGAGCGCTGCGGAACGCCCAGACGGCACCGTGGACGGGCGCCCCCCCGCCGCCGGGCGAGCGCCACGCGCAATCCATCCGCCGCGCGCTCGCACCACTCGAAGCGCTCGAGCCGGCGGAGGGGCGGGTGCGCGTGATTTACCTTCCCCTGTTCGCGCGCCAGGGCGGCGCGCGCGAACTGTTCGAACACTTAATCGCGCTCGATCAGCTGATCCCGACCCTGCGGGGGCGCCCCGAGGCGCTGGTCCCCCGCGACGCGGTCTATCTCGCCCGGCAACTCGCCAAGGACACCGCCCAGCGCATTCAGGCGACGAACCCCACTCAGGCGCGGTTCACCGACGTCGGGCTCGTCCAGGCCGTGCTGGGCTTCTGCCGCTACTACGGCGCCGCCGCCGGCCAGCCCTGTTTCGTGAACCTGTCGTGGACCACGCCCGACCTCTGGTTCGATCCGCGCATGCCTGCCGTCTTCCGCGGCGCCATCATCGCGGCGGCCGGCAATGAGGGCGGGGGCCAGGGCGACCTCTACACCCTGGGCCGGCAGTTCGCCGCGCGCAGTGCCACGCCGCCCGGCGATGTGCTCGCCGTCGTCAATCTGGACGCAGCGGGCCAGCCGACCTGCCAGTCGACGACACTCGGGCCGTCGCTCAAGAACCTCTTTGCGGTCGGTTTTCCCGGCCAGGTGACGACAGATCTTTGCGGCACAAGCTTCGCCGCCCCGCGGGTCGCCTGGCTGCTCGCAGCGCGCGAGGCGTTACGGCCGCCACCCGACAACGATCGCGCATGGCGCAGCGCCCTGTTCGACGAAGTCACTGCGGGGCGCGAGGCCGGCGGCGACCACGCCCAACTACGGCTCGACATCCCCAAACTTCTTTCCGAATTTCCATGAGGATCCACCAGATGAAGACCCTCGTACTGGCCATCGGCGCGCTCGCGCTTGCTGACTGCGGCGGCGGCGGCGGCTCCGCCAAGTCCGGTTGGACCGACGTTGTTGCGCGATGCGGCAAGTCGGACCTGAACGGCCCGAAGGTTCTGTTCTTCGGTCCCTCCAACGCCATCGGCGTCGGCTCCATCTGGCGCAAGGACGCCAACAGGGTGTTCCGACTGCGCTGGGACCTAGCGCAGATGCCGGATCCTAAAGCCTTCACCGCCGACTACAATCCGATTGCGTGTGACGGCACTCAGACGAGCACGTTCAAGTTCGGCGCCGACGCCTCCCTGGACGCCAATGTGGTGTCGGCCGAGGCCGAGGCTGAGTTTTCCAAGGCCACGTCCGTGACAGCCAAAGCCGGTGCCGTCGCCTGGGTGCCGATCGCTGAAGGCGCCTACGAGGCCTATCACAAGGCGCTCCCCGCGACGCACGGGGCCAAGGTCGATATCGATCGTGGCGACCGGTTCGTGATGACCCGCGCGCTCAAGGTCAGCGGCTTCGAGATGAACCTCACCTTCAGCCGGGCCGTCGCCGCTGGCCTGAAGGCCAAGCTTCCGAACGGCCCCCTGCCCGCCAACATGACCGGCTCTGTCGGCGGCGGCCTGAAGGGACAGTGGACTTCGGACACCACCTTGAAGATCTCGACGCCCGGCGAGTTCTACATCGCCGGCGAGATCCAACCCTACGATCCGAGCGGCTTCTCCAGCACCGCGAAGCAGCGCTTCGGTCCGGCCGAGACAGTGCCCGCGGGTGCCACCGTGGCCCGGGACGCGTCCTAGGGCCGAGCCGGCTCGATGTGCGGGACCTCCGTATGTCGGGCCGGATCCGGCGCGGCTCAGTGACACATACAGGTTCAAGACGGGCGACACGTCGGCTTGCACGACGTGTGGGCTGCAAGGGGGAGAGGATGCCGAACGGACGTCAGACGACAGCAACGCGTTCCGCCAGGCCGAGCGTCATCGCGCGACGACGGCTTGCGGCGATGGTGATGGGGAGCCTCGGGCTCACTACCGCGTTGCCCGTCGCGGCGCAGGACGCCGAGGTCACCTTCCGCACGGCCGACGTGACGTGGCCAGCGCCGGCCGGACCGATCGGCGCGTCCTCCGGACGTCGCTTCCCCGAGATCGCCACCACCACTGTGCCGGTCCTGGTTCCGCGCATCTTCTTCCGCGACAAGACCATGACCTTCGTCGGCAACGGTCCGCAGTACACGGCCTCGGCCGTGGAGAAGGGCGCGACCATCTCGGTATCCGGCACCCGGATCGCGGCGGACACCACCACGTCGCCTGCGTCCGACACCCAGAACGACAGCGTCGTGGTGGGCGATCAGACGGCCTCTGCTAAAGTCGTTCGCTATGGGGCCGCCTATGAGGTCACCGTCGAATGTCGCACAGCGAAGGACGCGCGTTGCCTCACCGGCGACTACGCCAAGAAGCTCCTGAACGCCGTCGACTTCCTGGGGGGGGGCCGCGATGGGCCGCCACGTCCGGCGCCCGTGGCCGTGGCCGCGGCCGCCACGCGGCCACTGCCGGCCCCGCCGCCGAGCTCCATGACAAAGCCGCCCGAACCGCCGGGAAAGCTGGTCACGGACAGCGGCGCCGGCGTGACCGCCACCACGATCTTCGCCCCGCGCATCCGCTTCCCGCTGCAGGGCCGCCCCGCCTATCTGAACTCGCAGGTCTGGGGGATCGGCGGCAGCAACGGCCCGGCGGGATCGTGGAAGAACCCACAGAACTACGCCTTCCCGTGGCGCGATAACTTCTGCGAGAGGCGCGTCTACAAGACCCTGATGTGTCCGGCCGGGTCCGGCCACCAGGGCGTCGACATCCGGCCGGCCGATCCCGCGGACCGGACCCACCCCGCCGTCGCGGTGGAAGCGGGCCGCATCGCCAAGATCGGTCCCTGGTCCGTCCGGCTCGCCGGCGATTCCGGGACGCACTACAACTACCTCCACCTCGAGATGGCGCAGCTGAAGGTCCGGGCCGGCGACCGTGTGGCCCCGGGCCAGGTGATCGGCCTGGTGTCCAATGACTTCGGCGGAACTGTGACGCCCGTCCACCTCCACTTCGAAATCCTTCAGAACATCAATGGTCGAGGCTGGACCCATGTCCCTCCCTACACCTCTCTCGTGGCGGCCTACGATGTCCGCTGAGGCAGCCCGTCATCCGCCTCGGCGCCCGAGATTTGCCGTCGCGTTGCTCGCCCCGTCCGTCCTTGGCGTCTCGCTTTGCGCGGGGCAGGTCATGGCCCAGGACCTCCCGGCCGCCGAGGACTCCACCGCCACGTCGGTCGTGCAGAACGCCTCTGCGGACGCCCCGCAAAAGCCGCCGGGCGTGCCGCTGCCGGCAACGCCCGCGGAATGGGCCCGCGCCGCACGTCTCAACAAGCCGATTGAGATCGGCGCCAACTACGTCGGCAAGCTGCGCGACGGCGTTAACGACGTCTTCCGCGTCGTGGTGAAGCCCGGCGATGCGGGCCTGCTGACGCTGATGTCGGACGACTTCGATACGAAGATCGCAATCCACGACATGGATGGCAAATGGATCGACGAGAACGACAACGTCCCGGCCCGCGGCGACACCAACTCGGAAATCCTCGTCAGTACGCCGAAGGGCAGTAAGACGGCTGCGACCTACTACATCCTCGTGTCGGGCGACGACATGCGGCGCGGCGTCTATGAACTGGTGACCCTCAAGCGCAAGGCGCCCCCGCCGCCCGAGGTCGTGGCGATCGCATCGGGCGAGACCAAGACCGGCGAGTTCAACGGCGATTCCCCGAAGCGCGAAGGCGGCGGCCGTTACTATCGCTTCAGTTTCACGGTCGCGGCCAAGACGCGGGTCGCCCTGTCGGCGCGGTCCGCCCTAACAGATGTTTCGCTTGAGCTCACCGACGGCGCCGGTGCCTTCATCGAACGCGATTTCGACAGCGGCGCCGGCAGCGACGCGTTTCTGGTCCGCCGGCTCGAGCGGGGCAGCTACGAAGCGATGGTCCTGACCGACAAGGGTTCGAAGGGTGAGTTCTCCATCTCGATGCTGGAGCTCCCCGAGCCCGATCCGCCGCCTGCCGCCCCGACGCCCCTTGCCGTAGGCCAGACGCTCTCGGGATCCTTGACGCATAAGTCGGCTGTCCTATCGACCAACCAGCGCCCCTACCAACTCTATGAGCTCACCGGCAACGCAGGCGATGTCGTGCGTGTGCGCACTTCGAGCGTTCAAGCCCGGAGTTTCTCTGCGCAGCGGATCATGATGACGGACATCGGCGTCGAATCGCCGATCGGCTTCGCGACCGTGCGATCCAGCACCACGAACTATTCAACGCTGCTGACCTTCCAGCGGACTGGCTCGGTGCAGGTCCGGATAAGCACCCTGGTGGGCAACGAGCTGAGCTACACCTTGGTGGCCTCCGCCGCGCCGCCCCCACCGCAAACGGGGACCAGCCCGGCGCAGGCGGCGACCAGTCCGACACAGGCGCGCCGATGACGCGTTCGCGACAGCTTGAGATCTTGCGCGCCGGCGGGCTCGCCGTCGCCCTGCTATTCGCACGCCCGAGCTTCGGCCAGGACGCTACGGCACCAAAGCCGCCTGCCCGTCCGCCGGCGCCGACCGTCGTCGGTCCCGGCGGTCGCACCCTGGTGCGTCACGAAGTGGCGCCCAAGGCTCGCCTGTCCTTCGAGCAGATCACGAAGGACAAGACGCAAGGCCAGATCGTCGGGGCGCTGACCACCTTCCGCATCAGCCGCCTGCCGGCGACCTTCGCCGCGACGCTTGACGACGGCGCGGTTTGCACCGCCACGCTTATCGGCCCACGCGTGCTGCTCACCGCCGCCCATTGCGTCGACCTCAACATCGAGACGGACGGCAAATGGGAGACGGCTGGCGGCGAGGTCGCCAACGCTGCGCGCACCCAGGTCCGCGGCATCCGCGAATGCACCATGGCGCCGGCCTATGTACTCTCGCCCTATCGGTTCGGCACGACGCGCAACACCGACGACTTCGCCCTCTGCGAACTGGAAGGCGCCTTCGGCCTGCGGGCCGAGACGATCTCTACCATCGCGGCGGCCGTTGCAGCAAAGACCGAGCTGCTGCTCGCTGGCTACGGTTGCACCGACGCAGACTTGGCGCAGGGCGAGATTACGTCCGCATCGCCGAACAAGGGCGTCCTGAACGTCGGCCTGAACCGTGTCTCCGGGTCGAGCGGCGGATGGCTCGAACTGCGCGGAAGGATCGGCACGACCGCGGCGATCATCTGCCCCGGGGACTCCGGCGGCGCGGCGTTCGCCAATGCGATCCTGGAGGACAACAGTGACTACGGCCTGCGGGTGGTGGCGGTTAATTCGGCGGTGGGGCCCGACAAAGGGGGCGAGAAGGGCACCTACATCTCTTATCTGTCGCCCCTCTCGGACCCTGACTTCCGTGGCTTTCTGAAAGGCTGGGTGAAGAAGAAGCCCAATGTCCGCGCCGTCTGCGGCGGCGCCCTGACAAGCGCCACCGCGAACTGCAGGCGATGATATGATCGGACCCGCGCGCGCCGCCGCCCTGCTCGCCGCCGTCGGTCTGGCGCTACCGCTCCCTGCGCCAGCAAACGCGGCGTCCGCCATCCCGGTTTCGCGGCAAGCTGAAAACAATCAGCTTGTCGAGCGCGCGGGTTGCCAGTCCGGACCCATCGGCGAATATCCGTTCTCGGTGAAGCGGGTACGCGCGGCGGCCGCGGCCTCGATGTTCGAGGACCATCCTCGCGATGTCCGGGTCGCCATCGTCGATAATGGCTTCCTGGGGTATCGGTCACAGCGGACCGACGACGACAACCCCACCGAGTCCCTGCTCCCCACCAAAAACTTCCCGCGTAACTTCTTCGACGCGCCGGTTCTCAAGTTCGCGCCCTGGCGCAACGAAGCCGCTCGCCTCCGCCCCCTGCCAGTCTCGACGGAGGCGCCTCTGCGCCTGGCGCACAGCCATGGCACACTCATCGCGGGCATCATCCTAGGCGGCATGTACGACGACGGGCAGGCGCCCGATGAGGCGCAGAACGTGAGGCGGCCCAATGTGCGCCGGCTGCTGCTCAGCCAGGACGACGAGGCGGGCACCGCCAACAGCCTGAAGTCGTGGATGCGGATGGTCTTTGTCCCCACGCAGGAGGCCGATCCCGTCGAAGCGTTTGGAAAATTCCTGGAGCGCAACGGTCAGGCCGACGTCGTCAACATGAGCACGGCGAGGCTGTATTCGGAGGCGGCGGACATGCCGCCGCTTCCAAAGTTTCCGAACGACGCCTTGATCGTCGCGTCCGCAGGCAACATCCGGCAGGAGCTTTCCAAGGAAGTCTATGCGGCGCCGACCACGGTGGCCGATCCGCGCGGCCAGTTGCTAGTCGTGGCGTCGCACGATGGGAACGGCAACTTTTCCTACTTCAGCAACTACGGCGGTCCGGTCGCAATCGCTGCGCCGGGCTGCGAGATCCTGTCATGGCCGGACGGCGAGGGGTCGGCCCGGCCTCTTAGCGGCACCTCGATGTCCGCGGCGGTCGTTTCCTTTTCCGCCGCGCTCGTACGATCGCGCTGGGCGATGGGGAGTGCGACGGCGGTCCGCAATCGCCTCCTCGTTTCCTCCCGCTATGAGCCAAAACTGATCGATTGCGCGAGGCGCCAACTCGACTATCGGAACCAGCCGCAGAAGACGCCGCCGCCGTGCGTCCAATATGGCAGCCAGCTCAATATCGAGGCCGCCATCGTCCTCGGCCGCGATCTGATCGAGTACCGCGAGTGCCCGCCGGGTCCGGACGCCGTGTGCACACCGCGCACGGCGGTCGGTCGCCTTGTCCGCATACCGACCAGCTTGGCGACATGCATCGAGGACAAGGTCCATGGCAATCTCAAGTACCACGGGCTCACCTTGAACGGCGCCGTGAAGCGCACCGAGACTGGCGCCTTCCTGATGGCCTTTGAACCCGGTGCGGCGGTCGGCGCCCTGCCCACCGAGTTCCAGACCTGCACCGTGGGCCGCGACGCGTCTCCGGGCTTCCAGTTCACGCAGACGGGACGACAACTGGACGGCGAGACTGTGGCTGATGCACTGCTCACGCCGAAGCCGGCCGACGTCATCCGAATCGTCACCCGCGTAGAGAACTAGACTAGGTGCGAGATGCAGGCGGGATCGGTCGATCGAGCTTCAGCTCATCTAGTCCGAAGAGGCTGGCATTATAGGACCACGTCACAAAGCGTTCGAGAAGAGCGTCGTTCATGGCGATCAGCCGCTTGTTCTCGGCCTCAAGTCGGCCGATGCGATCTCTCGCCAGTCGCAGGTCACCCATCGAGGCCCTGGAAGGGACAGGAGCGATCGTCGGATTCGCACGGCGGCGACTGAATGCACTGGCGATTTGGGGATACTTGTGAAGTGTCTGGCGAACGTACCAAACGTGCAGTACATCGCTAATCCGCTCCAACAGTGCGCGCCAGGTTATTTCTGGTTCAGACCAACCGTCAATTATCGCGACGATCGCCCTCACGTCATCAGCGCCCAAGTTGGGGGCGCGTCGCTTCATATCGGGCCCACTCACGTCGAAAGCTTTTGCGAAACCGAAGGGAGGCGCTCCCCCGAACGGTCTGGTGCGGCCCGTATCACGGTCCCTATTGGTAAATCTGGGTCCCGCATTATCGCCAAAATTTGCTGAACCCGCTCCACCGTTCGAATCTGGTGATCTTTCCATCGATCGACGCCTTCGTATCCTTGGTCGGCGGCATCTTCGGAGCGTTTGAGAAGGTCTCTTGAGATATTTAGGACTTGCTCAAGCGCGATCTCCTTTTTCTTGTCACCTTTGACGCAAACGTGCTCCTCGCAATTCAAGCAGTCTCGGTGAAGCTGGCACGGCAACATGGCGAAGTCGTGTAAGCAAAATCCGTACTCAGTTACGTGAGCTGCGCCAGTCGATAGAGCAGAGAATTCTTCTAGAGAGGCTGGAGGTTGCATCTTCAAGGGGTTGACGTCCACGCCAACCGCCATTTCTAAATCATCCAACAATTCATCCGCAGACACGTGATCGTAGGCAGCGTTTTGTGCGGGAGATGCACGCCCGCTCCACTTGGCAATGTCTAGAGGATCCACAGACCCGCGCTGTGCCAGGGTATTCAGGTAATGGCGGAACGAATGAGTGGTCATCTTGATAGGAGACCCGTCTTCATTCACTAAACCTAGACGAATAAACATCGACGGCACGCCGTGCTTCACCCGCGCGCCGAGTCCGTCGCTGATCTGTTGCTGCGTTACGCCCTCGATCATACAAGCTGATGTGCCGCGGTCTGTGCGAAACTCATTGAATTGAACTAGAAACATGGCGTCCGACGCCTGCAGTTTTGTCGCCTTATCGAATATCGGGAACCCGTCAGGTATATCTAGGAGAACAGATCGCTCAAATTCTTTGAAGGAAAATTGAGGCTGCCCCCCTACTTGCACGACCGCGAGCCCGCGTCTTGCGGCCCATTTTTCAGCTACAAGACCAAGCAGCTGATCGGCGGCGGCTAGTGAAATGAAGCCCTCCCCTCGCAAATGTGCTAGTTGGGCCGGCAAGTAGATTTCCGATGGATGCTTAGCGTACCAGCCCGCTATCCGCCGAGCTTCAGACGTCACTTCCCGAAGGATGGCGACCGCTGCCCTAGCAGTCGGCACCATCACCGGCAGAACCCATCGAACCTCGGGATCAACACCCTTTTCGGTCCACCACCTAAGTCCATAAGCTGGAGTGCCGGCGGCGGTGCAGTCCTCCACCTCACAGTCAGCACGCATGCGCAGCACTTCACCTATCCGGACCGGCGCGGAGCATAGTAGAGCTGCGGTCGCCGCGATCAGACGGTCTGACGGATGAACCGCGCGCCGGAACGCCAGTGCGAGCGCCTCCAGCGCCGTGCCTGATGGCAGTTTTTTGGCCCTGGCCGCGGCATGTTGCGGGCCAACGCGAATCGTCCCTCGCGGGCGCGGAATGGAGTTGCGCCACTGAAAAGGTGCCGAGATAAGGCGAGATTCACACAAGAATTCAGAAAGAAGCTCAACTTGGTTCGCGATCCGATAAGCACCTGCTGCGCTGAAATGCTCTCCTATAACCTTCGCAATATGGTCGAGGTGGTCTGCCCTTATATGAATTATGTGCACTTCAGATTGTCGCAAAACGAGATCGACCGCCCGAAGCGCTGATAGACGCTGTTGCGGATTTCGGGCGGGTGTTAACGCCTGTCGATGAGCGATATATGCCTTGGCAAAATTCAGAAAATCAGCCCGAATTATAGTTGGACTCTTGGAGACCGCAGTTTCAAGAGTACTAAACGTTATCCGCTGCCGGCCAAGGCCGCTGCCCATACTAGTCCCGGTTATATCCCAGACGTTCTCTTCGAAACGGATATGTTCACCAAACGGATTTGGCCCTTGGCGAACAGATTCAATAAATTCTTTGAGGTTGATTAACGCTGAATGGTCTATGCGCGAAACAAACGGTGTGATTTCAGACATCACCACCCTCACGGCACAAGGATATAACTTCGACTACTGCCAAGATTGTGCGATCATTGACTGCAGCAATGCGATCGCCAGATATATCTTTGACGCGCTCTCTCTCGGCTATTAGATGCTGCAAAAGTTCGCGGTGAGGCCCATTTCGCCAAGCGCGAAAACTAGGACATGTGTAACATCCTGTGGGCGCTGCGAGAGAACAAGCTGATCCTGACGCGCACTTACCTAGCGTACTTCGCGTGCCGAAGCGTGGATCCGAGATTTTTCCTCCGGGGAACGCATGCTTGGCACCTTCGTCGATGATTTCGCCGGCAAACGCTTGAGCGAGCGGCGCTAGGGCAGAAGCAACAGCCTCGTTTACGCGGTCAATGATATCCGGACGAGCTTCCACGTAGACCGAGACGCTCTGAAGGTCCGAGTGGTCCAGCATTTCAGCGATGACAATTTCTCCCCGCCCCTCGGCCGCTGCCCGAGTCCCGAGCGTCCGGCGCAGGCGAGCAGCGTTGAGGCGCATAGGAAGTCCAGTACGCTCTGAATGCACATTGAGCCCCTCAAGGCACCCAGTTATGCGCTGTGATATCTCCCTTGAAGTCGTATGCCACTCGAAACCCGGTGAGCATGAGGCCACAGGTTTCAGAGCGGGAAATAACGGCATACCTCCGGGACAAAACTCCAAGTTCAGTCTGGCGGTGACATCATCGCGCTGTCGCTCAAGCTGAATTACCAACTCGGGTAAAAGACGACGCTCTTTAAATTCATCTCGTATAGACTGTTTCCGCTGTTTCGCTCTCGGAATTCTCAGCGCTTCAGCGCCCTCGAAAAGGTCAGAGCGTACGATATCGCAGAGCTTTAGCGCTGCCATTTGGCTAGGTCGGATTGCAAAACCAATGCAAAGCCAGGCCATCAGGTATTCTTCATTAGTAATGAATTCATGACGCAGGGCATGTTTGCAAGCGGTCAGCAAGCCCGTGAATTCCGTATCCGTTAAAGGTCCGGATATTGGGCAGGCGGTTCGAACAGCTTCACCCTTCCTGTTTCCCGCCAGCCTCAGCTCTTTTAGTAATTTATATGCATCGTCTCGAACGCCGCCGTAGCCGAGATCAACCCAACGCCTTAACGCACCGGACAGGGTAGTCAGGTACCATTTGTGTTCGGGAGCGAGGGCAGCTCGGTAACTTATTATATGATTTGCAGTAATTTCTTCGATTCCTTCGCCTTTATTTTGAAAGCGGACGAAGTGTAGAAATCTCTGATATATACCCTGGGCATGTGATGCTGAACGGCTTTGCACATACCAAAGCATCAGGCCTCGAAATGCCGATACAAGCTTGGTGGAGCACCCCTCCAAGGCATTGAAGTCTATAAAGACCTCGCGCACCCCACTTCGAAACCGCCAGCTCTCCGCATTGGTGAGAAATTCTGCGCCGTCGGTTGAAACGGCTGTGTGTGGCAGCTCGGCCCACTCCCCTTTCCGCTCCTCATACCTCATCTACTGGCCGCCTTGAGCGAGGTAGCCCTGCATGCCCAGCAGAGCCTCATTGGCACGCCGTTCAATATGGCGTCGATTGTAGCGTTGCGCGGATCCGTCCCACCTCCAGCCCTGGAGATATTTGCGCAGCCGCAACTCGTCAGCAGGCTTGACGCGCTTCTGGTCCATGAGGAGCGAGAAACGATCGTTCCAATCATGCCGAAGAACATGGCTTGTTAAGTCATCTGGCAGATCATTTAGCGACCTCAACTTTCCGAATAACTTGTCTAAGGCAGAGACAGTTAGTGGCGATCCTCTATGTACATCCGCGAAAACATACCCATGCCTCCGGGCCGCGGGCACTGCCGATCTGATTTGAACGATATACTTGGAGATTTCTCCAGCCAATTCGTTACTGATCTCAAGGATCCGCTCTTCTGTTTTAGCTACTGGCTGGCGTCGTCGTGGGTCGCGGACATCATCAGGTCGACGCAGAATGCTAATTCGGCACTCTCGAACATTTACATCCTCTAACCGCAACGCGAGCAGCTCACCTCGACGAAGGCCGAGATCGTAGAATAATCGAATAATCAGAAAATTTCTGACTTGGGCCGCCTTACCCGACCAAGGGTTTTTTTGACTATCTGGGGCGATTATTTCGAGCAGAGCGCCGCGCTGCTGCACCGTGAGCCCCCTGCGCTTGGCATTGTTGAGCCGAACGGACGGCAATCGCGCAGCAAAGTCCGAGAGGGTTTTGTCCCGAGCGATCTGATACGCAGAATAGTCGGCTCCAGAGTGGGCAAGCTGATGGAGTCGCCGATTCATCAGCCAGGAGAGATATGATCGGCACGCGCGCAGCCTGTTGGCCGCCGTTTCCCGAGATAGCCCCTTCTTTCGGAAACGGTTCGTACGGGGCCCGACCTCCGCCTGGGCGCTAGCCATCGCCACCAACGCGTCGAGCTCATAGGCCGCAAACAACTGCCCAGTCTCGACTCGCCGGGCGAGGTCGACATCACGCGTGGCGCAAAACCGAAACAGCACCTGCAACGCAGCTAGCCGCTGATGGATGGTGTTGGCGGCGCGCCCTCGCAACTGACTAACCACGTAAACGGTGGGGTCGAAGAGAGGCTGGCCGGTGGCACGATCCAGTAGCACTGGGAGACGCTCGCCGTCCGATCGGACAAGAACACGTATCTTCGTGTCGCCGCTCATTTACACACCTTTGCCGGTAGGTTTTACCCACGATATGGCGCTGGTCCGGAGGGCGACAGATGCAATAAAAAAGTGACCAGATTCAAAGGAACCTGGCCACTTATTGACGTCTACAAGATTGGTGTTGGCTAGAACGGGATTTCATCATCCAGATCGGCCGAGAAGCTTTCGCGCGGGCCGCTCGGCTGGCTGCGCGGCGCGCCGCCGCCGCCGCCGCCGAAATTGCCACCGCCGCCGGCGTAGCCTTCGTCATAGCCACCGCTCGGCGAGGCGCCGGCATTGTCGCCGCGGCCGCCCAGCATGGTCAGCTCGCCGCGGAACTTCTGCAGCACGATTTCGGTCGAATACTTCTCGACGCCCGAGGCGTCGGCCCATTTGCGGGTCTGGATCGCACCTTCGATATAGACCGTCGAGCCCTTGCGCAGATAGCTTTCGGCCACCTTCACCAGATTGTCGTTGAAGATCACCACGCGGTGCCACTCGGTCTTTTCCTTGCGCTCGCCCGAGGTGCGGTCGCGCCAGGTTTCCGAGGTGGCCAGGCGCAGGTTGGCGACGCGGTCGCCCGAGCTGAGGGTGCGGATCTCGGGGTCGGCCCCGAGGTTGCCGACCAGAATGACCTTGTTGACGCTGCCCGCCATGGGGAAGATTCCTTTTCACGCCCGGCGACCAACGCGCCGGCATCTGGGCGGACGTTAACGGGTTCTTAAAAGCGAAATCAAGCTTTGTTCCACAAATGTTCCTGTGGAGCCCTGAGGTTATCCCCGGCTTTGCGACGCCTATTGGGCAGGCATCGCCCCCGGCACCGCCAGGCGTCCGTCGCCCGTGCGCACCAGCGACATGAACCGGGCCCCCTCGTAGGTGTCGCCCAGATAGATGCCTTCCTTCTGCAGGAAGATGAACTTGCCCTGGTAGGCGCCCGTCATTTCGCGGTTGGGGCTGCCCAGGCGCACGAAGCGCAGGCGCATGCCCTCCAGTTCGGCCGCGCAAAGCTCCAGGCTCGGCACGTTCTGGGCCACCGGATTGAACTTCAGCGTGCCGTCCTTCTGCTCGATCACGTGCAGGCAGACGCCGGCCTGGAACGGGGCCTTGGTCTGTTTCTCGCAACCGGCCAGGCCGGCGGCGGCGGCGATGAGCGAGAGGGCGACGACGGGAAGGCGCATGATCTTGCAGCTCGCTTTAGGTCGACGGAATGGAGCAGTTGGGCCCCAGGTCGATGATCGCATGGAAGGTGCGGTTGTCGGACGAGGATTCGACCTTGCCCGGCACCAGGCGGATGGTCTCGTCGCCCCAGCGGCCGTAGGTCGCCCCGCCGGCCTTCTCGCACTTGCCGCTGGAGATCTGCTGGGCGCAGGCGTTGACGGTGATCTCCCCGGGCAGCTTGCGCCATTCGCCGCCGGCGTAGCGCCAGCAGACGGCCAGGGGGGCGCTGGACGTCGCCGGGGCGGCGACGGCCGGGGTCGCGGCGGGCGCGGGCACGGTGGGCGCTTCGGCGGGGGGCGGCAGCGGGGTCAGCACCAGCCCGGCCTGGTCGGCGGCCGCCAGGGCCCCGGTCTCGTCGACGCCGACGTCAAGGGCGCCGGTCGCCACGCCGTTCTTCTTGGCGCACTCGGCCAAGGTGGTCTCGCCGACGAACTGGCCGCCGACGAAGCAGCGCAGCGGACGGCTGGCGTCCAGCTTGGTGTCGTCGGCCCTTCCCGTCTCGACGATCAGGCCCGAGCGCGAGGCCGGCGGGTCTTCGGCCGGCGACTTGGCGCCGTGCATCAGCGCCAGGGCGATGCCGAGGCCCGCGATCAGGGCCAGGGCCGCGCCCCCGCCCAGCAACACGCGTCGATCTTTGAGAAGTTCCATGATCCCTGGCTACGACGCGCCGATGACGCTTTCAAGTCCGAGGGCGAAGAAGGCGCGGAAGGCTGGCGCCGAGGCGCCTAGCCGCCGCCGGTCAGGCGGTTCAGCGCGGCCTGGTAGTTGGCGATCTGGTTGGTCAGATAGGCCGGGACCGGGCCGTCGACGCGGCCCGACGAAGCGGTCGCGTCGGCTCGCTTCACGCCGTTGGCGGTGTCGGCCATCTCGCGATAGGCGGTCCGCACCGCCGACAGGGCCTTGGTCATGGCCGCGACGGCGGCCTTGCGGTTGACGTCGTCGGTCAGGTCCAGGCCCGTATCCAGCGAGAAGCCGTAGATCGGGCCCTTGCCGTCGGCCGAGACGGTCTGGCCATGGTCGGTCTTGGTGTTGCGCACGACGCCCGGCTTCAGCCCCAGCGATTCCAGCACGTCGGTGCCGCCCTTGCCGGGCAGGATCTCGACCGTGGAGGTGGTCTGGGAGGGGCTGATCCGCAGGGTGCGGTTGTTGCCGACGCTGCTGAACTCGACCTTGGCCGCGTAGCCCGTAGCCTTGCGGATCTTGTCGGCCAGGGTGTCGAGGGTGTCGTCGGCCGCGATCTTGATCGTGGTCAGGGTCCCGCGCGCCCGGGTGCGGACCTGGAAGGTGTCGCCGGCCCGAGCCGAGGTCGCCGAGACGATCTTGTCGGTCTGGGTGAAGTCCATCGTGCCGCGCGGGATGCCGAAGATGTCCAGCGCGCTGGAGCCGGAGGCGTCGACGGCGATCGAGGTCGCCGTGGCGTAGCCGTCCTTGCCGGTCAGACGCTGCTCCCAGGTCGCCGCGCCGGTGGCGACGTCGATCTGGGCGACATAGCCGTCCTTGTCGCCGACCGTCGGCTGGCCCGCCAGGTCCTTGCCGGCCGAGCCGACCAGCCAGGCCTGGCCGTTGGCGACCGCCATGCCGGTGACCGTGTCGTCGCCCGTGCCGCCGTAATAGGCCAGGGTGTCCTGGCTCCTGTCGGTCAGGTCCAGCGACATCCGGGCCACGAAGCCGTCGGAACCGCCGGACGCCGCCTTGGTCTGGTTGTTGACGTCCAGGGCCCCGTTCGTGGTCGAGCCGCCGATATAGAGCTGGCCGTTGTCGATGGTCAGGCCGGCGATGTTGCCGCCCTTCAGCGTGCCCAGGTCGCGGGTCGCGCCCGCGGTGAACGTGGCCGCCTTGGTGTAGGTGGTCGGTTCGGTGACCCAGACCTCCTTGTCGTTCAGATAGGTGCGGTTCTCGGTCACGACGCTGGTCGTGACGTCGAAGCTGCGAAGCATCGCCTCGCTGCCTTCCTTGCTGGCGACCACCACCTTCCCGCCGTCGACGACGATGCCGGCGACGGTGTCGTCGTTCTCGCTGCCGAAATGGGTGGTGAACAGCGCCTTGGGCGTGCCGGAGATGTCGGTGGCGAACCCGGTCAGGTAGCTGTCATAGCCCCCGGCCGTGGCGCCGGTGGCCGAGCCGGGAATGTCCGACTTGGTGCGACCGCCCACATAGACGACGCCGTCCTCGCCGAAGGCCACGGCGGTGGCCGCGTCCTCCAGCATGCCGCCGCGGCGGACCGTCCAGGTCTCGTCGCCCTTGGCGTCGTAGAGCGTGACGAAGCTGTCGGTGAGCGTGCCGGCGGAATCGGAATTGATCGGGCCGTTGGTGGCGCCGGACAGGCCGCCGGCCACCGAACCGGCGATGGCCACCTGGCCGTCGTCGGAAATGGCCATGTTGTAGCCGGTGGCGGTGTTCGACGCCCCCAGGGTGCGGGCGTAGAGCAGCTTGCCGGACGAGTCGTACTTCAGCAGGGCGACATCCTGGTCGCCCTTGATGGTCTGGGTGCTGGTCGTGCCGTCGACGTCGGCCAGCACATAGAGCGAGCCGTCCGGCCCGGTCATGGTCTTGTGGACGGTGCTGACCGTGCCTTCCAGCGTGTCGGAAAACACCTTGGTCCCCGGCGTGACTCCCGCGCCCGGTCCATACTTGGTCAGGGTGTTCTCGATCACCGCGTCGTCGGTGGTCGTGTTCTTGTCCGGGTCCGGATTGCCGGCCGCCGTGGTGATGTAGACGGCCGGCTTCGGGACCGGGGCCGAGAAGGTCAGGGTCTCGGTCAGGTCGCCCTTCACCTGCAGGGCGAAGTCGTCGCCCGTGGCCGGCAGCTTGACGGTCTGCCCGTTAACGGTGGTGGTGCGTTCGGCCCCCACGGTGCGCGAAACCGCGAACTGGGTGTCGAAGCCGGCCTGCTCCAGCTTGTCGTTGAAGAAGCTGACCACGTTGGCCATCGTCCGCGGCGTGGCGCCCATCTCGGACAGGTCCATGGTCACGTCGGTGGAAACGCCGAACTTCTTGATGCTCATCGTGAAGCTGACGGCGCCCTTGAAGGTGGGGACCTCGTCGTCGACCTGGCCGCTGTAGATCTTGTTGGTGACGTAGGTGTAGTTGCTCTTGGGCACGCCGACCGTCGACTTGTCGCTGGTCATGACCGCGCCGGTCGTCAGGCGCATGCCGTCGGTGCTGAGGTTCTGGACATAGCTGTTGATCTCGTTCAGCCCCTTGCTGAACACGGCCTGCAGCCGCTTGATCTCGCTGTCGGTGACGCCCTTCTCGTCCGAGCGATTGGCGATGGCCGACAGGGTGTTGAGCGCCTGGTAGGCGGCGAACAGCTTCTTGTAGTCGCCGCTGATCGTCGGGGCGGCGGCCTGGGCCGCGCCCTCGTCGACGAACTTGCGGCCGTTCAGGGCGGCCTTGACCAGGTCGCTGGGCTCGGTCGTCACGCCGGTCCAGGGCGCGCTGGGCACGGCCTTGGTCGAGGAAGACGAGGTGGAGGCGCCGCTGGTCGACGCGGTCGCGTTCGCGGCCAGGCCAGCGGTCTTGGCCTGGTAGTAACCGAGCAGCAGACTGGAATCGAAAGTGATCACAGCGGGTCCCACCGGGACGCACTACGCCCCTTGATTCCGAGTGTCGGCGATGAACGCTGACGTTTCGTTAAGAGGTATGAAGAAGCGCCGCTCAGGCCGCGATCAGGTGGGCGTCGGTCAGGGAGCGCCGGACCTCGCCGCGCAGCTCGCGCCATTCCTCGGCCAGGATGCCCAGCAGGACCACGTCGCGCGGCTGGCCGTCCTTGAGGACATGGCCGCGCAGATAGCCCTCGCGCCGGAATCCGGAGGCGGCCTGGGCCTTCAGCGCCGCGTCGTTGTCGGCCATGACCTCGGCGAACACCTTGTGCAGGCCCAGCTCGCCGAAAGCACGGTCCAGCCCCAGCACCTGGGCGGCGCGGCCCACGCCCCTGCCCCGCGCCTCGGCCGAACCGAGGAACCAATTCCAGCCGGCCCGGCGGTGATGGCTGAGCAGGCCCGTCAGGGTCAGCAGGCCCGAGGGCTCGCCCGAGCGGACGATCATCCAGCCGCGCATGTCGGGATCGGTCCGCAGGGCCTGGAACCAGGCGGCATGGGCCTCGCGGCTCGGAAAGGCCGCGTCGGACATCCATCGATCGACTTCCGGCTCGCCCCGCCATTGGAACAGGACCGCCTCGTCGCCGTCCGTCAGATCGCGAAGCTCGATCATACCGGGTCGATTCTCCCAACTGTCGTGCTGGAAAGTCTAGCCCGCCCAGAGCATCAAGCCTAGCTGCCGCCGTTGAACAGCGACAGGATGATCTGCGGGGCCTGGTTGGCGATAGACAGCGCCTGGGCGCCGAGCTGCTGCTTGACCTGCAAGGCCTGCAGCCGCGCGCTTTCCTTGGCCATGTCGGCATCGACGAGGTTGCCCACGCCGGTCTCGAGCACGTCGCTCAGCTTGGAGACGAAGGTGTTGTGGGCGTCGATCTGCTTGGCTTGCGAGCCGATCGAGCCGACCGCCTGGTTGACGGCGGTCATGGTGGTGTCCAGGCGAGTCAGAACCGCGGCCGCCAGGGTCATGGTGAGGATGTTGTCGGCCGCCGTCAGGGTGTTGATCGTACCGCCCAGCGACAGGTTCTGCAGGTTCAGCGTGATGACCGTCGCGGCGTCGGCGTCGGCCAGGAAGGTGATGTTGGACGGCTCGCTGCCGTTGAGGATGTTGGCGCCGTCGAAGGTGGCGCTGTTGATCACCTGGGTCAGGTTCTTCAGCAGTCCCTGGAAGTCGGCGTTCAGCGCCTTGCGCGACGTGGTCGACAGCGAGGTGTCCTTGGCGGCGACCACCTTCTCGCGCATCTGGGTCAGCAGGTCCGAGACCGACTCGCCGGCGGCCAGGGCCACGTCGGTGATCGAGGTGGCGCGGTCCAGGCTCATCTTCACGGCGTTCAGGGCCGAGCGGTCGGCGCGCTGGTCCTGGGCGATCGACCAGACCGCGGCGTTGTCCTTGGCGGTGGAGATCGCCAGACCCGTGTTGATGCGGGACTGAACGCCCGACATCTCGTCATTGGTCTTGTTCAGATTTTGCAGGGCGATCAGCGCGGGCTGATTGGTGTTCACGCTCAGCGTCATCACGGTCTCCGAACGGCGGTTCTTGCCAGTGGGGCTCGGGACGCGATTCGGCGGCCGAGCAGGTCGGCCGTGAAGGTGGGGCTGAGGGAGTAAGAATATGGTTAACGCGCGTAAACCATGTTTGGCCTGCGACGCCAGGTCGCGGTCGGCATGGCCGCCCGGTTCAGGCCGCCCCGAACTCAGGTGAGCCCGTCGAAGACCTCGCCCGGATCGTAGTGCTCGGCCTGCTTGAAGCGCAGGACGTCCTCGCGCGGGAACTGCTGCAGGATGTCGCCCGTCCGGCGGTCCACGGTCTTGTAGACGTAGGTGCCGGTCTTGCTGTCCTGCTCGATCACCAGCCGCAGGTCTCCCGGCTGGGGACCGTCGGCCACGACGGGCTTTTCCACGGGCGCGGCCTCCTTGGGCGCGGACGTGAAAACACCGCCCGCGGGATGGCCCGGGACGGTCGACGCGGTGTTCGCGGGGAGCGTGGACGGCTCGGGTATGATGGGCGTCAACGCGACTTTGTTTTCCATGACTCCTATCGCGGCCGGTTCGCGGCGGCGCCTCTAGTGGTCCCTCCCCTCGCGCCTGGGCCCGAGAGAAAGGCGGAGGCGGCCCCGAAGGCCCGCCTCCTTCTTCGTTCCTATCGGAACAGGCTGAGGATCGACGAGGACGACTGGTTGGCGATGGAGAGGGCCTGGATGCCCAGCTGCTGCTTGGTTTGCAGCGACTGCAGCTTGGCGCTTTCCTTGGCCAGGTCGGCGTCGACCAGGTTGCCCACGCCGGCGTCGAGGCTGTCCTGCAGCTTGCCGACGAAGGTCAGGTGGGTGTCCAGGCCGGTCGAGCTGGTGCCCAGCGAGGCCAGCTTGTTGGTCGCCGTGCCCAGGGCCTTGCTAACGGTGTCGATCATCGTCTTGGCGTTGGCGGCGGTCGTGAACGAGGCCGCGGCCGACAGGCCGATACCGGCCAGCGACAGGGTCTTGGCGCTGACGGTGAACTGCGAACCGTCCGAGTTGGCCAGGAAGGCCAGCTTGGTGGTCGAGCCGTCGGCGATCGAGACGCCGTTGAACTTGGCGTTGGTGACGGCCTTGGTGATCTGGTCACGCAGGCTGTTGAAGTCGGATTGCAGGGCGTTGAACGAAGCGGTGTTCAGCGAGGTGTCGGAAGCGGCCAGGGCCTTTTCCTTCATCTTGCCCAGCAGGTCGGTGACGGTGTCGCCGGCGGCCAGGGCCACGTCGATGGTCGACTGGCCGCGTTGCAGCGAGTCCTTCACGGCGTTCAGCGAATTGGCGGTGGTCGACTGGTTCTTGGCCATCGCCCAGATCGCGCCGTTGTCCTTGGCGTTACCGACCTTCTTGCCGGTGTTGATCCGTTGCTGGGTGACCTGAAGCTCGCTGTTGGTGGCGTTCAGGTTTTGCAGGGCGATCATCGCGCCAGCGTTCGTGTTGATGCTATTCAGCGGCATCGCGACAGTTCCTATTCAAGGGTTCCGACGTCATTTTGACGGCCGGGAGCATTTTGCTCGAGGAACTAGGCAGCAAAGATCGGGCCAAAACTGCCCAGTAGGCAGATATTGCCAACCCTCTGAAAAATCTGCGTTATAGGTTTATTTACCACATGCCCGCGCGGCAATATTTGCCGAGCTCCGCGCTTGATGGGAAAATTCTGCCGGGCAAATTCAGGTTGAGTTCGGACAAACTCGACGAACCCGGGCCTGTAGAAAAAGAAATGCCGGACGGCCCTTGGGCCGTCCGGCTTTGATCGCTTCTTGAAGCCTAGTCGCCGATCACTTGAACAGCGAAAGGATCGACTGAGGCGTCTGGTTCGCGATCGACAGGGCTTGAACACCCAGTTGCTGCTTGGTCTGCAGCGATTGCAGCTTGGCGCTTTCCTTGGCCAGGTCCGCATCGACCAGATTGCCGACACCCGCGTCCAGGCTGTCCTGCAGCTTCCCCGTGAAGGTCAGGTGCATGTCCAGGCCCGTGGAGCTGGTGCCCAGGTTCGCCAGCTTGTTCGTCGCCGTCGTCATCGACTTGGTGACGGTGTCGATCATCGTCTTGGCGGTCGCGGCCGTCGTGAACGACGCAGCGGCCGACAGGCCCAGACCGACCAGCGACAGAGTCTTGGCGTTCACCGTGTAGGCGACACCGTCCGAGTTGCTGAGGAACTGCAGCTTGGTGGTGGTGCCGTCGACGAGGCTGACGCCGTTGAACTTGGCGTTGGTGACAGCCTTGGTGATCTGGTCACGCAGCGAGTTGAAGTCCGCCTTCAAGGCGTTGAACGAGGCGGTGTTCAGCGAGGTGTCGGAAGCGGCCAGGGCCTTTTCCTTCATCTTGCCGAGCAGGTCGGTGATGGTGTCGCCAGCTGCGAGGCCCACATCGATCGTCGACTGTCCGCGCTGGAGCGAGTCCTTCACGGCGTTCAACGAGCTCGACGTAGCGCTTTGCATCTTGGCCATCGACCAGATCGCGCCGTTGTCCTTGGCGTTGGAGATCTTCTTGCCGGTGTTGATGCGTTGTTGGGTGCTTTGGAGCTCCGAGTTGGTGGCGTTCAGGTTTTGCAGCGCGATCATGGCGCCGGCATTGGTGTTGATCGAGTTCAGCATGATGGTTCTCGCCATTTTGGGAGGATTGCCCCGGCGTTTTGCCGGTCGGGCGTTTTGCCCACGAAACCCATCGCAAGCGGCGGGCCAGTCGGCGCCACCTCCGAACCTTTTTTAAATCACTGATTTTACTCGATATTTTTAAACCCCACACCGGATACGAAACCGCCCGGCGAATGCAGAATTCGCCGGGCGGCAGGTTTTTCCGGAAAGGTTTGCCGGAGGGGCGAAAGCGCCCTCCCGGCGGGGATCAGGCGGCGTCGGCGCGGCCGGCCAGCCCCTGCATGATCATGCGGTTGATCTCAATCAGGGGCTCGAAATCCTCCTCCTTGCGCATCACGGCGCTGGAGTGGCGGCCGACCCAGAGGCTGAGCGAGATGATGCTGGCGCGCAGTTGCACCGGCAAGGTGTTCTCCGGCAGCGAACAGTCGGTCGCCAGGGCGGACCAGACGCGGCGGTTCCAGTCCAGCGCGTCGATGCGCGTGGCGATGTCGTCCGCCGGCGCCTCGGACGCCGCCATCAGCGCGCGGGTCACCTGACCGAACAGACGGTACTCCATCTCACGCGGATTTTCGGTCCGCGTCGCTGTCTGCTGATAGGCCCTAAGAGACATGCCCCAACCTCTGATCTTCGTATTCGATTAGCTTACGGCTCAGCATGAGCGCCTTGTAGTACTCGCGCGCCATCACGTGCTTGGAGATGGCGATGCAGTCGCTCAGCACGTCGGGATTGCGCACCACGCCCATGAATTCGGTCAGGCGGGTGGCGAATTCCTCGTACTGACGCTCGGCGGCGGACTCGTCCAGGTACATCATCATGACCGGGAAATAGATCCGACGAGCGGGCGTGGTCGCCTCGTCGGGCTGCATGATGTCCTTCTCACGCAGCACCGAGGCCTTGTTCTGAAGCACCAAGACGCCGCGGCGGTCGCCATTCTGGACCACCGCGCCGTTCAGCACGAATTTCTCGCCGGGTTTCAGCGACAGCTTCAATGGCACAAGGCCGCTCCCTCTTGCATCGCTGCGTCGCCCCACCCCGCCGAGATGGCGGTCTCGAAGCAGAAGCTAGGCGGAGGCGGTTAACGTCTCCTTGCCAGGCCCGCGACCGTGAGCCGCAGCTTAGGACTCAATTAAGCATACTGCCCCAGAGCATACTGCCTCAGAGGAAAAATACTCTCCAATCCCAAGGCCCGGATCATGCCCCGCCAAAGCGCGCCCCAGATTTCAACCAGCGCCATGATCGCGGCCCAGGAGTCCGTCGCCCAACCCGTCCACGCCGGGTTCAGGGACTCGATCGCCGGCGACTCGGCCTCGGCCGCGGCCTTGGCCCGCCTGACCCGCGAGGCCCACGAACTCCGCAGCGAGCAGGCGGCCAAGCTTCTCGACCGCACGATCCGCGCCATCCAGAAGGGCGACTTCGCCAAGGGCGAGCAGCTGGCGCTCAAGGCCCTGAAGCACGACGACAAGCTGCCCTTGGCCTGGCACGCCCTGGCCATCGCCCGCGAGAAGATCGGCGACTTCGCCAATTCGATGCACTGCTACGAAGCGGCGCTGAAGCTGATGCCCCACCATGGCGCGGCCGCCGGCGACCTGGGACGGCTGGCCCTTCGCATGGACATGCCGGAGATCGCCGCCAAGCTCTTCATCCACTACCTCGAATTCCGCCCCGACGACCTGGAGGCCATCAACAACCTGGCCAGCGCCCTTCGCGACCTGAACCGCAACGAGGAGGCCATCGCGATCCTTCGCCCCGCGATCCAGGAACATCCCGAGGTGCCGCTGCTCTGGAACACCCTGGGCACGGTGATGTGCAGCATGGGCGACGCCAGGACCGCCATCACCTTCCTGGACGAGACGATCCGGCTGGAGCCGACCTACGGCAAGGGCTACCACAACCGCGCCTACGCCAAGCTCGACCTGGGCGACGTCGAAGGCGCCCTGGCCGACGGCGACCTGGCCCTCGCCTACACCACCGCGCCCGAAGAGGTGGCGACCATGAAGTTCGGCCGCGCCACCGCCCTGCTGGCGCTGGGCCGGGTCGAGGAAGGCTGGAAGGCCTACGAAGCCCGGTTCTCCAAGGACCTGGTCGAAGCCCCCAGGTTCAACATCCCCGCCCCACGCTGGACGCCGGGCCAGGCCCTGGCGGGCAAGCACCTGATGATCTGCGCCGAGCAGGGCTTGGGCGACGAGGTGATGTTCTCCAACCTGCTGTCGGACGTCATCGAAGCCCTGAGCCCCGACGGCAAGCTGTCGCTGGCCGTCGAGCGTCGGCTGATCCCCCTGTTCGAGCGCTCCTTCCCCCAGGCGGCCATCACGGCCCACCGGACGATCGCCTTCGAGGGCCGCATCTATCGCGGCGCGCCCTTCATCGAAGACTGGAGCGGTATCGACCTGTGGGCGCCGATGGGCGGGCTGCTGGAGACCTTCCGCCCCAGCATCGACTCGTTCCCGAAACGCCCCAGCTTCCTGGTCGCCGATCCGGACCGGGTCGAGCATTGGCGGAAAATGCTGGAAGACGCGCCGAAGGGTCCCAAGGTTGGCGTGCTCTGGAAAAGCCTCAAGCTCGACGGTGAGCGAGCCCGGCAGTTTTCGCCCTTCCTGCTGTGGCGGCCGGTGTTCGAGACGCCCGGCGTCACCTTCGTCAACATCCAGTACGGCGACTGCGCCGAGGAGATCGCCCTCGCCCGCGAGGAATTCGGCGTCGAGGTCTGGCAGCCGCCGGGCATCGACCTGAAGCAGGACCTGGACGACGTCGCGGCGCTGTGCTGCGCCATGGACCTGGTGGTGGGCTTCTCGAACGCCACGATCAACCTGGCCGGGGCCTGCGGCGCGCCGATCTGGATGCTGGGCGGCGCGGCGGCCTGGACCCGCCTGGGCCAGACCGACTTCTATCCCTGGTACCCGCAGGCCCGCTGCTTCGTCACGGCCGACTACAACGACTGGAACCCGACCATGGCGGCGGTCGGCGCGGCCCTGCGCGAACGCTTCCCGGTCGGTTGACCGGCGAGGCCCCGCCACGGGCGCACCGTATTTCCCCGGTAGACGAACACCGGTGTTCGGGCTTCAAGATTCCGTCCCAACCACGGATACGCCATTGCCGCTCGCCATCCTCCAAGCCCGCATGTCGTCGACCCGGCTGCCCGGCAAGGTCCTGGCCGATCTGGCCGGGGCGCCGATGATCCTGAGGCAGATCGAGCGGCTCCAGCGCGCCACCCGGCTGAACGGGATCGTGGTCGCCACCTCGGACCAGGCCAGCGACGACCCGCTGGCCGTCTGCCTGCTCGCCGCCGGCGTTGCGGTGTTCCGCGGACCGCTGGACGATGTGCTGACCCGTTACATCGGCGCGATGGAGGCCTTCGGACCGGTTCGCACGGTGGTGCGCCTGACGGCCGATTGCCCGCTCGCCGATCCGGACCTGATCGACCAGACCCTGGACCTCCATCAGCGTTCGGGCGCCGACTACACCTCCAACACCCCGGCCAGGCGCAGTTTCGCCAAGGGGCTGGACGTCGAGGTCTTCGAATCCGTGGCGCTGAAGATCGCCGCCGACGAGACCGTCGATCCCTACGACCACGAGCACGTCACGCCGTTCCTCTACCGCCACCCCCTTCGCTTCAAGGTCGAGGGCCTGGAACAGGTGCGCGACGAGGGCGACGTGCGCTGGACGGTCGATCGACCCGACGACCTGGAGTTCGTCCGCGCCGTGTACGACGGCCTCTACGCCGCAAAGCCGGCCTTCACCTCCGACGACGTGCGCGCCTTCGTGCGGAGCCGACCGGACCTTGTCGCCCTGGGGGGAGATCGCCGCGTATGACTATTCAGCCCGCGCGCGCCGTCGTTCTGCGCGACGTGACCGAATCCGATCGCCAAAGGCTGCTGGACTGGCGCAACAGTCCCGAGGTCGCGGCCTTCATGTATTCCGACCACAGGATCCGCCAAGCCGAGCACGACCGATGGTTCGATGGCCTGGCCAGCGACTCCCGCCGGCGCTACTGGGTGATCGAGGTCGACGGCGAGCCGGTGGGCCTGGCCAACCTGGCCGACATCGACGTCCGAAATCGCCGCTGCGCCTGGGCCTATTACCTGGCCAGTCCGTCTGTCCGCGGCCTGGGCGTGGGCTCCTTCATCGAATTCTGGGTCATCGAATACGTCTTCAGGATCCTGGGCTTCGACAAGCTGTGGTGCGAGGTGCTGCTGTCCAACGAGAGCGTCTGGAAGCTCCATGAGCGCTACGGGTTCCAGCGCGAGGCCTTGTTCCGCCATCACGTGATCAAGGACGGGGCGCCCGCCGACGTGGTGGGGCTGGGCCTGCTGGCCCACGACTGGCCGGCGAGGCGCGAGGAGATGGCCCAGCGCCTGCTGGCCAAGGGCTACGCCCTGCCCTTCGCCTGAGGCTCCCCGCCTGGAAACCACGGAACAATCGTCACGGACGACGGGTTGAATCCGGGATCGCGAGGGCGCGCCGCCCTTGCTTCTCGACTTCAGGGAGCCCGCCATGCCCACCGATATCGATCGTGACGACCAGGACGGCGCGGAAGCCCTGGACGAGACCAACCTGACCGACGACGGCGAGGACATCGCCAATTTCGACGAACTGGACGACGTCTACGACGTGACCCAGGCCGACGGCGACGCGGACGAAGACGACGAGGACGTCAACGACCTGCTCGACGACGAGGATCTCGAGGCCATCGATGACGACCTCGAAGGCGAGCGCGACGACGAGGGCCTGGACATCGAGCGCGAGCCTCTGGAGGCCATCGCCGGCGACGACGAGGATCTGGTGTCGGACGACGATGACAGCGCCGCCGACTTCGAATCCACCGAACTGGCGGAGGATGATATCGAGTCCCTCGGCTACGCGAGGGAAAGCTGAGACCTTCAAGACCGGCCGGTCGTCGTTGCGGCTGGATCGCTCGACGCCTGGATTCGCCGGCGACAGGAGAGCGACCATGCCCGACGTGACGCCGGACTCCCGCAACGACACTCCGCCCGAACATCTCGAGGAGCAACTCGAGGAAGGACTGGAGGACAGCTTCCCGGCCAGCGACCCGCCCTCGGTCGCCCGCCGCCACCGCAGGCCGACGTCTGAGCCGCCGAAGCCGAGCGACGAAGGCTGACGACAAGCCGGCTTGATCCGGCCGACCGTTGGTCTGTAGGTTAGTCCTGATTTGAACAACTGTTCGAGGCGGCTCGCCGGGGCCGCCGTCAGGAAACCGAATGAACTCGCGCTTCGAAGGCACCGCCGACTACGTCGCAACCGAAGACCTGAAGGTGGCCGTCAACGCCGCCGTGGCCCTGGAACGTCCCCTGTTGATCAAGGGCGAGCCGGGCACCGGCAAGACGGTTCTGGCCTATGAGGTGGCCAAGGCGATGAACGCGCCGCTGCTGACCTGGCACATCAAGTCGACCACCAAGGCCCAGCAGGGCCTCTACGAGTACGACGCCGTCACCCGCCTGCGCGACAGCCAGCTGGGCGACGAGCGGGTCAAGGACGTCCGCAACTACATCAAGAAGGGCAAGCTGTGGGAGGCCTTCGAGGCCCCGGCCCGGCCCGTGCTGCTGATCGACGAGATCGACAAGGCCGACATCGAGTTTCCCAACGACCTGCTGCAGGAACTCGATCGCAACGAGTTCTACGTCTACGAGACCAACGAGACGATCGCGGCCAAGGTCCGGCCGATCATCATCATCACGTCCAACAACGAGAAGGAGCTGCCCGACGCCTTCCTGCGGCGCTGCTTCTTCCACTACATCCGCTTCCCGGACGAGACGACGATGCAGGCCATCGTCGACGTGCACTTCCCGGGCATCAAGCAGAAGCTGGTCGCCGAGGCCCTGCGGATCTTCTACGACATGCGCAAGGTGCCGGGCCTGAAGAAGAAGCCCTCGACGTCCGAACTGCTGGACTGGCTGAAGCTGCTGCTGGTCGAGGACATCGACGAGACCATCCTGCGCGAGAAGGATCCGACCAAGCTGATCCCCCCGCTGCACGGCGCCCTGCTGAAGAACGAGCAGGACGTCCACCTGTTCGAGCGCCTGGCCTTCCTGGCCCGCCGCGAGGGCTCGGGGCTGCGCCCGGGGCAGTAGGCGCTCGCCAAGACGCCGCGAATCCCCGAAGCTCGCCAGCCGGAGGGTCGTTCATGCGCAGCATCGTCGTCGGATTGATGTTCGCCGGACTGGCGGTGACGGCTTCGTCGGCCCTGGCCGAGGCGCCGACCTGCGCCGGCCGGATAGTCGAGGCGGTCGGCCGGCCGCTGAAGCTGAAAACACCGCTGGACGAGCCGACCCGCCTGGGCTTGAGCTTCAGCGTCGCGGTCGGACTCGACGATTCCGCGAACCCGGCCGGGCTCTGGCCCCGCGACACGATCCAGGCGGCCCCGGCCTGCCCCATTCGGACGTTCGAGGCGGCAGGCAAACGCTTCACCCTCTCCGGCGGTCTGGATCGCGTCCCGCCCCGGTTCGCGGTTTCCGACACAGGCGAGACCCTGGTTCTCGCGGTCCTGCCCTCGATCCCCGAGGCCTACGCCATGCAACGGAGCGGGCTCGGGGGAACCATGGAGCTCAAGCACGCCATCGCCGCCCTGGTGTTGCTGCGCCCTACCCGGATCTTCGTGCTCAAACTGTACGACGGCTTGCCGGCGGACGACGCCCTGGTCGAGGACATGAAGGCCGCCGCCACGCGAGCGCTGCCGGTTCTCGCCAGCTTTCACTCCACCAGCCGGGCGGTCAGCCTCAACCTTCCTACGATCAGCGGTCGTGACGCGTTCTTTCTGCGACCGCCCGGTCCGGACAATCTCGCCGTGATCACTGCGGCCGATGGGGATGTCTTTCGTCGGAGTGAAGGCGGCGCCGTGACCATGGCCGCCTCGGGCTTCGTCTGCCCGACCGACCAGGGCGGCTTCTCGCGAGACGATCTGCTGGTCATCGACACCACCGACGGCGGCAGGGATCTGGCCTGCCGATTCTTCGGCGACGCGGCTTGGTTCTCCGTCTTCGTCACCCGGTTCGACGACGGGCGGTCGGAGCAGGCCCAGTTCGACGAATATCTCGCCCAAGGCCGGCAGGCCGCGCCCCCGGTTGGCGAGATCGTGACCGACAATATGCCACGCGGCGGATTGCGCGCCGTGTGGCGGGACGCAAAAGGCCAGCGCCAGGAAATGTGGCTGCTGCGACTGGGCAGGTGGTATGTCCAGTTCAGGATCACGGCCGATCCGGCGCAGGCGGCCGCGACCGACGCCGCCGCGACGGCCATTCTCGACAACGCCCGCCGTACAGTCCACGAAGCCTCGGCATAGGGCCCCTTACCGCGATTTCATTGGATTTCCGCGCCTTCCCAGCCCAGGTTCGCGCCGAACGGGAGATTCCTCTGATGCGACACTCGCCGCTGACCGCCGCCGCGAGTTTGGCCGCGCTGATCGCCCTGGCCGGCTGCTCGCCCAAGGTCGAGGTCACGCGCAAGGACCACAAGGCCTCGGGCAGGCACGAACCCTTGCGGGCGATCAGCAAGCTGGACTGCCCGGACAAGCAGGGCGAGCTGACCCGGGTCAGCGCCGCCGCCGACGGCCAGGCCTGCGTCTATGCCGGCCAGAACGCCGAGGTCACCCTCAAGCTGGTGGCCTTGAACGGCGGCGACGCCGAGGCGGCCCTGGCGCCGATCGAGGCCGACCTGAAGACCCTGATGCCGGCCATCAAGTCGCCGCCGCCTCCGCCCCCCCCCGGCGGCAAGCCGCGCGGCGACAGCGCCCGGATCAGCCTGCCCGGCATCAGGATCGACGCCCACGACAAGGGCGCCGACATCAAGATCGGCGGCCTGACCATCAACGCCAACGACGACACGGCCGAGGTCAAGGTCGCCAAGAACGTCACCATCCGCGACGGCGACACGACGAGGAAGGTGACCGAGCGCGTCAGCGGCGGCAATTCCAACGTCAGCGTCAAGACCAGCGACGACGAGGAAGGCGACGTCGACATCCACGCCACCGACGAGGGGGCCCAGATCCGCCAGCGCCGGCGCGGCGACGGCGTTCGCGCCACCCTGATCCTGGCCAGCGACAAGGCCGCCAGCGGCTACCGGGTGGTCGGCTACGAGGCCCGCGGTCCCAAGGGCGGCCCGCTGGCCGTGGCCGTGGTCAAGGCCAAGGGCCGCGACGGCAGCGACCACGACATCTTCGAGGACATGAAGACCCTGGTCCGCCACAACGTCGGGGGCTGAGCCCCTCCTCCCCTAGACCGGCGTCACCTCCATCACCTTGTAGGTCAACGGCCGGCCGTCCTCGTCGGTGACGGTGACGTATTCGCCCAGGGCGAAGCGGTGCTCGCCCAGGCGGTGCACCGGCTCGTCGTCCAGCTCGACGTCCTCGTCATAGTCGAAGAACCAGCGCTCGCCGCGACGGTTCAGGCGGCCGTCGGCGGCGTCCTCGTCGGGGGCGAAGCGGCGCACCACGCACTCGTCCTTGGTCTTGGCGTAGGCGGCCGCGTCCAGATGGCCGTCCTCGGTCAGGGGCGCGGTCAGGGCGTAGCCGCGGTGGTCGTCGCCCCCCGCGAACTCGGTGCCGGGATTGCGGGCCAGGCGCATGACGATGCGTGACAGGGACATTTTCAAGCCCTCCTTCTTCTTGTTGAGCAACAACGACTTAGTGGGACAGGAACAGCGAGGGGCCGTCGCTGTTCAGCAGGCTGCGGGTGGTGCCCCCGAAGATGAATTCCTGCAGGCGCGGGTGGCCGAACGCGCCGGCCACCAGGAAGTCTGCGCCGACCTCCCTGGCCGCGCCCAGCAGCAGGGTCGCGGCGTCGTGGCTCGCGCCGTCCAGCACCTTGGCCGTGGCCGTGACGCCCCGCGCCGCCAGGAACTCGACCAGGCGCTCCAGGGCGAAGGTCCGCGACGAGGCGCCCGGCGCGCCGGCCACCACCACCTGGGAGGCCTTCTGCAGCAGCGGCAGCGCCGTGCGCATGGCCCGGCTGGCCTCCTTGCCGCCATCCCAGGCGACCATCACGGTCCCGCCGACCTTCAGGCCCGGCCGCGCCACCACCACGGGCCGCTGCTCGTCGGCGATCATCTGCTGGAACGACTCGGCCAGCGGGCCCTTGCCGCGCGCGGCGGCGCTGTCGAAGACGATCACGTCCGACAGCCGTCCTTCCATGGCCAGGCCGGCCCAGACGGGAGACTCCAGGCTGATCGCCCGGCTGCGGGCGTAGCCCAGTTCGGCCACCAGCCGGTCGACGGCGCGATGGCCCTCGATCGCGGCCTCCTTCAGGCTCTCCAGCGCCGTGACCTGCACGCCGCCCATGAAGCCCTCGCCCATCCACGGCATCAGGTCGGCCATGTCGGCGGGGGCGTGGACGCAGGCCAGCTCCGCGTCGAACCCCTCGGCCAGCACCCTGGCCGCCTCGAGCAGACCCCGATCGGCGGCCGCGCCGGCGAGCGGCGCCATGATTCTCGCCCAGCTCATGATCGATCTCCTGGTCCAGGCATTTCCAACGGCGAGGGCGTTTCCTCAGGCTCATTTCCACAGCCAAAGGCCGGCCCCTCATTGATCTTTGTCAATCGATGGGCCAGTCCAGTCAGGGTCAGGCCTGCACCTTCACCGTAAGGAACGATTTCGTGGCCAAAGGGCTGCATAAAACTCCGCCCCGGGCGTGGCAGCGCATGCTGTCGGGACGCAGGCTCGACCTGCTGGACCCCTCGCCGATGGACATCGAGATCGAGGACATCGCCCATGGCCTGGCCCGGGTGGCGCGCTGGAACGGCCAGACCACCGGCGAGCACGGTTTCTCGGTCGCCCAGCACAGCGTGGTGGTCGAGGAGATCGCCGCCCACATCAAGCCCGACCTCGAGCCGAAATGGCGGCTGGCCGCCCTGCTGCACGACGCCAGCGAATACGTGATCGGCGACATGATCAGCCCGTTCAAGGCCGCGCTGGGCGTCAGCTACAAGGACTTCGAGGCCCGGCTGGAAGACGCCATCCACATCCGCTTCGGCCTGCCCCCCAAGACCCCGCCGGCGGTCAAGAAGCTGATCAAGCAGGCCGACCGGGCCTGCGCCTTCTTCGAGGCCACCCAGCTGGCCGGGTTCGAGCACGCCGAGTCCCTGGCCATCTTCGGCGCGCCGCCGGCCGGCTATGACCTGAAGATCCTGCCCCTGCCGCCGTTCGAGGCCCAGGCCCGCTACGTCCAGCGCTTTCACGTGCTGTCCCGCGCCGCCGGCTTCGAGTCCGCGCCCGGCGCGGCGTTCGAGACCGAATGACCGGGGCGGGCTCGACATCGGTCGTCATCGGCCTGTCGGCGGTGGTGGTGGCCATCCGCGACGGCGAGGCCGTGGTCCTGACCGTCCGGCCGCACGACGCCGTCACCGACGTGGCCAGCCCCCTGCCCGGCTTGCCGTTCGGTCCGTTCGACCCGGCCGGCCACCGCACCTTCGAGCTGGGCCTGCGGGCCTTCGTCACCGAACAGACCCGGTTCCAGCTGGGCTATGTGGAGCAACTCTACACCTTCGGCGACGAGGGCCGCGACGCGCCGCGCGCCGAGATGGGGGCCGGGGCGGCCCGCGTGGTCTCGGTGGGCTATCTGGGCCTGACCCCCACGGCCGTCGAGACGCGCGCCCCCGACACCGCCTGGGCCCCGTGGTCGGCCTTCTTTCCGTGGGAGGACTGGCGCCATGGCCGCCCCGCCCTGCTGGACGACGCCATCGCCCCCGCCCTGCGCCGCTGGGCGGGCGACGACCCCGGCAAGGCCTCGCGGGCCCGCCTGGCCTTCGCCCTGGACGGCGCGCCGTGGAACGAGGAGCGGGTGCTGGAGCGCTACGAACTGCTCTACGAGGCGGGCCTGGCCCCCGAGGCCGCCCGCGACCGGGCCCGGGCCGAGGGCCACGACCCGGCCGAGCCGGCCGCCCTGTCGGCGGCCCTGGGCGAACCGATGATCTCGGATCACCGCCGCATCCTGGCCACCGGCCTGTCGCGCCTGCGCGGCAAGATCAAGTACCGCCCCGTGGTGTTCGAGCTGATGCCGGCCGAGTTCACCTTGTCGGCCCTGCAGCGCACGGTCGAGGCGATCGCCGGGGTGCCGCTGCACAAGCAGAACTTCCGCCGGGTGGTCGAACGCGAGGACCTGGTCGAGGGCCTGGGCCGCCAGGACGCAGACACCGGCGGCCGTCCGGCCGAACTGTTCCGCTTCCGCCGCGAGATCCTGGCGGCGCGGCCGGCCATGGGGCTCTCCCTGCCGCTGCTGCGGGACTGAGCGGTTCCTTCGATGGCTAAGGCCAACGTCGCGCCGCTACTGGGATAAAATCGAGGCTTTCTGGCGCAACGGGACCACCATCACGGACGATTAGATGAGTCCACAAACCACTCGTTGCGGACCTGGCGACGCCGACCTCATGATGACCGGATGGACGAGACGTGAGTTCTCCAAGGCGAGTTGCGGATGCGCACGACGATCTTCGCGATGATGCTACTGGCCGGCACGGTGACCGCCTGCGCGACCCAACACGT
The DNA here is from genome assembly GCF_059418465.1 of Caulobacter sp. GW821-FHT09A05. Lineage (NCBI taxonomy): Bacteria > Pseudomonadati > Pseudomonadota > Alphaproteobacteria > Caulobacterales > Caulobacteraceae > Caulobacter > Caulobacter sp. GW821-FHT09A05. The sequence goes on from NZ_JBWKPX010000004.1 coordinate 168,865, forward strand.
CAAGGTCCCGGCCGACTCGGACCGCAGGGTCATCGGCCCCAAGGGGTACACGGTGGATTGGGATCTGCCGGAAACGGGAACCTATTGGGTTCCCAAGGAAAGAGAGGACGCGATCAAGGCCGCCTCAGAGGCCTGCAACGCGCCCATAGGCGTCTTTATCTATCATCACCTGCCGCGTCCGCCGCAGTATAGCTACCTCGGCTTCCGCTTCGAACCTGCGGCCGACGCCGCGGCGCGCTCATGTCTCGTCGTCCGGCTCAAAGCCGTTCCGTCCCTGACGGTCTATCCGAAGAGGTGAGGTCGAGTCGAGTTTGGGCGCCGTGAGTGTGCTCGAGCTTCCCTTAATCGATGTCCGCTTTCCACCCGTCGCAGACCTTCGTCCTGTCCGGTTTCTGACGTGGACCCAAGTTCCGGGCCCGCCTCTTGGCGGACACTTCGAGCACCTTGCGTCCTTCGAGGCGCGCTCAGGAGCGCGCGCCTCAGGATGAGGAAATCAGCACGAGGCTCCTCATCCCGAGGCGCCCGCGCAGCGGGCCTCGAAGGACGCAAGGCCTGTCCGGGGCCCACCGATCTCGAGCAATCAACGGGGCCGCCTTCGCCGGAGAGGGAACAACCAGGTGCTCCGGTCAGGCCGCGTGGCCGGGGCGTCGCACGGCGGCGCGGGCCGGATCGGCCTGGCCGGCCCCGCTCAGCTCGAACCGGGCGACCAGGGCGCTCAGATGCCCGGCCTCGCCCTTCAGGGCGTGGCTGGCGGCGGTCGACTGCTCCACCATGGCCGCGTTCTGCTGCACCATCTGGTCCATCTGGTTGACCGCGGCGTTGACCTCCGAAAGCCCGGTGGCCTGGGCCTGGGTGGAGTCGTTGATCTCGGTGACCAGCGCCTCGACCGTCTCCACCTGCTCGACGATGCGGCGCAGCGCCTGGCCGGTCTCGTCGACCAGGGCCACGCCCTCGTCCACCTGCTGACCGGAGGTCGAGATCAGGGTCTTGATCTCCTTGGCGGCCTCGGCCGAGCGCTGGGCCAGGGCCCGCACCTCTTGCGCGACGACGGCGAAACCGCGGCCCGCGTCGCCCGCGCGCGCCGCTTCGACGCCGGCGTTCAAGGCCAGCAGGTTGGTCTGGAAGGCGATCTCGTCGATCACCCCGATGATCTGGGTGATCTCGGCCGACGACTTGGCGATCTTGCTCATCGCGGAAATGGCGTTGCGCACCACTTCGCCGGAGCCTTGGGCCTCGCCGCGCGCCGCCTCGACCGCGGTGGAGGCCTTTCGCGAACCGGCGGCCGTCTCCTTGACCCGCTGGGTGATGTCCTCCAGCGCGCTGGACGTGCGCTCCAGGCTGGCGGCCTGCTGCTCGCTGCGGCGGGCCAGGTCGTCGGCGGCGCTGGTCAGTTCGTCCGAACCGGCGCGGATGCCGTTGGCCGCGGTGGCGATCACGCCCATGCTCTGGTCGAGCTGGGAGACGGCCGTGTTGAAGTCGTCGCGCAGCTGGCGATAGTCCAGGGCGACCTCGTCGACCAGGCGCGCCTTCAGGTCGCCGCCGGCCAGGCGGTTCAACTGGCCGGCCATGGCCGCCACCAGCCGCCGCTGGCTCTCGCCGGCGCTTTCGAACGCGGCTTCCATGTCCTTCAGCTTGCGGTCCAGCTCGGTCTGGAACGCCGCGGCCTGGGCCTGCAGGCGCTCGCGTTCGATGCCGCCGTCCTTGAAGACCAGAACCGCGCGGGCGACGTCGCCGATTTCGTCCTTACGGTCGGCGCTGGGCACCACGACCGAGAAGTCGTCGGCGGCCAGGCGGCTGATCACGCGAGTGAGGTCGCCGAGCGGCCGCACCGAGCGCACCGACCACAGCGCGATCACCCCGCCCAGCACCAGGGCGCCGAGCGCCAGCAGGATCGTCAGCCAGGTAAAGCTCTCGGCGATCGCCCGGGTATGGGCTCCGATCGCCTTGTTCTGCGCTTCCTTCAGGTCGATGAACTGGTTGATCTGCTTGAGCCACTGCACGAACAGCGGCCGGGCCTGGCCCATCAGCACCTGGTGGGCGCCCGCGGCGTCGCCCGCGCGCTGGCGCTGGATGACTTCCTGGATCAGCGGCAATGTCTGGGCTTCGGTCTGCTTGATGCTGTCGACGATCGCGCGCTCGGCGTCGGTCGCGTCCGGCCGGGCCATCATCTCGTCCAGCGGAGCGGCCGACTGCGCGTACTTGTCGGTCAGCTTCTTGATCAAGGCCTCCTCGGCGCCGATCGCGGCGGGCTCGACCAGGGTCACGTCGCGCAGCGCGATCGCCCGGTCATGGACGCTGCCCCGGAAATTGATCGCGTAGCGCTGGGCCTTGCTGTTGACGTCGTTCACCGTCGCCAGGTTCTGGTTGATCTGCTGGACCTTCTGGATGCTGATCGCCGACAGGCCGATCACCAGACTGAGCACCAGCGCGAAGCCGACCCAGAGGCGAGTTCCGATCTTCAGGGACGAAAGGGTCTTCATGTCGCGCCTCATGGCCGGTGATCAGTGCATAGATGTGATCGACCCAAACCATGCCGCCCTCGCATCGAGACTTCGATACGATTCCAGCCCGTTTCAATCCTTGGAAATCGCCACACCGCCCTTACCAGTTTGGCGATCGAGGTAAATTTTCGATAAACAATTAACGTTCAGCCGGCGGCGAATTGTCGCAACAGCATCATTGTATACACCAAACGCCGATCTGTCGCCGACATAACCTAAAGTTTATTTATCAGAATAAAATCTTACGACGTTCCAAATGCAAAATGATTCATGTTTACTTGAAACCCACAACCAGGTCGCAAGTCAACGCCGGCCTGGCGGACGGTGAATCAGCAACCCCATGTTCGCGCCGGCCTAGTCGCCTCGCCCCGCCGCCCCCTGCCCCTCGCTTCGCGCCATCCGCGCCCGCCACTTGGCCTTCAGCGTCCGCGACGTGTCGCGCGATCCGTCCGCGCTCCAGCCGGGCGGGCCGAACACGTAGCCCAGGACCTCGCGGGCCGAGCGCGAGCGCGCCAGGTCCTTGCCGATGCCGATCCACTCGTGGAAGACGTTGGTCAGCAGGTTGAAGCTGGCCAGGTTCCTGACCGTGCCGTAGCGGCACGGCTCCGCGTCGGTCTCGGGGATGAAGGTGCCGAACATCCGGTCCCAGATGATCAGCACGCCGGCGTAGTTGGCGTCCAGGTAGCGGGGGTTGCGGGCGTGGTGCACCCGGTGGTGCGAAGGGGTGTTGAACACCGCCTCGAACCACGCGGGCATGCGCTTGATGGCCTCGGTGTGGATCCAGAACTGGTAGACCAGGCTGATCCCCTTCTGGATCGCCACCATGGCCGGCGGGAAGCCCAGAAACGACAGCGGCAGCCACAGCAGCCAGGTCCCGGCCACCCCGCCCGTCCAGGTCTGCCGCAGGGCCGTGGACAGGTTGTAGTGGGTGGAGGTGTGGTGGTTGACGTGGCTGGCCCACCAGAACCGCCGCTCGTGGGACAGGCGGTGGAAGCCGTAATAGGTCAGGTCCTCGGCGAAGAAGAGCAGCGCCCAGGCCCAGACGGCGGTCATGGGGATCGTGAAGATCCGATGCTGGTAGGCCCAGAGGCTGGCGGCGAACACCACCCCGGCCATCAGCGCGCCGGCGACGCTGCTGCCCAGGCCCATGGCCAGGGAGACGGCGGTGTCCCGGGTCTCGTAGCGGGCGTTCGCCCGGCCCATCCGGGCCAGGACGATCTCCAGGATCACGGCCAGCACGAAGAACGGGATGGCCATCTGCACGGGGTCGAAGGTCTTCACGCGGCGGCCTCCCGGGAGACGAACTGCGACGGCGGCCAGGCCTCGCCGTCGCCGAGGGCCAGGCGGGGCGCGCCGTCGGCGGCCTTGAGAACGAGAAAGCCCTTGGTGGGCGCAGCGACCAGGACAGCCGCCCATGGCAGGTCGCGGGCCACATAGCCGTCGCCCCTGCGCCAGGCGACCACGGCCCGCTCGCCCGATCGGGCCACCAGTCCCGCGCCATCGGCGGCGATCCACAGGGCGTCGACGGGATCGTCGGGGAACTCGACCGCCAGCAGGGCTCGCGCGGCCTCTGTGTCTAGCGGCGGGGTCGGCCGCGCGATCCGCGCCCAGGCCGCCAGGGCCACCAGCAGTCCCACGGCCGCGGCCGAGCCAAGCACTTGAATCAGCAGCGCCTCGTCCAAAGCGACGCTTCCTCCCCGAAATCCTGACGCCAGCGTCACGCTCCGCCGACCCAGCGTCAAGCGCGAGGTTTCCGCCCGGCCGGGGGACCCGTCGCCCATCTTGGGTGTTTACGTCCCGCCGTTTCGTGCCCAAGGTTGAGCGCCCGCCAGGGAGCGGGAGAAACTTTGGAGTTCCAGATGTCGCTGATGTTCGAGCCCTTGAAAAAGTACGCTCAATTCTCCGGCCGCGCGCGGCGTTCGGAATTCTGGCTGTTCGCCTTGCTCATCATCATCGCGGAGATCGTCTATTTCGCCGTGCTGGGCGCGGCGGGCGGCTTCAACCCCAACGGGCCGAGCGGCGCGGCGCTGGCGGTGATGGGAATCTTCTCGCTGGCCTTCCTGGGCGTCCTCATCCCCAGCCTGGCCGTCACCTTCCGGCGCCTGCACGACACCGACCGGTCGGCGTGGTGGCTGCTGATCAGCCTCATTCCCGGCATCGGCGGCCTGGTGCTGCTGGTCTTCTACCTGCTGCCCGGCACGAACGGTCCCAACAAGTTCGGCCCGGACCCCAAGGGTACGGCCACCGGGGACACCGCCGCGGTGTTCAGCTAACCGCCGAACCTCCCCTCCGGGAATCAGGAAGCGCGCCCCCGTCCAGGGGCGCGCTTCCTTCGTTTTCAGGCCTGGCCCAGGCTAGAACTTCCGAGCGTAGCCCACCGACACCACGTTGGCGTCGGCCGCGTCGTTGTCGCGGAACTGCTGGCGCGTGTAGTCGAGGCGCACGCCGTTCTTGTCGTCGACCTTGTACTGGGCGCCGACCCCGTAATTGACGCTGTCGGCGTCGAACTTGCTCTCGACCCCGGCCAGGGTCTGCTTGAACTGGGTGTTGCCGTAGCCGACCCGGCCGATCAGGTCGATCTTCGGGGTCACCGGCAGGAAGCCCACGCCGTAGACGGCGGCCGAGTGGGTCTGCTCGATGTTGGACCGCACGCCGTTGGTGTCGATGTCGTCGTCCTTGACGCCGCCGGACAGTTCACCCTCGACGCCGAAGTGCGGGGTCAGCTTGGCGCCCAGGCGGCCCTGCACCGCGCCGGTGTCGGCGCCGTCGGCGCGGGATCCGGCGTAGCCGAGGGTCCCATAGACCCCGGTGTCCTGAGCTTGCGACAGGGCGGGGACAGCAGCGACCGAAAGGGCGGCCAGGGCGGCCGCCGTCATGAGAGTTTTCATTGTTGTACTCCTTGGCACTGGCGAGGCGGGGGAGCGCCTCGACCTGCCCTGGATAAGCGCGCCGTGGGGCGGCGATGGGACCCTGGCGCGCCCGTTTGGGGCCATTGGGTGTCGATCTCGACATGTCCGTGGCGATTGTGGCGGCGCGAAATCGTTCCGTGTCCGGCGCCGAAAGCCGCGAGGTGTGGCCCGGATGCCGCGCGGGGAAAGGTGACGCCCGCCTCAGGCGTGCTATGGATCGACCAACAGAGCCAAGCCGCGCCCGCACCTTTTCAGAGAGGGGGCGCGCCAGCGTCACCGGGACCGCCGCCTTGCCTAAAGCCGTCATCGTCGCCACGGGGCTGTACACCCCGCCGTTCAGCGTTTCGAACACCGAGCTGGTCGAAGCCTTCAACACCTATGTCGAGCGCTTCAACGCCGCCAACGCCGAGGCGATCGCCGCCGGCGAGGTCACGGCCCTGGCCCCCTCCTCGCCCGAGTTCATCGAGAAGGCCTCGGGCATCAAGGCCCGCTACGTGATGAACAAGACCGGGATCATCGACCCCGAGGTCATGCGGCCGATCCTGCCCGAACGGCCCAACGAAGAGATCTCGATCATGGCCGAGATGGCCGTCGAGGCCGCCCGGCGGGCGATCGAACGCTGGGGCAAGCCGGCCTCGGAGATCGGGGCGGTGATCTGCGCGGCCTCGAACATGCAGCGCGCCTATCCGGCCATGGCCATCGAGGTCCAGCAGGCCCTGGGGATCGAGGGTTTCGCCTTCGACATGAACGTCGCCTGCTCCTCGGCGACCTTCGGCATCAAGACCGCCGCCGACTTCATCGCCACCGGCAGCGCCAAGGCCGTGCTGATGGTCAATCCCGAGATCTGCTCGGGACACCTGAACTTCACCGACCGCGACAGCCACTTCATCTTCGGCGACGTGGCCACGGCCGTGATCCTGGAAGCCGAAGACCAGGCGACCGGCGGCTGGGAGATCCTGGGCGCGCGGCTGAAGACCCAGTTCTCCAACAACATCCGCAACAACTTCGGCTTCCTCAACCGCACGGCCCCCGAAGGGATCGGCGCCAAGGACAAGCTGTTCGTGCAGGAGGGCCGCAAGGTGTTCCGCGAGGTGGTGCCGATGGTCAGCGAGATGATCGTCGACCACGCCGGCGAGATCGGCGTCGATCCCACGGGCCTCAAGCGCCTGTGGCTGCACCAGGCCAACATCAACATGAACGAGATGATCGGGCGCAAGGTGCTGGGCCGCGACCCCGCGCCCGGCGAGAACGTGATCATCCTGGACGCCTACGCCAACACCAGCTCGGCCGGCTCGATCATCGCCTTCCACACCGCCAGCGACGACTTCGCCCCGGGCGAGACCGGCCTGATCTGCAGCTTCGGCGCGGGCTATTCGGCGGGAACGGTGTTCGTGCGCAAGCGGTAACACATTGCGTCCTTCGAGGCTCGGCTACGCCTCGCACCTCAGGATGAGGACTTCAGAGCTACAACGCTCCTCATCCTGAGGCGCCCGCGCAGCGGGCCTCGAAGGACGCACCGCGTTTAGTCCGCCGCCTTCGGATGCGCCGCCTTCCAGTCCATTGCCCGGCGGATCCGGTTACCCACCGCCGGGTGGTCGTAGAACAGCACCTCCTCGAGGCGGCTGGGCGTCGCCGCCCGGTACTCGATGGTCTTGACCAGGGCCTTGGACAGGCCGTCCGGTTCGTTGAAATGCACGAGGCTGTAGTGGTCGGCGTCGCTCTCGGCGATGCGGATCAGGCTGTTGGTCACCGGCTGGCCCACAAGGCCCAGCACGCCCAGGATCACCGCCAGGATCGGCAGGCCGGCCGGGTCGGCCAGGCCCCTGACCGTGTCGGCGCCCATCAGGGCGGACACCGGCGCGAACAGGCGGTCGACCAGGAAGAAGGCGACGATGGCCAGGAGGCTCATCCCGCCGGCGATCCACAGGGCGTGGTGGTGGGCGTAGTGGCCCATCTCGTGGCCGACCACGCCGCGCACCTCGGCCAGATCCGCCCCCTGCTTGAACATGGTGTCGCTCATCGCCACCCGCGCCGAGCCGAACAGGCCCGAGACGTTGGCGGTGTAGGCGTTGGACTGCTTGGAGCCGTTGTAGACGAAGATCTTGTCGGCCGGGACGCCGTTGGCCTTGGCCATGGCCACGACCTGGTCGCGCACCGGTCCGGCCGGCGCGGGCGTGTACTGGTTGAAGATCGGCTCGATATAGATCGGGGCCAGCACCATCATGACGGTGATGAACACCGCCGTCAGCCCGCCGCTCCACAGCCACCAGGTGCGCGGCGCCCTGCGGATCAGGGCGTACAGCGCCGTCAGGAACAGGCCGAACAGCACCGCGCCGATCGCCGTGCCGATCGCCTGCTCGCCCAGCCAGCCGGTGAAGGCCTGGCTGGTCAGGCCGTACGACTTCTGCCGCTGCCAGTCGGCATAGATCGACCAGGGCAGGCTCAGAAGACTGTCGATCACGAGGTAGACGACGCCGACCACCAGGCTGACCAGCACGGGCCTCGACTTGCGCCGCTCCAGCCGGCGACGCAGCCCCACCAGCACACCGCTGCGCACGATCAGGAACGCGACCAGGGCCGAGACCAGGAAGCCCCACAGCAGCAGCCAGTGCCCGCCCTGCGTATAGGCCGTGGCCCTGGCGTGGGCCTCCGGCGGCAGTTGCGCCAGATAGGCGGCGGTGGCGGCGGCCGGATCGAACAGAGCCAATGGGAATCCCCGACGAACGATTGAGCCCCGCAGCAAGCCAGAACCGAAGTGTGGCGTCAGGTTAAATCTCGGTCAGGTTGGGTTCCACAGCGCGAGGGCGAGGCTTGCCTCTGGCGGCGGCGCGCGGGGCGTATAGAAATGCGCGAATGATTTCGTCTTCCGAGGCTCGCATGCGATTCCCCGCTCGTCGTGAACTCCTGATCGCCCTGGCCCTGAGCGCGACCGCCCTGGCCGGCTGCGGCGGCAAGACCGGCGACGTGGCCGAGACCGGCCTCAAGCGGATCGAGGCGACCAAGACCCTGCGCATCGGGCTGGAAGGCACCTATCCGCCGTTCAACTTCCAGGACAAGGACGGCCAGCTGGCCGGCTTCGAGGTCGACTTCGCCAAGGCCCTGGCCGCCCAGATGAAGGTCAAGGCCGAGTTCCACCCCTCGCCGTTCGCCGGCCTGCTGGGGGCGCTGGAGTCCAAACGCATCGACGTGGTGATCAACCAGATCACGATCACGCCCGAGCGCGCCGCCAAGTACGACTTCTCGCGGCCCTACACCGTCTCGGGCATCCAGATCATCGTCCGCAAGGGCCAGGCGGGGATCGCTACCCCGGCCGACCTGGCGGGCAAGAAGGTCGGCGTGGGCCTGGGCACCAACTACGAAAGCTGGCTGCGGGCCAACGCGCCGACGGCCGTGGTCCGCACCTATGACGACGACCCCACCAAGTACCAGGACCTGAAGGCCGGCCGCATCGACGCGGTGCTGAATGACCGGCTGGTGGCGGCCGACTTCGTCAAGACCTCGCCCGACTTCGTCGCCTCCGGCCCGCCCTTCGCCAACCAGGGCATGGGCGTGGCCATGCTGCGCGACCCGGCCCTGAAGGTCACCATCGACGAGGCCATCGACGCCCTGCGCGCCAACGGCCAGCTGGCGGCGATCTCGAACAAGTGGTTCGGGCAGGACGTGACGAAGTGATCCGCAGCTCCCCCGTTGTCATCCCGGAAGCGCATAGCGCTGTCCGGGACCCAGGGGCGACTGCACCGCGCTGGCCCAGTCACCTGGGTCCCGGACAGCCTCTGCGAGGCTTCCGGGAGGACAACGCTTGGGGACGGGAATGACCCCCGCCCTCGACCTCGTCGCCCAGTCCGCCCCGCTGCTGCTGAAGGGCGCGGGCTACACCGTGCTGCTCAGCCTGATCGGCATGGGCGTGGGGCTGGTGATCGGGTTCGGTTTGGCCCTGATGCGGCTGTCGCGCAGTCCATTCCTACGCTGGCCGGCGGCCGTCTACGTCTCGGCCATTCGGGGCACGCCGCTGCTGGTGCAGCTGTTCCTGATCTATTACGGCCTGCCGCAGCTGGGCGTGCAGCTGCCGCCGCTGCTGGCGGCCGGGATCGGCTTTTCGATCAATATCGGGGCCTATGCCGGCGAGATCCTGCGCAGCGCCATCGCCGCCGTCGACAAGGGCCAGTGGGAGGCCGCCAGCGTGCTGGGCATGAGCCGGGGCCAGGCCCTGCGCCGGGTGATCCTGCCCCAGGCCGCCCGCACCGCCGTCGCGCCGCTGTCCAACAGCTTCATCAGCCTGGTCAAGGACACCTCCCTGGCCGCCACGATCCAGGTGCCCGAGCTGTTCCGCCAGGCCCAGCTGATCACCGCCCGCACCTACGAGATCTTCGCCATGTACCTGGCGGCCGCCGCCCTCTACTGGATCCTCTCCAGCCTGCTGGCCCTGGGCCAGACCCGGCTGGAACGCCAGGCGGAGGGCCGCCGATGACCGAAGTCCAGGGGAGCGCCATCGACGCCAGGGGCCTGGTCAAGCGCTTCGGCGACACCACCGTGCTCAACGGCGTGGACCTGACGGTGACGCCCGGCGAGGTCGTCGCGGTGATCGGCCCCAGCGGCTCGGGCAAGAGCACCCTGCTGCGCTGCCTGGCGGGGCTGGAGGCCACCGACGGCGGGACCCTGACCGTGGCGGGCGTCACGGCGGGCGCCAAGCCGCCCCTGGCCCGCGCCCTGAAGGGCCGCGTTGGCTTCGTCTTCCAGAGCTTCAACCTGTTCCCGCATCGCACGGCCCTGGAGAACGTCGCCGAGGGTCCGATCGTGGTGCGCGGCGAAAAACCCGCCGTCGCTCACGCCAAGGCCCGGGCCCTGCTGACCAAGGTGGGCCTGGCCCATCGGATCGACGCCTATCCCCGCGAACTGTCCGGCGGCCAGCAGCAACGCTGCGCCATCGCCCGCGCCCTGGCCATGGATCCCGGGGTCATCCTGTTCGACGAACCGACCTCGGCGCTCGATCCGGAACTGGTCGGCGAGGTGCTGACCGTCATCCGCGACCTGGCCGCCGAGAAGCGGACCATGGTGATCGTCACCCACCAGATGGACTTCGCCCGCGATGTGGCCGATCGGACGCTGTTCATGGATGACGGCGTTATAATTGAACAAGGCCCTTCCGCCGAAGTGCTTGGTTCGCCTAAGGAAGAGCGTACGCGGCGATTCCTCAGCAAGGTGAGTGGCCTAAGGTCATAATTTGGCCTCCGGCGCCCCTCACCTCCTCTCCGCCGACGCCGTGTGCTGTGAGGCGAGGTCCAGTGAAACCCTATATCGATCTGCAAGGCGCATCGGGCGCCGTCTACCGTTACAAGCTGGCCGAGGATCGCGATCCTCGGACGACGATCGCTGGCAATTTCGTCTTCGTGGACGCCACCGGAACCGTCGTCTACGCCGGCGAGGCCAACAACCTGCACGGGGCCGCCAATCGCTTCCCCGAAGCCGCGATGAAGCACAAGGCCGAGTATCTCTACACCCGCCTGAACGTCTCGGGCGCCTCGCGCTCGGACGAGCTGCAGGACATCCTGGCCGCGCTGAATCCGGCCATGAACAAGGGCGAGTAGCGCCTCGCCTCCGGATTTCCGAGGGGCGACGCAAGCGCGCCCCCGGGATCCGCTCGGCCTTCTACGGTCGAGCTTTCCTCGAAATCGCCAGGCGGCACGAAAAGAGAACATCGCGGCGTCCACATCCGTCGCGGGCTTCGCTATGGTGGGAGCCGCATGCGCCCCGAGATTCTCTTTCCGCTGTTCACGCCGGTCTCCACGCTGAAGGGTGTGGGGCCGCGCGTCGCGCCGCTGGTCGAGCGCCTGGCGGGCCCGATCGTCCGCGACGTGCTGTTCACCCTGCCGCAAGGCCTGATCCGCCGCACGGTCACCACCTCGGACCGGGCCGTCGACGGCCAGGTCCAGACCTTCCTGGTCACCATAGACGCCCACCTGCCGCCCCAGCGCCCGGGCCAGCCCTGGCGGATCCGCGCCTGGGACGAGCACGGCTTCGTCACCCTGACCTGGTTCAAGGGCCACGGGCCGCACCTGGAGCGCCAGCATCCGGTGGGCGCGAGACGGGCCGCCAGCGGCAAGGTCGAGCGCTACGGCAGCGAGATCCAGGTCGCGCACCCCGACTACCTGCTGGACGCCGACAAGGCCAGCGACATCCCGGCCGTCGAGCCGGTCTATCCCGCCACCGCCGGCCTGCCCTCTCGCACCTTCCGCAAGTTCGCCCAGGAGGCCCTGGAGCGCGCCGCCGCCCTGCCCGAGTGGCAGGACCCGGCCTGGCTGGACAGGAGCGGCTTCCCGGCCTGGCGCGAGGCCCTGGCCCTGGTCCATGGCCCGCAAGCCGAGACCGACCTGTCGCCGATGTCGGTCGCCCGCCGCCGCCTGGCCTATGACGAACTGCTGGCCCACCAGTTGGCCCTGGCCCAGCGCAAGGCCGGCAAGCGCTCGCACCCGGCGCCGCGCATCGTCGCCGGTCCGTTGTCGGACGCGGTCGAGAAGGCCCTGCCCTTCAGGCTGACCGGCGCCCAGATCCGCGCCCTGTCCGAGGTGCGCGGCGACATGGCCAGCGGCGAGCGGATGGGCCGGCTGCTGCAGGGCGACGTCGGTTCGGGCAAGACGGTGGTGGCCATGCTGGCCATGGCCGACGCCGCCTCCAGCGGCCTGCAGTCGGCCCTGATGGCCCCGACCGAGATCCTGGCCCGCCAGCACTACGAAACCCTGGCGCCGTCGCTGGAGGCGCAAGGCCTGGCGGTCGTCCTGCTCACCGGCCGCGACAAGGGCTCGGTCCGGGCCTCGAAGCTGGCCAAGCTGGCCGACGGGTCGGCGGCCGTGGCCGTGGGCACCCACGCCCTGTTCCAGGACGACGTGGCCTTCCAGGCCCTGGGCCTGACCATCATCGACGAGCAGCACCGCTTCGGCGTCAACGAACGCAAGCGCCTGCAGGATAAGGGGGCGGGCGCGCACCTGGTCGCCATGTCAGCCACGCCGATCCCCCGCACCCTGGAGTTGACGGTGTTCGGCGACCTGGACGTCTCGCGCATCGACGAGAAGCCGCCAGGCCGCACGCCGGTCGCCACCCGCGCCGCCCCCACCCCGCGCATTCCCGAGATCATCGAGCGGCTGAAGGCGGCCGCCCAGGCCGGCGCCCAGGCCTTCTGGATCTGCCCGCTGGTCTCGGAGTCCGAGAAGATCGACCTGCGCGACGCCGAGCAGCGCGCCGCGTCCCTGCGCCAAGCCATCGGCCCCAGCGTCGGCCTGGTCCACGGCCAGATGGCCGCCGCCGAGAAGGATGCGGTGATGGCCGATTTCGTGGACGGCAAGGTCTCGGTCCTGGTCGCCACCACCGTGGTCGAGGTCGGGGTCAATGTCCCCAACGCCAGCATCATGGTCATCGAACACGCCGACCGCTTCGGCCTGGCCCAGCTTCACCAGCTTCGCGGCCGCGTCGGCCGCGGGGCGCGCGAGAGTTCGTGCGTGCTGCTCTATGACCCGCCGTTGTCGGAAACCGCCCAGCAGCGGCTGGATATCCTGCGGCGCAGCGACGACGGCTTCGAGATCGCAGAGAAAGACCTGGAACTGCGGGGCGGCGGCGATCCGCTGGGGCTGAAGCAGAGCGGCTTTCCTGCCTACAAGCTGGCCGATCCCGTCGCCCACCGCGACCTGATCGCCGTGGCCGCCGACGACGCCCGGCTGATCCTGGCCCGCGACCCGGACCTGAGCTCGCCGCGCGGCCTGGCCGTGCGGACCCTGCAGGAACTGTTCGACTGGAAGGCCGCCTCGCCGCTCAACGACGCGGGTTGAGCAGCCTAGCTGGACGCCTGCGGAACCGGCCCCCGCCGCTTCAGCGCCGCCACCCGCGCCAGGGCGTCCGCCTCGATGTCGGCCCAGAACAGGTTGAAGCCGTCAACCTTGCGGCGGTCGGTCCACGAGCCGCTGTCGCGCAGCGAGGTCGATTTCGGGCGGCCGGTGTGCAGCAGGCCGTCCTCGCACTGGGCCCAGACCTGGCGCTTGAGCAGGGCCGGCCGAGCGCCCCATTCCAGGCCCGTGGCGTTGGCGGCGCCGAGGTTCAGCCTGGCCGGCGCGCGGATCTCGTTGCGCGCGCCCAGCAGCGGGTTGACGCAGAGCGGCGGACGGCCGTCCAGCGTGACCAGCTCGCCGCCGGCGTTCCAGACCAGGGAGCGGTTGGTCAGTGCCTGGGCCTGCTGGAAGTCGCCGTCGACCATCGAGGCCCAGGCGACCAGGCAGCCGGCCTGGTCGCGGCCCGCGCAGGCCGGCACCGGCGCGCCCGGACCGAACTCGTCGGCCGGGACCACGGTCTCGATCAGATAGGCCCCGGCCAGGCGGCCGCGCAGCGCCGCGTTCGGCGCGATCTCCTCGCTCAGCAACCGCTCGGCCAGGATGCCGCCCTGCTCCACCCCGACGAGCACGATCGGCCGCCCGCGGTTGTCGTGTTCGAGATAGTGGCGGAAGGCGGCGCGGACGTCGTCATAGGCGAAGCGCCGGGCGTCGCGGGCGTCGTCGCGCAGCGTCAGGAAGGTGTAGAGGCTGGCCTGGCGATAGTGGGGAGCGAAGATCCGCCCGACCCGCGCGAACGGGGCGGCGTAGTTGGGCAGCATCACCCGGGCCAGGTCGCGCGCTGCCTTGGGCTGGTCGAACGGCGCGTTCCAGTCGCGGCCGCCGTCATAGCTGGTGGGGTGGACGAAGAAGACGTCGGCCGCGCCCCGGCTCCCGACGCCGCGCTGGGGCAGCAGCGCCCAGGCGTTCGGCCGGGCGTAGTCGGGAGCTGGCGGCGGCTCATAGGTCTGGAACGGCACCTTGGGGTCGAGGGTGGTGCGCAGGATGTCGTAGCGCCAGTAGAACGCCGCCGACAGGACCAGCGTCAGGAACAGCACCGCCCCCGCGAAGATCCAGCGCTTGAAACCCTTGAACCGGTCGGCCATGGGCCCTGGTTACACGAACCCGCCGCGTCGCGCGAGACGGCCCGGCGCCCCTTGAGCGCGACAGCCGAAGGCGACGCCCTTTGCCATGGCGGCGCTCCCGATCGTGGCGCGGCTTGGAGGCGGTATTGATCGGATGTATATACAGGGCCATGAGCCTGTACATCCGCAGCGAAGAAGCCGACCGCCTAGCCCGCCAGTTGGCGGAGCGGACGGGACTGACCCTGACCGACGTGGTCACGCGGGCGTTGCGCGCCGAACTCGATCGCACGCCGACGGCGCCGGAAGCCCTGGCCGCGCGGCTGGCGCGGATCCGGGCGATCCAGGCCAGGGTCAGGGCCTCGCCCGTGCTGCGGGAAGGCTCCGACGACGCCCTGCTGTACGACCAGGACGGCTTGCCGAAGTGATCGTGGTCGACACCTCGGCCCTGATCGCGATCTTTCAGGGCGAGCCTGACGCCGAAGCTCTTCTCGACGCGATCCTCAAGACGGAAACCGCGCTGATCGCCGCGCCGACGCGCCTGGAGGCCTTCATCGTCGCCAGCCGCCGCCACGGCCCCGCGCGCGCGGCCGAGTTGACGGACCTCGTCGCCGCCCTGAACCTGACGACGGTGGCGTTCGACGGGGTCCTCGCCGATGTCGCCCAGACGGCCTACCGAACCTTTGGACAAGGCGCTCACGGCCTGAACTACGGCGACTGCTTCAGCTACGCCCTGGCCAAGTCGCGCGACCTGCCGCTGCTGTTCAAGGGCAAAGACTTCGCCGTCACCGACGTACGGCGGGCGGTCTGACTGCCGCCTGGCTTGGCCTGAGAAAATTTGAGCCCCGGCTCCCGAAAACAGCGCTAGGTTGAAAAAGAGCATTGGGGGGGCAAGGACATGGTTCGCATAGAACGGCTGGCGATGCTGATCGCATCCAGCATCGTCACTCTCAGCCCGCCCTCCCTTGGCGCGGCGCAATCGCCTTATCCGCAAGGCATGGACTATGGGATCTCGGAATACCTGCTGCTCAGGCCGGTCGCTTGCATCAAGGCGCCCATCGACGGCGGAAGCAGCCCGGACCATCCGGTCTATGTAGTCGACCATGGCGAACTGAACCTGCCTGACCGGCGGCAGGTGGTCGACGCTTTGGAGCAGATGGCCGATCTGGGCCTGCTGGCGCGCGATACGTCCGACGGCGCCCATCGTCGCTTCTATCGGATCACGGACACAGCAGCCTACCAGAGCCGTGGAACCTTCTGCTACGGGCGGGAAGTCTTGACCAAGATCATCAGCATCGCGCCGCCCCATCCCTACGGTCCATTCTGCATCCGCTACGCCGAAGTCTTGACCGAGTTCAGGGATGTTCCCGGCTGGATGGGGCGCCCCGCGCTGGCGCCCTATGTGGAAAACCGCGCGACCTCGAAACGGGCGGGAAAGAGCAAGACCATCCAGCTGCGCCGGGATGGCGAAGGCTGGAGAGCTTCGACGCCCTACGATCCCATCCACTCCAACTGGTCCGGCCCCAGGTCGTTCAACGCCTGCCTGGACTACCGATAAGGATCATCCGTGTTCAGGAACCCGCAGACATAGTCCTCGACGCCGTCTTCCAGCGAGGTCATCGGCGCGTTGTAGCCGGCGGCGCGCAGGCGGCTCATGTCGGCCTCCGTGAAGTACTGGTACTTGCCGCGCAGCACTTCGGGCATGTCGAAATAGTCGATGTCGGGCTCGCGGCCGATGGCGCGGAAGGTCGCCTCCGCCAGGGCCTTGAACGAGCGGGCCTTGCCCGAGCCGAGGTTGTAGACCCCGTTGACGTGCGGGCTCTTGACCAGCCAGGCGACCACGTCGGCCACGTCGCGCACATAGACGAAGTCGCGCAGCTGGCCGCCGTCCTCGTAGTCGGGATGGTGCGACTTGAACAGCCGCACGCCCTCGCCCGCCGCCACCTTGGGCCAGATCTGGCAGACCACCGATTTCATGCCGCCCTTGTGGTCCTCGTTGGGGCCGTAGACGTTGAAGAACTTCAACCCTACCCACTGGGCCGGGGCGTGGCCGCGGGCGGCCTCGCGCACGGCGTAGAGGTCGAGCAGCGCCTTGGACCAGCCATAGGCGTTCAGCGGTCGCAGGGCCTTCAGGCTCTCCAGGTCGTCCTTGCCGTCGAAGCCTTGCAGGCCGTCGCCGTAGGTGGCGGCGGAAGACGCATAGATCAGCCGTCGCTTGTGCAGGGCGCACCACCGCCACAGGTCGCGCGACAGCACGAAGTTGGACTCCACGATCAGGTCGGCGTCCGGCTCGGTGGTCGAGGAGATCGCGCCCATGTGGATCACCAGCTCGACCTCGTCGCCGCGCTCGGCCAGCCACTCGAACAGGTCCTCCGGCGGAACGAAATCGGCGATCGGCGACTTGGCCAGGTTCTTCCACTTGTTCTGCGCGGCCTCGCCCAGCCAGTCGCAGACCACGATGTCGAGGCTGTCGTCCTCGCACAGCTTGGCCACGATGTTGGAGCCGATGAACCCGGCGCCGCCGGTGACGAGGATGACGCGTCTGGACATGCAGGGCGTTATGGCACAGGGGGCGGATGGAGCAAGCCATTGGGCCAGACCTCGGAGTGACCGTGCGGATCGATCGGGACGGCCCTGTCATCGTCTGGCTGCGCAACGACCTGCGCCTGGCCGACAACCCCGCCCTCGCCGCCGCCGCGGCCACGGGACAGCCGGTGATCCCGCTCTACATCCTGGACGAGACGCCCGGCGTGCGGCCGATGGGCGCCGCCTCGCTGTGGTGGCTGGACAAGTCGCTGGCGGCCCTGGCCGCCTCGCTGGAGGCGATCGGCTCGCGGCTGATCCTGCGGCGCGGCCCGGCGCGGGCGGTGCTGGAGGACTTGGTTGCCCCGGCCAAGCCGGCGGCCGTGGTCTGGAACCGGCTCTATGACGCCGCCGCAATCGACCGCGACAGCGCCCTCAAGGCCTGGCTGAAAGACGAAGGGGTCGCCTGCGAGAGCTTCAACGCCGGGCTGCTGAACGAGCCCTGGACGGTGAGGAACGGCTCTGGCCAGCCCTACAAGGTCTTCACGCCCTACTGGCGCGCCGCGCGGGACCAACTCCATCACGTTCAGGTCGAGCCCGCCCCCAAGGCCCTGCCCGTCCCGGAACGCTGGCCGCGCGGCGAAGCGCTCGAAAGCTGGAGCCTGCACCCGACCCGGCCGGACTGGTCCGGGGACTTCGACCTGTGGACGCCCGGCGAGGCCGGCGCGGCCGAACGGCTGGACGACTTTCTGTCCGGTCCTGTCGAGCATTACGGCCGCCGGCGCGACCTGCCCGGCGTGGAGGCGACCTCCCGCCTGTCGCCGCACCTGCATTTCGGCGAGATCGGTCCCCGCCAGGTCTGGGTCGCGGCCCGCAACGCCGCCGAAGCGGGCGACGCCCCCGCCGCCCCCGTCGAGGCGTTCCTGTCCGAGATTGGCTGGCGGGAATTCAACCATTCGATCCTGTTCCACAATCCGGACCTGCCCAAGGCGAACTTCCGGCCCGAGTTCGACGGCTTTCCCTGGAGGCGCGACGACGCCGCCTTCGAGGCCTGGACCCGGGGCGAGACCGGCTATCCGATCGTCGACGCCGGCCTGCGCGAGCTGTGGGCCACCGGCTTCATGCACAACCGCGTGCGGATGATCGCCGCCTCGTTCCTGGTCAAGCATCTGCTGATCGACTGGCGAGCGGGCGAGGCCTGGTTCTGGGACACGCTGGTCGACGCCGATCTGGCCAACAACGTCGCCAACTGGCAGTGGGTCGCCGGCAGCGGCGCCGACGCCGCCCCCTATTTCCGAATCTTCAACCCCATCGCCCAAGGCCAGAAATTCGACCCCGCCGGCGCCTATGTCCGCCGCTGGGTTCCCGAACTGGCGGCCCTGCCCGACGCCGTGATCCACGAGCCGTGGAAGGCCTCGGCGCAACTCGGCGCCACCGCCAGGCGTATCTACGAAGAACCGATCGTGGGACATCCGGCGGCCCGCGCGCGCGCCCTCGAGGCCTATCACGGCCTCAGGGGAGACCAGGTTTCTCGCGGCCCCGGATAGCGCTCCCCATTTACAGGTCGGTTCCGAGGGTTCTTAACTTTCGTCATCAAGTTAGGGATGGGAGCGTCGATGACCGATATCCTGCCTGCGACCTGGCCGGCCACCGCCCGCGACCCCGAGCTGCGTCGCGCCCCGGCCGCCTTCCGCACCGCCCTTCGCGTCGCCGTGGAGAACTGGGCGGTCGGCGACCTGACCTTCGTCCTGCCGTCTGGCAAGCCGCTGCGCATCGTCGGCAAGACGCCGGGTCCGGACGCGGTGATCCGCATCCACGACTACCGGTTCATCCGCCGGGCCCTGGCCTCGGGGGACATCGGCTTCGCCGAAGGCTACATGGCCGGCGAGTGGGACACGCCCGACCTGTCGGTCGTGCTGGAGGCTTTCTCGCTGAACTTCGACCGGCTGACGGCCCTGGTGCGCGGCAATCCGGTGATGCAGGCGGTCAACAAGCTGTACCACCTCTTCCACCGGAACGATCGCGTGGGCTCCCGGCGGAACATCCACGCCCACTACGACCTGGGCAACGCCTTCTATTCCCGCTGGCTCGACCCCAGCATGACCTATTCCTCGGCCCTGTACGAAACGCCCGGCCAGCCGCTGGACCAGGCCCAGCACGCCAAGTACGCGGCCCTGGCCCGGTCGATCGACCTGAAGCCCGGCCAGCACGTGCTGGAGATCGGCTGCGGCTGGGGCGGCTTCGCCGAGTTCGCGGCCAAGGAGATCGGCGCCAAGGTGACCGGCGTGACCATCTCCCAGGCCCAGCACGACTTCGCGAAAAAGCGACTGTTCGACCAGGGCCTGGCCGAGAAGGCGCAGATCCGGCTGATCGACTACCGCGACGTCCAGGGCCAGTTCGACAGCGTCGCCTCGATCGAGATGTTCGAGGCGGTCGGCGAGGAGTACTGGCCCACCTACTTCGGCAAGATCCGTGAGGTCCTGTCGCCGGGCGGCCGGGCCGGCCTGCAGATCATCACCATCCGCGACGAGCTGTTCGCTCGCTATCGCGGCCACACCGACTTCATCCAGCGCTACGTCTTCCCGGGCGGCATGCTGCCCAGCGAAGCCCGCCTGAAGCAGGAGACGGCCGCCGCCGGCCTGGCCTGGACGGGGATCAGCCGCTTCGGCCAGAACTACGCCGACACCCTGGCCGAGTGGGCCACGCGGTTCGAGGCGGCCTGGGATGACATCAAGGGCCTGGGCTTCGACGAGCGGTTCCGTCGCCTGTGGCGGTTCTATCTCAGCTATTGCGAGGCCGGCTTCCGCACCGAACGCACCAATGTGATCCAGCTGGGCCTTTCCAGGGTCTAATGAGGGCTCGGACCTGGCGAACCAGGCCCTGCATCCCGACCTTCGGTGTGCGTACAGTCCGCGAGCGCGTCCCGAGGTCGGCCCGATGAACCTCTACACCCTGGTCCTGGATTTCCACGGCGGCACCTACATCACCCAGTTCGACGCCGCGACCGCCACCGACGCGGTCGCCGCCTGGTGCAAGGAACTGGAGGACGAGCAACTGCTGGGCGACGCGTCCTTCCCCGTGGCCGAGGGCATCATGATCGACGCCATCGAGAACCACCTGGTCGAGGTGGAGGGCCTGCACGGCGCCTGGTGCGCGGCCGCCTCGGTGAACGGCTCCCTGGCGCTACTGAACGTGATCATCACCCAGCGGGTCGATTGAACCCGCGCTAAACCGCCAAGGCCGCCTTCAGGAAAACTGGCCTTGCCTGAGGGCCGCGCATCACGATCTACCCTACCGACCTCCCGACCGGCCGGACCGAAGAGATGACCGTAAAGACCAGCGTCCTCGACGCTATCGGCGACACGCCGCTGATCCGCCTCAACCGCGCCAGCGAGGCGACCGGCTGCGAGATTCTCGGCAAGGCCGAGTTCATGAACCCCGGCCAGTCGGTCAAGGACCGCGCGGCCCTGGGCATCATCCGCGACGCGGAGGCCAGGGGCCTGCTGCGGCCCGGCGGCCGGATCGTCGAGGGCACGGCCGGCAACACCGGCATCGGCCTGGCCATGGTCGCCTCGGCCCTGGGCTACAAGACCACCATCGTCATCCCGCGCACCCAGAGCCAGGAGAAGAAGGACGCCATCCGCCTGCTCGGCGCCGAGCTGGTCGAGGTGGACGCCGTGCCCTACTCCAACCCCGACAACTATGTCCGCTATTCCGGCCGCCTGGCCGAGGAACTGGCCCGGACCGAGCCGAACGGCGCGATCTGGGCCAACCAGTTCGACAATGTCGCCAACCGCCAGGCCCATTTCGAGACCACCGGCCCGGAGATCTTCGAGCAGACCGACGGCAAGGTGGACGGCTTCATCTGCGCCATCGGCTCGGGCGGCACCCTGGCCGGCGTCGCCGCTGCTTTGCGCGCTCGCAAGCCGTCGGTGAAGATCGGCCTGGCCGACCCGCACGGCGCGTCGCTGTACAGCTGGTACGCCGACGGCGAGCTGAAGTCGGAAGGAACCTCGATCAGCGAGGGCATCGGCCAGGGCCGGATCACCGCCAATCTCGAAGGCCTGGCGATCGACCATCCGTTCCGGATCAGCGACGAGGAGATGCTGGAGCAGGTCTTCGACCTGGTGCAGCACGAGGGCCTGTGCCTGGGCGGTTCGACGGGCATAAATGTCGCCGGGGCGGTGCGCATGGCCAGGGCCATGGGTCCGGGCCACACCATCGTGACCATCCTGTGCGACCACGGCTCGCGCTACCAGAGCAAGCTGTTCAACCCCGCCTTCCTGGCCGAAAAGGGCCTGCCGACCCCGCCCTGGATGTAGAGCGGCGGTGACCCGCCATGCGGGCGTCGCGCGCGAACTGACCAAAAAGTTGCGGAACTCAACCGTCCGGTGCAGGATCACGCCAAGTCGCACCGGGAGGGCCTGATGGCTTGGAAAGGTATTGTCGGCAAGAGCTTTTCGCCAGAGTCGTTCGAAACCTACTGCGAGGCTTTGACCTGGTCGGCCTGGCGGCCGAAGTTCATCGCCTTGCACAATACCGGCGTACCGTCGCTGGCCCAGAGGCCGCAGGGCTTCACCCAGACCCATATCGCCAATCTCGAAGGCTATTATCGCGACAAGCAGAAATGGAGCGCGGGGCCGCACCTGTTCATCGACGACAAGCAGATCTGGGTGTTCACGGCCCTGACGGTCTCGGGCGTCCATTCGCCCAGCTGGAACAGCATCGCCCTGGGCCTGGAGATGCTGGGCGACTACGACAAGGATCTCTTCGACAGCGGCCGCGGGGCGGCGGTGCGCGACAACGCCGTCGCGGCCATGGCCACCCTGTCGGCCGTGCTGGGCCTGGACCCCGCCAGCATGAAGCTGCACCGCGAGGACCCCGCCACGACCCATGCCTGCCCGGGCAAGAACGTCAAGAAGCTCGACGTCATCCAGCGCGTGCAGGAGAAGATGGTCCAGGAGGCCAAGGAGCACTCGCTGCACGAGGCCCATCCCTAGTTTTCCCCGGACTGTGGGAATGCGGAAAGGCAGGCTCGACGGCTTGCCCCCCAACGCCGATCGCGTGATCTTGCCCGCCTTCTCGAAGGGGCGAGTCAGACCCCGAAAGGCTTCGTCATGACCCATACCGATCCGCTCGTCTCGACCGCCTGGCTGGCCGAGCACCTCGACGCGCCCGACGTCCGCGTGGTCGACGGGTCCTGGCACATGCCCGCCGCCCAGCGCGACCCGCGGACCGAGTACGACCGGGTCCACATCCCGGGGGCGGTGTTCTTCGACATTGACGACATCGCCGACGAGACCTCCGACCTGCCGCACATGCTGCCCTCGCCGATCAAGTTCGCCTCGCGGGTCAAGAAGCTGGGGCTGGGCGACGGCTCCCGGATCGTGGTCTACGACACCAGCGGCATCCTGCCCGCCGCCCGGGTCTGGTGGGAATTCCGCGCCATGGGCCACGAGGACGTGGTGGTGCTGGACGGCGGCCTGCCCAAGTGGATCGCCGAGGGCCGTCCAGTCGACGACCTGGCCGTCGTCCCGCAGGAACGCCACTTCACCCCGCGCTACCAGGCCGACATCGTCCGCTCGCTGGACCAGATGAAGCGCAACCTGGAGAAATCGCCTGAAGACCGGGGCCGCGAACAGGTGATCGACGCCCGCGCCGCCGGCCGGTTCGAGGGCCGCGATCCCGAGCCCCGGGCCGGCCTGCGCGGCGGCCACATCCCCGGCTCGCGCAACGTGCCGCTGTCGGCCCTGCTGGCCCCCGACGGAACCCTGCTGCCGGCGGACAGGTTGGAGGCCGTGTTCGAGGCCGCCGGGGTCGACATCAACCGGCCGATCGCCACCACCTGCGGCTCGGGCATCACCGCCTCCGTGGTCGCCCTGGCCCTGGCCCGGCTCGGCCGGCCCCGGGCGGCGGTCTATGACGGCTCGTGGACCGAATGGGGCGGTCGCGAGGACGTCCCGGTGGCGACCGGGCCGGCGGCGGCGGTCTAGCTAGAGCATTTTCGAGCGAAGTGGATTCCGGTTCGCGTAAAGAAAATGCGTTAAAACAAATCTCTAGAGCCACGCCCTGATGCAATCAGGCCGGGGCTCTAGACCGACTCCCACAATCGCAGCTCGCGCCCCGCCAGGCCCTGCGCGGCGACCGGCAGGGCGCGCAGCCAGGCCGCCTGGGCGAAGGCGCGGTTGCTGGTCGAGACCGAGGCCACCACGATCCGCCGACGCCGCGCCTCGTCCTCCAGCCGCGCCAGCACGGGGGGCAGCAGCCTGGGCAGCACGGCGTTCATCATGCAGTAGACGTCTGCCGGCGGCCAGGGCGCCGTCAGCAGGTCGCCGGCCGCGAAGGTCACCCGGGTCAGGCCCAAGGCCCGCGCCGCGCGCGCCGCCGCGTTCGCCCGCTCGACCACCAGCTCCAGCCCGTGGGCCGTAAGGCCGTGCCGCAAGCCGCCATAGAGTCCAATCCGCCCGTAGCCGCTGCCCAGGTCCAGCAACCTCGGGCCCGGGCGCGCCGCGATCTCCGGCCGGAGGGCGCGGTAGAAGGCCCGCACCACGTCATAGGCCAGGTCGCCCTGGTCGAAACGCTGGACGCCGTGCCGGTCCAGCAGGCTCAGGGTGTCGAGCCGCGCCTCCGTCGCCGCGACCTCCAGGCCCAGGGCCGCGTCGAGCGCGGCGTCGATGATCGGCCCGTCCGCGCGGTCCAGGGCCTGGACCAGCCGCCGCGCGGCGTTCGCATCGACGTCCAACTCGCCTTCGATCGCGTGCATGGGCGGCTCCAGACCCCAGAGACGATACAATCGCTATGCTATCATAAAATCTCCATACACCCGTGAGTTGACAAAATCGCCACTTTCCCTGAACGTTCGGGACAGGAGAAGGATCGCGATCTTTCTCCGCCGCGGCGTGATCGGCCGCAGCGCGACATCGCCAGTGCCCGCCTATCGCCTCAATCGTACGCCGAACGCCCGCTGGACTGGATCGGAGTCCCGACGCCTCGCGCCGGGAGGACTACGCCTGCCGCGCGCTCGGCTCACCCCAGCCCCGGAGCCTCCCATGACGCCCGTCCCCCTCTACGGACAAGCCATCACCGAAGCCATCGCCGGCGGCGACCTGGACCAACTGCGCAAGCTGCAAACCCTGGCCGAGTCCCATCTCGAGGAACACGGCGACGTCGGCGCCCTGCTGACGCAGCTCAAGGTCGAGATCGCCAAGCTGAACCGCTGATCGCCCGCCCACCAGAAACGGAGGAAATCCCATGAGCATCAAACCCTACGGCGTCGCCGTGACCGACGCGATCGCCTCGGGCGATCTGGCCCGCCTGAAGGAGGCCGAGGCCGCCGCCGAAGCCCACCTGCAGGAGTACGGCGACATCCCCGCCCTGCTGGCGGTGCTGAAGGTCGAGATCGCCAAGCTCGAAAAAGGCCGCGGCTAACCGCGGTCGCCCCTCAACCCTTCTCATCGGAGGTCATGACCATGGCCATCGTCATTCTGTACGGACAAGCCATCACCGACGGCATCGCCAAGGGCGACCTGGCCGAGCTGCAGCGCCTGCACGACCAGGCCGAGGCCCACCTGAGGGAATACGGCGACATCCCCGCCCTCCTGGCCCTGCTGAAGGTCGAGATCGCCAAGCTGGAACGCGGCCGCTGACGCCCGGCCAGCCTTCCTCCCGCGGGACGCGCGGCCCCACGGCGGCGCGTCCCGCTCCCTTTCCCGCCTTGCGCCCCTGAAGGATCGACACGATGACGGACGCGATCTCGCTGGACTCCGGCGCGCGGACGCCCGCCGCGCCGCCCGCTGGCAAGCCGGTCCGCTACCGGCTGGAGCGCGACTACACCGAGCTGGTGCCCGTCCATGTGGTCTGGGAAGTCACCCTGGCCTGCAATCTCAAGTGTCAGCATTGCGGCTCGCGGGCCGGCCGGCCCCGGTCGGACGAGCTGACCACCGCCGAGGCCCTGGAGCTGATCGACCACCTGGCCGCCCTGGGCACGCGCGAGCTGACCCTGATCGGCGGCGAGGCCTATCTGCGCCGCGACTGGATCGAGCTGATCCGGCGCAGCCGCGCCCACGGCATCCGCACCGGCATCCAGACCGGGGCCCGAAACCTGACCGACAAGCGCCTGGACGAGGCCGCCGAGGCGGGGCTGCAGGGCGTGGGCGTGTCGATCGACGGCCTGCCCGAGCTGCACGACCGGGTGCGCGGCGTGCCCGGCTCCTACGACCAGGCGATCGACGCCCTCAGGCGCGCCAAGGCCCGGGGCCTGGCCGTGTCGGTCAACACCCAGATCGGGGCCGAGACGGCCGAGCACCTGCCCGAGCTGATGGACCGCATCATCGCGGCCGGCGCCACCCACTGGCAGATCCAGCTGACGGTCGCCATGGGCAACGCCGTCGACAACCCCGAACTGCTGCTCCAGCCCTACAAGCTGCTGGAGGTCATGCCCCTGCTGGCCCGGCTGTACCGCGAGGGCGAGGCCCGGGGCCTGCTGATGGTGGTGGGCAACAACATCGGCTATTTCGGTCCCTACGAGCACATCTGGCGCGGGTTCGGCGACGACACCGATCACTGGAACGGCTGCTCGGCCGGCCAGACCGGCATCGGTATCGAGGCCGACGGCACGATCAAGGGCTGCCCGTCCCTGGCCACCTCGCTCTACGCCGCCGGCAATGTCCGGGACATGACCGTGGCCGACATCTGGCGCCACGGCGAGAAGATGCGCTTCGGCCGCCTGCGCGACGTCGAGGAGCTGTGGGGCTATTGCCGCACCTGCTACTACGCCGACGTCTGCCGGGCGGGCTGCACCTGGACTTCGGAATCGCTGCTGGGCAAGCGCGGCAACAACCCCTATTGCCACTACCGCGCCCTGGACCTGGCCAAGCACGGCCTGCGCGAGCGGGTGGTCAAGATCAAGGAAGCCCCGCCCGAGAGCTTCGCGGTCGGCGAGTTCGCCCTGATCACCGAAGCCATTCCCGGCGTGCAGGCCACGCCCCTGCCCCAACGCGACCCGGCCGCGGTGCATGTCGCGCCCCGCCAGCGCTCGGCGGCCGGCGGCGCCCTGCCGCCCAGCCTCAAGCCCTGCCGAGCCTGCGCCGGCTACATCTGGCCGCACGAACTGACCTGCCCCCACTGCCAGGCCGACGTCGCCGAGGCCGAGGCCCAGTTCAGGACCGACACCGAACGCCGCCGCGCCCTGATCGCCGAGGCCACGCGGGTTCTGGGCCGGCTGGGCGCGGTGGCGACCTAGGATACCCGTCGGGGACAGGTCCCCGGGGCATGTTCCGGGAACCTGTCCCTGGCCCCTGAAAAGACCTGTCATCCCGGACAAGCTCGGCGGAGCCGAGCGCCGATCCGGGACCGCCGCAAACGCCGAGTTCACGCCCCGGTCCCGGATCTTCGCGCTGCGCGCTCGTCCGGGATGACAGCCGTATGCGATGGCCCCA
This sequence comes from Caulobacter sp. GW821-FHT09A05, assembly GCF_059418465.1. Classification (NCBI taxonomy): domain Bacteria; kingdom Pseudomonadati; phylum Pseudomonadota; class Alphaproteobacteria; order Caulobacterales; family Caulobacteraceae; genus Caulobacter; species Caulobacter sp. GW821-FHT09A05. The sequence goes on from NZ_JBWKPX010000004.1 coordinate 195,167, forward strand.
GGCCCCTTCGCCAGCGCCTCTCCCAGCCCGGACGGAATTCCTGCCTTGAACCGGCTCGCCCCCGCGCCGTAAACGACAAGGGCTTCGCAGTCGTTCGAGTCCGCCATGCCCCTGGATGAAGAAACCCGCCTGGTCCGCAAGGGCGCCCCGCCCAAGGGCGGCTCGGTGCTGGCCCGCACGGTCAATCCGCCGGTCCAGCGCGGCTCGACGGTGCTGATGCCCAACGCCGCCTCGCTGTATGACGACAGCCAGCTGACCTACGGCATCACCGGCCTGTCCTCGCCCGCCAACCTGCAGCTGGCCCTGGCCGAGCTGGAAGGCTCGCCGGACGTGACGCTGTACCCCTCGGGCCTGGCGGCGATCACCGGCGTCATGCTGGCCCTGCTGAAGGCCGGCGACGAGATCCTGGTGGTCGACAGCACCTACAAGCCCACCCGCCGGTTCTGCGACCGGGTGCTGACCCGGTTCGGCGTGCGGACCACCTACTATGACCCGGCCCTGTCGCCCGAAGCGCTGATGGCCCTGTGCACGCCGCACACCCGGTTGATCCTGCTGGAAGCCCCCGGCTCGCTGACCTTCGAGATGCAGGACATCCCGGCCATCGCCGCCGCCGCCAACGCCCGCGGCGTCCTGACGATGATCGACAACACCTGGGCGGCGAGCTTCTACTTCAAGCCCCTGGCCCACGGGGTGACCATCAGCGTGCAGGCCCTGACCAAGTATGTCGGCGGCCATTCGGACGTGTTCATGGGCAGCGCCGCCACCGCCGACAACGTGATCGGCAACCAGCTGGGCGACGCGATGTGGGACATCGGCTGGTCGGTGTCGCCCGACGACGCCTACACCGTGCTGCGCGGCCTGCGCACCCTGGCCACCCGCCTGCCGGCCCACCAGGACAAGGGCCTGGAGATCGCCCGCTGGCTGCGGGGCCGGCCGGAGGTGGCCCGCGTCCTGCATCCGGCCCTGGAGGATGATCCCGGCCACGCCCTGTGGAAACGCGACTTCACCGGCGCCTGCGGCCTGTTCGGCGTGGTTCTGAAGCCCGTCCCGCAGAAGGCCGTCCACGCCTTCCTCGACGCCCTGGACCTGTTCGGCCTGGGCTTCTCCTGGGGCGGCTACGAAAGCCTGGCCATCCACTGCGACCCGCAACTGAAGAACCGAAGCATCCCGGTGAACCTGGAAGGCCCGCTGCTGCGCCTGCACGTGGGGCTGGAGGCGACCAGCGACCTGATCGCCGACCTGGAGCAAGGCTTTGCGGCGTTGAACGCGTAATTCGGTCCGCGACGAGGCGGTCGCGAGGGTCTAAACAGCCGCCTCGTTCGAAAGGCCCGTTCCATGACCGTCCACATCGCCCTGCTGCGCGGCGTCAACGCCGCCGGAAACCGCCAGGTCACGGCGGACGAGCTGAGCGGCCTGTTCGGCGAGCTGGGCCACGCCGAGGTCCGCGCCGGTCCCAAGGTCGGCGACCTGGTGTTCACCAGCGGCGACCAGACCGGCGCCGAGCTGCAGGCCCGGATCGAGGCCGCGCTGATGGACCGCTTCGCCCTGCGCACCGACGTCTATGTGCGCACGGCCCAGGCCTGGCGCGCCCTGGTCGCCGCCAACCCGTTCCCCGAGTTCGCCGCCCAGGACCCCGGCTGGCTGATGACCCTGTTCCTGAAGGACGCGCCGGACAAGAAGGCCGTCGGCGCCCTGCGCGCGGCGATCCGCGGCCGCGAACAGGTGCGCGCCGAAAGCCGGCAGCTCTACGCGATCTATCCCGACGGGGTCGGCGGCTCGAAACTGACCAACGGCCTGGTCGAAAAGACCCTGGGCGCGCGGATCACCGGTCGGACCTGGACCACCGTCCTGGCGCTGGAAGCGATGATCACGGACTGACCGCCGCGCCGCGACAAACCAGGATGCGAGGTTTGCCGCCGGACCTGCTATAGCTGCTCCCGCGTTCGTACACGCAGGACATGGTCGTCGAGAGCGAGCCGCCGCAGGGTGGTCGATCCGCTCCGGCTCGGCCGCCTTTCGAGACATTGAAACCCATGAACTGGCTCTTCGAGCTGTCGGCGGCGTGCGTCCTGATCGCGCTCGTGCTTCCCGTCGCGTTCAAGCTCCTGCCGCCCCGCCGCCTCGTCCTGCGTCCGGCGCGCGCGAAGGCCTCCCGCCCCGCGCCTTCGGCGGACTCGACCACGCCGTCCTGATCCGCCGATCGCCCCACAAGCCCATGGCCACCACGCGGCGCCCTGCGTCGCGCGCTGGCGCTTGCCCTCGCTCCAGGAGTGACCGCGTGATCGCCTATCTCATCCTCGTCCACCGTTTTCCCGAGCAGTTCAAACGCCTCTTCAAGGCGATCCACGATCCCGCCAACCACTACCTCATCCATGTCGACAAGAACTCCGGCCCGGACCTGGAAGCCGACATCCGGGGGTTCGTGGCCGCCTATCCCAATGCCGACGTCCTGGAGAGCAAGGCGGCGCTGTGGGGCGGCTACAGCCTGGTCGACGCCGAGTTGCGCGGCATGGCTCGCCTGCTGGAAATGGGCCGGGACTGGGAAGTGTTCATCAACCTCAGCGGCCAGGACTTTCCGCTCAAGACCCAGAAGTCCATCAAGGCCTTCCTGGCGAGGCGGAGAGGCCAGGAGTTCATCAGGGCGCTGGATCAGCAACTGGCCCGCCCCGACACCATGCCCCGGGTCCGGAAATACGCCTTCGAGCTGCGCGATCGGATCGTCCGCACGATCCTGGGACGCCGGTTCCTGTCGGGCGCCAAGCCCTATATCGGCAACCAATGGATGATGGTCAGCCGCCGGTTCTGCCAGTTCGTCTGCCACGACCAGCGGGCGGATCGCTACAAGGCCTTCTACCGTCACACCTTCATCGCCGACGAGGGTTTCTTCCAGACGGTGATGATGAACACCGCCGAGCATGGCGTGGTCGTGCAGGACGACATGCGGATGATCGACTGGATCCCCGACGGCGACATCAAGTTGCGGCCGCGCACCTACGTCACCCAGGACGCCGCCGCCCTGATCGCCAGTCCGGACCTGTTCGCCCGCAAGTTCGACACGAGCGTCGACGCGGGGATTCTCGACCTCCTGGAAAGCCACCTGGCGGCCCAGGACATCGCCAATCCGGAGACCGCCCCCATCCCGCGCCGCGGAGCCCAACCCGTCCTGGCGGCGGTCTAGGCCGGACGTCTAGGCGCCGCCCTTCGGCAATTTCAGCAGCAACCAGGCCAGCCCCACCCCCGCCACGCCGATCACCGAGGTCCCGTAGGCCGCCCCCGCCAGAAAGCCGCTCCAGTCCAGCTGCAGGTGGGCGAAATAGCGTGCCAGCAGCAGGGAGACGCTGCCGACATAGCCGCAGGAGTCGGCGACATAGATCAGGAACCCCGCCGTCCCCACCTGGCCGGTGGCGGCGATCAGCCGGTCGAACAGCATGCCGTTGAACGGGGTGTAGGCCATGTAGATCCCCGCCCCCGTGGCGATCATCCAGGCCACCGGGCCCAACAGCCCGACCTGCCGCCCCAGGGTCGCCGCGCCCAGCAGGGCGAAGCCCAGGGCCACGAAGGCGAAGTTGAAGCCCACCGCCCGGCGGTTGTCGCGCACCAGGCTCAGCACACCCAGCCCGACCAGTACGATGGCCGCGACCGGGATTTCCGACAGCGAGAAGATCGCCGCGGCGTTCTTGAAGCCCAGCTCGGCCCAGATCTCGGCGGCGAAATTGTCGCGGAAGTCCCGCAGGGCGGTCAGCAGCACATAGACCGCCACCAGCAGGACCAGGGCCGGCGCGTGGGCGGCGAACATGGCGGCGCGGGCCTTGGCGTCCATGGGCGCGCGCCGTACGCGGGCGGCCTCGTCGGCCGGCGACGGCGGCGGCAACTGGGTCAAGGCGGCCACGGCCAGCAGCAGCAGCAGAGTAAACATCAGGCCGGTCAGGGCCGGCATCCAGCGCTCGTCGACGCCCTGCAGCAGCAGACTCTTGCCCACCGACTTCACCACGCCCGAGGCCAGGATGAAGCTGGCGCACAGCATGGCGCCCAGCACCTCCGAGAGCCGCCGCCCCTCGACGAAGCCGAACACCAGGCCCCAGATCATGCCCAGGCACAGGCCGTTGACGAACAGGGCCGGCGGACCGGCGACGGCCGGCCCCAGGCTCAGCCCCAGAAGGGACAGCTCGGCGCCGCCGATCAGGACAAGGATGGCCAGCCAGCGCCGCTCGGGCCGCATCTCGGAGATCACCTTGATCCCGACGATCTTCGACACGGCGTAGCCGGCGACCTGGGCGATCACCAGGGCCACCTTGAAGTCGATGGCGAACGGCCAGCCGGCCATGGGGTCGTAGTGGGCGGCCGTGAACGGCTTGCGATAGGCGAACATCGAGAAATAGGCCGCGAAGGCCGCCAGCCCGCCGTACAGGGCGAAGGCCCAGGGCGGCGCCTGGGTCAGGGCGCGGGCGATCGGTCCCTGGGCCAATGGCTGAGTCGGTGTTGCATCCGGCATGCCCCATGGGCGGGCCGAAACCCTCCCCGCGTCAACTGGCGATCGACGTCAGGCGGTCAGGGCGGCGCGCGAAACGGTCTCCAGGACCTGGTCGGCCGAAAGATCGCGGGCCTGGGCCGCCACCTCGCCAACCACGATCACCACCGGGCCGCCGTGGCTGTCCAGCCGGTCGCCCAGGGTCTCCAGCGTGCCGTGATAGATCCTGGCGTTCGCCCCGCCGGCCTGCTCGACCGCCACGGCCGGCGTGCCGGGCGCGCGGCCGGCGGCGATCATCCGGGCGCAGAGGGCGTGGGCCACCTCGCCGCCCATATAGACCGCCAGGGTCGCCTCGGGATCCCCCGCCGCGCTCCAGTCGCCGCTGAGCGTCCCGGCCTCCAGCCGCGCGGTGGTGAACACCACGCGCCGGGCCTCGCCGCGATGGGTCAGGGGAAAGCCGAACTGGGCGGCGGCGGCGCAGGCGGCGGTGACGCCAGGCACCACCTCGACCGACACGCCGTGCTCGCGCAGGAAGGCCGACTCCTCGCCCACCCGGCCGAACACGGAAGGGTCGCCGCCCTTCAGCCGCACCACCCGCAGGCCCCTGCGCGCCAGGCGCAGCATCAGGCGGTTGATCTCATCCTGGTGCATGCTGGGCTTGCCGGCCCGCTTGCCGGTCTGGATGCGCACGCAGCCGGCCGGGGCCAGGGCGATGGCCTCCTCGCTGATCAGGGCGTCGTAGAGCAGCGCCTGGGCGCTCTCCACCGCGCGCACGGCCCGCAGGGTCATCAGGTCGACCGGACCGGGACCGGCCCCGACGAGCAGGACTTGGGCGGCGTCAGACATGGGCGGGCTCCTTGGCGGGAACGGCGGCGGTCGCGGCGATCATCCGGGCGATCTCGGGACGGCAGGACCCGCAATTGGTCCCCGCCCCGGTGGCGGCGCCGACGGCGTCAGGACTGGCGGCCCCGGCGACGATGGCGGCCTGCACGGCCCTGGCGCCCACCTTCAGGCAGGCGCAGACCAGCGGTCCCTTGTCGACAGGGGCGCCGGGCGGGCGGCCGAACAGCAGGGCCGAGCGAGCCTCCTGGCTCAGTTGCGGCTCGGCGAACAGCTCGGCCAGCCAGTCGCGCGGCGGCAGGCGGCCGCTGATCGTGATGTACAGGACCGCGACCAGCTGGCCGTCGCGCAGCCAGGCGTCACGCCGCGCGCCGGTGGCGGCGTCCTCATAGGTCACGAGTTCGCCGACGAGGCCCTTGACGAGCCCCCTGCGCAAGGCGGCGCGCTCGACTTCGTCGCCCCGGCCGGCGAACTCGTGTTGCTGGCAGGCGTCCTGCGGGATGCGCCGCCAGACGAGGTCCAGACCCGACGGAAGGGCGAGGCTGTCCCGCGTGAGAAAGAAGCCCTTCCAGGTCTCGCGATAGGCGCGGAGCCGGGCGGGGGTGTGCTTGAACTCGGGCTGGCCGGAGGTGGGATCCAGGTTCGGCGCGATCAGGTGATTGGAGCGGCCGGACGGCGCGAAGGCGTCGGTCCAGTGCATCGGCATGAACAGGCCGCCGGGCCGCTGGCGCTCGGTGACCTTGGCCAGGGCGACGGCCTCGCCGCGGGCCGTGATCACCCGAGCCAGGGCGCCGTCCCGGACCCCCAGGGCCTCGGCGTCGACGGGATGGACCTCGACGAACGGCTCGGGCGCGTGGCGGCACAGGTCCGGGGCCAGGCCCGTGCGGGTCATGGTGTGCCACTGGTCGCGGATCCGGCCGGTGTTCAGCGACATCGGATAGGCCGCGTCCATCGCGTCGGCGGGACCCTTGGGTCGGGTGGGGACCATGCGGGCGCGGCCGTCGGGAGTCTGGAAACGGCCGTCGGTGAACAGGCGCGGCGTCCCGTGTCCGTCCGCCCGCACCGGCCATTGAACCGGCAGGAGTTGAGCGTAAGCCTCTGGCGTCAAAGTCGAAAGTCCCGCCAGGTTCAGGACGCGACCGGTCTCGTCGCCGGTGTTCTCATATGCCGTCAGGCGAGCCCATTCGCGGAACACGCTGGCCTGCGAAGACCAGCCGAAGCCGTCGAAGCCCATGGCCTTGGCGACGTCGGCGACGATCCGCCAGTCGGCGCGGGCCTGGCCCGGCGCCGGGAACAGGGCCCGCTGGCGCGAGATCCGGCGCTCGGAATTGGTGACCGTGCCGTCCTTCTCGCCCCAAGCCAGGGCCGGCAGCTTGACGTCGGCGAAGGCCGTGGTGTCGGTCTCGACGCAGTCGGACACCACCACGAACGGACAGCGCTCCAGCGCTTCGCGCACGCGGCCGGCGTCGGGCAGGCTGACGGCGGGGTTGGTGGCCATCACCCACACCGCCTTGATCTTGCCGGCGTGGATGGCCTCGAACATGTCGACGGCCTTCAGGCCGGGCGCGCGAGCGGTGTCGGGCGCGCCCCAGAAGCGGGCGACGCGGTCACGGTCGGCCGGAGCGAAGTCCATGTGGCCGGCCAGGGTGTTGGCCATGCCGCCGGTCTCGCGCCCGCCCATGGCGTTGGGCTGGCCGGTGATCGAGAACGGGCAGCTGCCCGGCTTGCCGATCCGCCCGGTGGCCAGGTGGACGTTCAGGATCGACAGCCCCTTGGCCGTACCCTGGGCCGACTGGTTGGCGCCCATCGAGAACAGGCTGACCGTGCGTTCGTGGGCGGCGAACAGGTCGTAGAAGGTCAGCAGGTCCTCGATCGCCACGCCGCAGTCGGCGGCGACGGCGGCCGGCGACTGGTCGAGCTCCGCCAGGGCCGCCTCGACGGCGTCGAAGCCGTTGACGTGGGCGGCGATATAGTCGCGGTCGATCGCCGCGATGCGGATCAGGTGGGCCAGCAGGCCGTTCCACAGCCGCACGTCGCTCTGCGGGGCGATGGCCAAGTGCAGGTCGGCGCCCTCGGCGGTGTCGGTGCGGCGCGGGTCGATGACCACGTGCTTCTGGCCGCGCGCCTTGGCCTGCTCCATGCGCCGGAACAGCACCGGATGGGTCCAGGCGGCGTTGTGGCCGCTGAACACCACAAGGTCGGCCAGCTCCAGGTCCTCGTAGCAGCCGGGCACCAGATCGGCGCCGAACGCCTGCTTGTGGGCCGCCACGGCCGAGGCCATGCACAGGCGGCTGTTGGTGTCGATATTGCCCGAGCCGATGAAGCCCTTCATCAGCTTGTTGGCGACGTAATAGTCCTCCGTCAGGATCTGGCCCGAGACGTAGAAGGCCACACTGTCGGGGCCGTGCTTGGCGATGGTGTCCTTGAAGCGCTTGGCGACCAGGGCCGTGGCGTCGGCCCAGCTGGCGGGCTTGCCGTTGATCGTCGGCTCCAGCAACCGGCCCTGCAGCCCCACCGTCGCCCCCAGCGCCGCGCCCTTGGAGCACAGGCGGCCGAGGTTGGCGGGATGGGCGGCGTCGCCGGCCACCGACAGGGCCCTGTCGTCCGCGGACGGGGTTTGGCCAACCGCGCCCGACACGCCGCAGCCCACCCCGCAATAGGGGCAGGTCGTCTTGACGAGCGCGGCGGCCGAGCCGTCAGCCATGGGCGTCGAGGCTCAGCAGCAGGCGGCCGTCGCGGACCTCCAGCGGCACCACCGGCGTGCAGCCCTTGCCCTTGTCGGCGCCCATCGGCTCGCCCGAGGCCAGGTCGATCGACCAGTTGTGCAGCGGGCAAGCCACGGCGCGCCCGTGGACGATGCCCTGGCTCAACGGCCCGCCCTTGTGCGGACAGGCGTCCATCAGGGCGAACACCTCGCCGTCGCCGGTGCGGAAGATGGCGATGTCGCCGCGCGGGCTGGGCACCCGGCGGGCGCCGCGGCGGGGAATGTCGGTCACCGCCCCGACATCCACCCAGACGGGAACTTTGACATGCGCGTTCATGCGGGGACGAACTCCATCCGGCGGCTCATGGGGGTGAATTCCTCGGTGTGGCGGCCGGCCACGCGCTCGGCCCACGGGTCGATGCGGGCGAAGCGCTGCGAGAACACGAAGCGGTCGTAGAGGGCCTTGCGCTGGTCGGGATCGGTGACCTTGGCCTGGATGCTCTCCAGGCCCACGCGCGCCATCCACTTGTAGACCCGCTCCAGGTACCAGCCCTCCTCGCGGTACAGCTGCATGGCCGCGGCGATCACCCAGACGGCCTCGTCCTCGGTCGCCACCCGGGTCAGCACCTGGGTGCCCTGGATGTGCAGGCCGGCGGCGCCGCCGATGTGGATCTCGTAGCCGCTGTCGACGCAGACCACACCGAAGTCCTTGCAGGTGGCCTCGGCGCAGTTGCGCGGGCAGCCCGACACCGCCAGCTTGACCTTGGCCGGCGCCCACGAGCCCCACAGGAACTTCTCCAGGCGAATGCCCAAGCCCGTGGAGTCCTGAGTGCCGAACCGGCACCAGTCGCTGCCGACGCAGGTCTTCACCGTGCGCAAGCCCTTGGCGTAGGCGTGGCCGCTGACCATGCCCGCGGCGTTCAGGTCGGCCCAGACGGCCGGCAGGTCGTCCTTCTTGACGCCCAGCAGGTCGATCCGCTGGCCGCCGGTGACCTTGACCGTCGGGATGGCGAACTTGTCGGCCACGTCGGCAATCGCGCGCAGTTCGTTGGGCGTGGTCACCCCGCCCCACATGCGCGGCACGACGCTGTAGGTGCCGTCCTTCTGGATGTTGGCGTGGACGCGCTCGTTGATGAAACGCGACTGCTTGTCGTCGCGATATTCCGACGGCCAGGCGCACAGCAGGTAGTAGTTCAGGGCCGGCCGGCACGACGAGCAGCCGTCGGGGGTGGTCCATTCCATGGCCTGCATGACGGCGGGCATGGACTTCAGTTCGTACTCGACGATGGCCTTGCGGACGTCGGAGTGCGGCTTGTCCGTGCACTTGCACATCGGCTTGGGGCCGGTCTGCTCCTTGAAGCCGTCGCCCAGGGTCAGCTTCAGCATCTGCTCGACCAGCGGCGTGCACGAGCCGCACGAGGCCGAGGCCTTGGTGACCGCCTTTACGTCGTCCAGGGTCGTCAGGCCCTGGGTGGTGATGGCCGAGACGATCGAACCCTTGCAGACGCCGTTGCAGCCGCAGATTTCCTGCGTGTCGGGCATGGCCGCAACGGCGGCGTTAGGGTCCAGGCCGGACAGCCCTTCCGTGATGGCCTGGCCGAAGATCAGGGTCTCGCGGATGTCGGTGACCGAAGTCCCGGCCCGCATCAGGTCGAAGTACCAGTTGCCGTCGGCCGCGTCGCCGAACAGCACCGCGCCGGCCACCTTGCCGTCCTCGATGACCACGCGCTTGTAGACGCCGCGGCCGGCGTCGCGGAACACGATGTCCTCGCAGCCCTCGCCGCCCGAGAACTTGCCGGCCGAGAACACGTCGACGCCCGAGACCTTCAGGCGGGTCGACAGGACCGAGCCCTCATAGGCCCCTTCCCCGTCGGTCATCGACTCGGCCAGCGAGCGGCACATCTCCCAGATCGGCGCGACCAGGCCGTAGCAGGCGCCCCGGTGCTCGGCGCATTCGCCGACCGCGAACACCGCGGGATCCGAGGTGCGCATCGCGTCGTCGACGACCACGCCGCGATTGACGGTCAGGCCGGCGGCCCTGGCCAGGGCGGCGTTGGGCTTGATGCCCACGGCCATGACCAGCAGGTCGCAGGGCAGGACGCGGCCGTCCTTGAGCTTGAGGCCGGTGACCTGGCCGTTCTCGCCGACGATCTCCTCGGAATGGGCGCCCATCACCGTCTCGACGCCGCGCTCGGCCAGGGCCTCGCGCAGCAGGAAGCCGGCGCTCTCGTCCAGCTGGCGCTCCATCAGCACGTCCATCAGGTGGACGACCGTGGCGGACATGCCGCGCCGGGCCAGGCCGTAGGCGGCCTCCAGGCCCAGCAGGCCGCCGCCGATCACCACGGCGCGGGCCCCGGGCTTGCCCGAGGCCGCGACCATGGCCTCGACGTCGTCCAGGTCGCGGAAGGTGACCACGCCCTTCAGGTCGATGCCCGGCAGCGGCAGGCGGAACGGGTCGGAGCCCGTGGCCAGGATCAGCTTGTCGTAGGGAACTTCCAGCCCGCCCTCGGCCACCACCTTGCGGCCTTCCAGATCGACCGCCGTGACGGCCCGCCCGGCGTGCAGGACGATGCCGTTGTCGGCGTACCAGGCCTCGTCGTTGATCACGATGTCGGCGAAGGACTTCTCCCCCGCCAGCACCGGCGACAGCATGATGCGGTTGTAGTTCACCCGCGGCTCGGTCCCGAAGATCGCGATCTCGTAGCGGTCGGGATCGCGCTTGAGGACTTCCTCGACCGCCCGGCAACCGGCCATGCCGTTGCCGATGACGACCAGCTTTTCCTTGGTCATGGTTTTGCTCACTGGAGGAAAAAGGTCAGACGCGGACAGGGGCGGCGGAGTCGCCGTGCAGGGTCGGCCAGATCGCCCGCCAGCGGGCCTTCAGGCTGTGCAGGGCCACCAGGGCGAACACCGCCAGGGCCGCGAAGCCCAGGAAGCCGACCTGGTAGGAGCCGGTCAGCTTCTTGGCCATGCCCAGGCTCGAGGCCAGGTAGAAGCCGCCGACGCCGCCGGTCATGCCGATCAGGCCGGTCATGACGCCGATCTCCTTGCGGAACCGCTGGGGAGCCAGCTGGAACACCGCGCCGTTGCCCGCGCCCAGGGCCAGCATCGAGAACATCAGCACCGCCAGGGCGACATAGGCCGACGGCATCTGGAAGCTGGCGACGGCAAGGCCGGCGGCGGCCAGGACGAAGACGAAGCTCAGGGTCCGCACCCCGCCGAAGCGGTCGGCCAGGGCCCCGCCGACCGGGCGGATGAACGATCCGGCGAACACGCAGGCGGCGGTGAAGAAACCGGCGATCACCGGCGAGAGGCCGTATTCGGCGTTGAAATAGATGGTCAGGGACGAGGCCAAGCCGACAAAGCCGCCGAAGGTAACGGCGTAGAGCAGCATCAGCCACCAGGCGTCCGGAACCTTCAGCACGTCCAGGTACTCGGCGAACTTCTTGGGCGCGGGCTGGTCGGGGGCGTCCTTGGCCAGCAGCATGTAGACGACAAAGGCCACCGCCAGCGGGATGGCCGCCATGCCGATCACATTCTGCCAGCCGAAGGTCTTGGCCAGGATCGGCGCGAACAGGGCGGCCAGCGCCGTGCCCGAGTTGCCGGCGCCGGCGATGCCCAGGGCCAGGCCCTGGTGCTCCTGCGGATACCAGCGCGACGCCAGCGGCAGGGCGACGGCGAACGAGGCGCCGGCCACGCCCAGGACCAGGCCCAGGGCCAGCACCTGATGATAGTTGTGCAGGCCCAGGAGCCAGGCCAGGACCAGGCCGGTCAGCACGATCAGTTGCCCGATCATCCCGGTCTTCTTGGGGCCGATGCGATCGACCAGCACGCCGTTGACCAGGCGCAGGACCGCGCCGGCCAGGACCGGGATAGCGACCATCAGGCCCTTCTGGGCGGGATCGAGATGGAAGTCCTTGGCGATGGCCACGCCCAGCGGGCCCAGGATCACCCAGACCATGAAGCTGAGGTCGAAATACAGGAACGCGGCGAACAGGGTCGGCGCATGGCCGGCCTTGAGGAAATCACGAGAGATCATGATGAAACTCGGCTTTGCGTGTCTGCGAGAGCGAGGCGCGGGGCCCCAGGCGGGTGACCGCATCCGAGCGGTCGTCTCTGGCAGCCGCGGACGCCGTTGTCCGAAGGCCTAGCGTCCATGAAGGATCAGATGGCTGACGGTGTCACGCGCCATGCTGCATTGCGGCGCAACCGGAGGCCTCATAGCGCAATTGCTCAGCAAACAAGCAGGCCTCCTGCTTGAAGCATGAGCAGAATGCATAAGTCCTGATGAGGAGGAAGCGCCGCCACCAGGCGCCTGGCTGGCGCTGGAGCCACGGTTCGACGCGCCGCCGGCCCTAGGAAACCCGTCCCACCGCGAACGACGCCGCATAGCCCCGGACGTCGGCCGGATCGAACGGCGCGCCGTCGAACAGGGCCGAGGCCGGGGGCGCGGCGTCGGCGAACACCTGGGCCGGTTCCAGCACGGGCCCCAGCGACAACGCCGCTTCGCGGAACAGATCCGGGCGATAGACGCGGTCGGCGACGGCGGCCAGGTCGAGGCTCGCCTCCACCTGGCCCCAGCGCACCATCTGCGACAAGAACCACAGGGCGTGCTCGCGGCGCGGCAGGCCGGCGGCGTCGCGATGGAAGACGATCTCGGACTTCAGGGCCCGGGCCACGACCTCGGCCTCGACGCCCACATGGTCCGGGCGCGACAGCAGGGCCACCAGCTCGGCGTGATTGCCCGGCTCGTCGGCCCAGGCCGAGGCGCGGATGATGGCGCGCAGGGCCGCCCGCAGCTCGTCGCCGTGGCGCTCGGCCCAGGCGGCGGTGACGCCGAACACCTTGTCCGGCCCGCCCGGCCAGAACTGCGAAGCCTTGATCAGCGTTTCGCCCAGGCCTTCGTCGACGGCGACGGCGTTCCAGGGCGCGCCGACGCAGAAGCCGTCGATGTCGCCCGAGCGCAGGTGCTCGACCATGCGCGGCGGCGGGGTGACCACCAGGCGCACGTCGCGATCGGGATCGATCCCGGCCTGGGCCAGCCAGTAGCGTAGGAAGGCGTTGTGCATCGAATACGGGAAGACGACGGCGAAGGTCAGCGGCGGGGCGCCCTGCTCCCGCCGGCGCGCGACCACCGCCGCCAGGGCGTGGGCGGTGACCAGCGGCGCGGCCAGGGCGCCGGGATCGGCCTCGGCCATCAGCGCCGCCAGCTGGATCGAGACGGTGATGGCGCTGCCGTTCTGGTTCAGGGCCAGGGGCGCCAGCATCGATCCGCCCTCCAGGCCGGCCGGGGCCAGGGTCATGGGAGCCAGCATGTGGGCGCCGTCCAGCGCGCCGACGGCGACCTTGTCGCGGATCGTCGCCCACGAGGCCTCGCGGCTCAGCGCCACCTCCAGCCCCTCCTCGGCGAAGAAGCCCTGCGCCTTGGCCACCACCAGGGGGGCGCAGTCCGTCAGGGGAATGAACCCCAGCGTCAAGTCGGCCAGTCCGCTCACGAAGCGTCACCCTTCAGCACGCCGGCGAAGGCCAGCAGGTCGGCGGCGATCTGGCCGATCGGCTTGCCGCGATCCATGGCCAGCTTGCGCAGCAAGCGATAGGCGCCGTCCTCGTCCAGGCCCCGCTCCTTCATCAGCAGCCCCTTGGCCCGTTCCACCGTCTTGCGCGATTCCAGGTCGGCCTTGGCCTTGGCCAGGTCGCCCTGAAGTTGCTGGGTCAGGGCGAAGCGGCTCATGGCCACGTCGAGGATCGAGCGCACCCGCCCCGGCGCCAGGCCGTCGACCACATAGGCGGCGACCCCGGCCCGCACGGCCTGCTCGGCCAGGCCCGGCTCGGAGCGGTCGACGAACATCACCACCGGGCGCGGATTGTGCAGACCGGCCTCGCGCAGGCTTTCCAGCGTATCGCGATCGGGGCTGTCGGCGGCGATCACCACCACGTCCGGCGCGAAGGCCGCGGCCTCGCGCTCGTCGAACACGGCCGCGCGACGCACCTCCAGGGGCTGCACGCCGGCGAGTCCCTCGGCCACGAGGGCGGCGCGCGCGGGATCGGGGTCGATGACGAGGACGCGCATGCCCTTCGCCCTAAGACCGTCCGGCGACAGGTGGGAGCGGCGAAGGTTCATCGCGGTCGGAGTCGCTCAATCAGCCTGATATTTGCGCAGCCTGCCCGAAATAGCGGCGCCAAACGAGCAGGCAAGTCGCCACAGGCGCGACGATGGGCGCTTCCGGCCGTCTAGGCCTGGGGTTTCCACCCGCCGCCCAGCGCCTGGATCAGGGCCACGGCGGTCGTTTGCCGCGCCACGGCGGCGGTGAGCAGCGCCCGGCGCGCCGACGCGGCCGAGGCCTGGGCGGCCACCACGTCCGTATAGGCCACCTGCCCGGCCTTGTACTGGTTGAGCAGCATCTGCTCGGTCTGATCCGCGGCGTCGGAACTGGTCTTCAGCAGGGCGTAGCGGCGCTCCAGCACCTGGGCGGCGGTCAACTGGTTCTCCACGTCCTCGAAAGCGGCCAATGCGGTCTGGCGGTAGTCCGCGACCGCGGCGTCGTAGGAGGCCCTGGCCTGCTCCACCCGCGCCTTGCGCGCGCCCGCGTCGAACAGGGTCTGGGCCGCGGTCAGGCCCAACGACCAGGTGTTGGCCGAGGCCTTGAACAGGTCACCCAGGTTGGAGGCGCCGCTGGCGCCGTCGGCGCTGAGGCCGATGGTCGGGAAGAACGCCGCCCGGGCCACGCCGATGTCGGCGTTGGCGGCGGCGACCCGGCGCTCGGCGGCGGCGACATCGGGACGACGCTCCAGCAGGGTCGAGGGCACGCCCGCCGGGATCTGCGGCACGCGGGCGCTCCAGGCCGGATCGGCGGCCAGGCGGAAGCCGCTGGCCGGTTCACCCACCAGGGTGGCGATGGCGTTCTCATAGGTCGCACGGGTCTGGCGCAGGCTCTCGAGATCCGCCTGGGCCCCGGCCAGCTGGGTGGTGGCCTGCAGCACGTCCGACTTCGGCGCGATGGCGGCGGCGTAGCGGTTCTGGGTGATCTGCAGGCTGCGCTGGTAGCCCTCGACCGTTCTGGCGACCAGGGCGATCTCGGCGTCGGCCTGGCGCAGGCCCAGATAGTTGACGGCCAGCTCGCCCTGCATCGACAGGCGGGCGCCGGCCAGGTCGGCGGCGCTGGCCTGCTCCGAGGCCTTGGCCCCGTTGATCCCCTGGCGGATGCGGCCCCACAGGTCCGGCTCCCAGCTGGCGCCGATGCTGGCCTGGTAGCGTCGCCCTTGCGTCGAACCGCCCGAGCCCGAGGTCGTCGAGCCGGACCCGCCGGACCGGGTCGCCGAGCCGGACAGGTCGATGGTCGGGAACAGGCTGGCGCGCTGCTCGCGCACCAGGGCCCGGGCCTGGCGGTAGTTGGCCTCGGCCGCGGCGATGGTCTGGTTGGAGACGTTGACCTTGCCGGCCAGGGCGTCCAGCTGGGGGTCGCCCAGCAGGGTCCACCAGTCGCCGCGATCGAGCAGGTCGCCGGGCGTGGCGACCTTCCAGCCGTCCAGGGCCTTGTAGGTCGCTGGCAGGCTGGCGGCCGAGACCTGCGGCTTCTCGTAGGCCGGGCCGACCGCGCAGGCCGACAGCAGGGTCAGCGCGGCGCCGGCGAGCGCGAGGGACTTCAAGGCGGGCATCAGACGGGCTCCGGCGCGGAGGGCATGTGGGCCAGGTAGCGCTCGTCGCGCGCCTTGCCCCGCAGGCGGTCGAGATAGACATAGACCACGGGGGTGGTGATCAGGGTCAGCAGCTGGCTGGCGATCAGGCCGCCGATGATGGTGATCCCCAGCGGGCGGCGCAGCTCGGCCCCCTCGCCAAAGCCGATGGCCAGGGGCAAGGCCCCCAGGGCGGCGGCCAGGGTGGTCATCAGGATCGGGCGAAAGCGCAGGAGGCTGGCCTCGCGCACCGCCTCCAGCGCCGTCAGCCCGCGCGAACGCTGGGCCTCCAGGGCGAAGTCGATGATCAGGATGGCGTTCTTCTTGACGATGCCCAGCAGCAGGAACACCCCGATCAGGGCGATCACCGAAAACTCCATCTTGAAGACCAGGAGGGCCAGGAGCGCCCCCACCCCGGCGGCCGGCAGGGTCGACAGCACGGTCAGCGGGTGGACGTAGCTTTCGTAGAGGATGCCCAGCACGATGTAGATCGCCACGATGGCGGCGGCGACAAGGAACGGCTGCTGCTTGTTCTGGTCCTGGGCGCTGCGGGCGCTGCCCTGGAAGCTGCCGCGGACATTGGTCGGCAGGGCGATGTCGGCCTCGGCCTGCTTGATGGCGGCCTGGGCGTCGCTGAGCGAAACCCCGTCCGCCAGGTTGAACGAGATCGTGGTGGCCAGTTCGCCGTTCTGGTGGTTGATCGAGGTCGGGGTGGCGGCCTGGGCGACGCTGGAGATGGCGGTCAGCGGGGTCATCGGCGTCTGGGTCGTGTTCAGGGCCGAGCCCGTCGAGGCGTCGCGCAGGGCCGGATTGACCGCCGCGCCGCTCGTCGAGGCGGCCGCCGCGCCGGTGGGATTGGTCGGCACATAGACGTCGTTCAGCGCCTCCGGCCCCCGCGAGAACCGGCGGTCCCACTCCAGGATCACGGCGTACTGGTTGATGTCCTCGTAGATCGTGGCGACTTGCCGCTGGCCGAAGGCGTCATAGAGCGCGTTGTCAACCGCGCGCGGCGTGACCCCTAGGCGCGAGGCGCTGTCGCGATCGATGGTGACGAAGGTCTCGACCCCGTTCTCGGACTGGTCGCTGTCGACGTCTGTCATCACCTCGGAGCGGGCCTTCATCGCCTCGGCCAGCTTGGGCGCCCAGGCCTTCAGGGCGTCGCTGGAGTCGCTGGTCAGGGTGTATTGGTAGGTGGAGTTGCTCTGTCGTCCGCCCATCCGCACGTCCTGGACGGGATTGAGGAAGACGCTGATGCCGGTCACCCTCTGCAGCTGCGGCCGCAGGCGGTTGATCACCGCCGAGCCCTTCTCCTTGCGATCGTCCGGCCCGTCGCCCAGCGGCTTGAGATTGACGAACATGAAGCCGCCGCCGGCCCGGGAGCCGCCGGTGAAGCCGACCACGGTGTCGACCGCGGGATCCTTGCGGATGATGTCGACCACCTGGCGCAGCTTGGTCTGCATGACGTGGAACGACACGCTTTGGTCGGCGCGCAGCCCGGCCTGGATCTGGCCGCTGTCCTGCTGCGGGAAGAAACCCTTGGGCACGGCGACGTACAGCCAGGCCGTCATGGCGATCACCACCACCAGGATCAGCAGCACCAGCGGCTTGGCGGCCAGGGCCCAGTCCAGGCTGTATTCGTAGGTCCGGTGGATGCGGTCGAAGCCGGCCTCGAACCAGCGGGCGATCCGTCCCGGCTTCTTGTCCGCCTTCGGGGGACGCAGCAGGTAGGCGCACATCATCGGCGTCGTGGTCAGCGAAATGACCAGCGAGATCATCACCGCCGCCGACAGGGTGACGGCGAACTCGCGGAACAGCCGCCCCACCTGGCCGCCCATGAACAGCAGCGGAATGAACACCGCCACCAGCGAGATGCTGATCGACAGCACCGTGAACCCCACCTCGCGCGCGCCCAGCAGGGCGGCCTGGAAGCGGTCCATGCCCTTTTCGATGTGGCGGGCGGTGTTCTCCAGCACCACGATGGCGTCGTCGACCACGAAGCCGGTCGCCACGGTGATCGCCATCAGGCTGAGGTTGTTGAGCGAGAAGCCCAGCAGGTACATCACCCCGAACGTGCCCAGCAGCGAGACAATGGTCGCCGCCGCCGGGATGAAGGTGGCCCGGGCGCTGCGCAGGAAGGCGCTGACCACCAGCACCACCAGCACGATCGAGATCAGCAGGGTCACCTCGATCTCGTGCAGCGAGGCGCGGATCGAGTTGGTGCTGTCGCTGGCCACCGCCACGTTGATGTCGCCCGGCAGTTGGGCCCGCAGCTCCGGCAGGGTGGCCCGGACGCTGTCCACCGTCTGGATGATGTTGGCCCCCGGCTGGCGGGTGACCAGGATGATGATCGCCGGCTTGCCGTTGAACAGGCCCAGGGTTCGGGTGTCGGCGACGCTGTCGGTGACCTCGGCCACGTCCATCAGCCGCACCGGCGCGTCGCCGCGCCAGGCCACGACCAGGCCGGCATAGTCGGCCGCCTTGCGTCCGCCCGGGCTGGTATAGACCTGGAACCGCCGCCCTCCCCCCTCGACCTGGCCCTTGGGCCGGTTGGCGTTGGCCGACTGGACCGCGGCGCGGACGTCCTCCAGGGAAATGCCGTACTTGTTCAGGAGAAACGGGTTGGCCGACACCCGGACGGCCGGCAGCGAGCCGCCGCCGATCTCGACGTCGCCGACCCCGGTCACCTGCGACAGGCGCTGGGCCACGATGTTGGACACCGCGTCGTAGATCTGGCCCGGGGTCTTGGTGTCGCTGGTCAGGGCCAGGATGATCACCGGCGCGTCGGACGGGTTCTGCTTGCGATAGCTGGGGTTGCTGCGCAGCGTGGCCGGCAGGTCCGAACGGGCGGCGTTGATGGCGGCCTGCACCTCGCGGGCGGCCCCGTCGATATTGCGGTTGAGGTCAAACTGCAGGGTCACCCGGGCCGAGCCGGTGTTGCTCTGCGAGGTCATCTCGGTGACGCCGGGGATCACGCCCAACCGCCGCTCCAGCGGGGTGGCGACGCTGGAGGCCATGGTCTCGGGGCTGGCCCCCGACAGGTTGGCCGAGACCGAGATGGTCGGATAGTCCACCTGCGGCAGCGGCGAGACCGGCAGCACGAAGAAGGCCGCGATCCCGGCCAGGGCCAGGCCGATGGTCAGCAGGACCGTGGCCACTGGCCGCCTGATGAAGGGCGCCGACAGGTTCACGACGGCGCTCCCGGGATCGGGTCGGGATCCAGCCGGCCATTTCTCGTATCATTTGGCGCGACAGGGTCGTCGTGGCGGCGCAGGCCCCTGTCGGCTGGGGCGAAACGGTCGAAGGCCAGGTAGATCACCGGGGTGGTGAACATGGTCAGCAGCTGGCTGACCAGCAGGCCGCCGAAGATGGCGATGCCCAGCGGCCGGCGCAGCTCGCCGCCCTCGCCGAAGCTCAGCATCAGCGGAATGGCCGCGAACAGCGCCGCCAGGGTGGTCATCAGGATCGGGCGGAAGCGCAGGATGGCGGCCTGGAAGATGGCGTCGCGCGGGCTCTTGCCCTCGTTGCGCTGCGCGTCGATCGCGAAGTCGATCATCATGATCGCGTTCTTCTTGACGATGCCGATCAGCAGGATGATGCCGATGATGCCGATCACCCCCAGGTCGTTGCCGGTGATCCACAGGGCCAGCAGCGCCCCGACCCCCGCCGACGGCAGGGTCGACAGGATGGTCAGCGGGTGGATGTAGCTCTCGTAGAGCACGCCCAGCACGATGTAGACGCAGACCACCGCCGCCAGGATCAGCCACAGCTGGTTGCTGAGCGAGTTCTCGTAGGCGCCGGCCGCGCCGAGGAAGGTGTGAGTCACCGCCGTCGGCATGCCGATGTCCTTCATCGCCGCGCGGATGTCGTCCACCGCCTTGCCCAGCGAGACGCCCGGGGCGGTGTCGAAGCCGATCGTGGTGGCCGGGAACTGCGAGACGTGGGTCACCTGCAGCGGGGCGGTCTGTTCCCTGATGGTCGAGATCGCCGACAGGGGCGTGGGACTGCCGCCGCCGGTCTTCAGGTTCAGCAGGCCCAGTGACTCCGGCGCGGTCAGCAGGCCGGGCTTGGCCTCGAGGATCACCCGGTACTGATTGGTCTCGGTGAAGATCGTCGAGACGATCCGCTGGCCGAAGGCGCTGTACAGGGCGTCGTCGATGTCCGAAGCGGTGATCGACAGCCGCGCGGCGGTGTCGCGGTCGATGTCGACATAGGCCGCGGCCCCCGTGGCGTCGGCGTCGCTATAGACGTTGCGCACCGATTTCACGCTGGCCAGGCGCGCGGCCAGCTTGCCCGCCCATTCCTTGACCGTGGCGGTGTCGGCGCCTTCCAGCGACAGGCGGTAGAGGGTCGGGCCGGTCTCGGCGTCGATGGTCAGGTCCTGGGTCGGCTGCAGGTACAGCGTCACCCCCGGCACGGCGGCCACGCGGTCGCGCAGCCGCTGCATGATCTTCTCCTGCGAGCCGCCACGGTCGGCCTTCAGGTTGATCAGCATCTGGCCGGTGTGGAGCATCGAATTGTTGGCGCCGTCGACGCCGATGAACGAGCTGAGGCTCTCCACCGCCGGATCGGCGAGAATGGCCTTGGCGGCCTGCTGCTGCAGCCCGGCCATGCGATCGTACGAAACCGACTGCTCGACCTCGGTGCGGGCCTGCAGCTGGCCGGTGTCCTGGGTCGGGAACAGGCCCTTGGGGATGATCAGGTACAGGAAGGCGGTCAGGGCGAAGGTGGCCACGGCGACGACCAGGGTCGCCTTCTGGCGTTCCAGAACCCAGTTCAGGCCTCGTTCGTAGTGGTGCTCGACCCGTTCGAACACCGCCTGGGACTTGCGGGCGATGGGGCCCTGCGGCTCGTGGCCCTCGCCCTCCCCGGCCGGCCTCAGCCAGCGGGCCGACAGCATCGGGGTCAGGGTCAGGGAGACCACGGCCGAGATCAGGATGGTGATCGCCAGGGTGATGGCGAACTCGCGGAACAGGCGCCCCACCACGTCGCCCATGAACAGCAGCGGGATCAGCACCGCGATCAGCGACACGGTCAGCGAGATGATCGTGAAGCCGATCTCGCGCGCGCCCCGCAGGGCCGCCGCCATCGGCTTGACGCCCTTCTCCAGGTGCCTGGAGATGTTCTCGATCATGACGATGGCGTCGTCGACCACGAACCCCGTGGCGATGGTCAGGGCCATCAGGCTGAGATTGTTCAGCGAGAAGCCCAGCAGGTACATCACCCCGCACGAGCCGATCAGCGATATCGGCACGGCCAGGCCGGCGATCAGGGTGGCGCGCAGGCTGTGCAGGAAGAAGAAGATCACCACCACGACCATCACCACGGCCAGCAGCAGCTCCATCTCCACATGGTGGACCGAGCCGCGGATGCCGGTGGTGCGATCGGCCAGCACCTTGACGTCCAGACTGCCCGGAAGGCCGGCCTCCAGTTCCGGCAACTTGGCCTTGATGGCGTCGACGGTCTGGATGACGTTCGCGCCCGGCTGGCGCTGGACGTTGACGATGATCGCCGGCGTCTCGTTGGCCCAGGCCCCCAGGCGGGTGTTCTCGGCGCTCTGAACCACCTGGGCGATGTCGCGCAGGCGGATCGGGGCGTTGTTCTTGTAGGTGACGATCAGGTTCGAATAGTCGTCGACCGTCAGCAACTGGTCGTTGGCGTTGATCGTGTAGGCGCGGGTGGGCCCATCGAAGCTGCCCTTGGCGCTGTTGGCGTTGGCGTTGCTGATCGCGCTCTGCACATTGGCCAGGGTGACGCCGTAGGAGGCCATGGCCTGGGTGTCGGCCTGGATGCGGATGGCCGGGCGCTGGCCGCCGCTGAGGGTGACCAGGCCCACCCCCGACACCTGGCTGATCTTCTGGGCCAGGCGGGTGTTGACCAGGTTCTGCACCTGCGTCAGCGGCAGGGTGTCGGAGGTGACCGCCAGGGTCAGGACCGGGGCGTCCGCCGGATTGACCTTGGCGTAGACCGGCGGGGCCGGCAGGTCGGCCGGCAGCAGGCTGTTGGCCCCGTTGATCGCCGCCTGCACCTCCTGCTCGGCGACGTCGAGGCTTTCGCCGAGATTGAACTGCAGGGTGATGATCGAGGCGCCGGCCGTGCTGACCGAGCTCATCCGCGACAGGCCCGCCATCTCGCCCAGCTGGCGTTCCAGCGGCGCGGTGACCGTCTGGCTCATCACCTCCGGGCTGGCGCCGGGATAGAGGGTCTGGATCTGAATCGTGGGGTAGTCGACCTGCGGCAGGGCCGACAGCGGCAGCAACCGGAAG
Source organism: Caulobacter sp. GW821-FHT09A05 (assembly GCF_059418465.1). Taxonomy (NCBI): domain Bacteria; kingdom Pseudomonadati; phylum Pseudomonadota; class Alphaproteobacteria; order Caulobacterales; family Caulobacteraceae; genus Caulobacter; species Caulobacter sp. GW821-FHT09A05. Next base: position 217,116 of record NZ_JBWKPX010000004.1, read on the forward strand.
CCGACCAGGCCGGCCAGGACGATGGCCGCCATGAACAGCGCCGTGGCGACGGGCCGCTGGATGAAGGGACGCGAGGGGTTCATGGCGCGGGCCTATTGGGCCTGCTGCTGACGACGGTGGCGATGCTCGCCGCCCTGCCCCTGGCCGCCCTCGCCCCGCTTGCCGGCCCATTGCCCCTTGCCCTTGCCTTGGCCCATGCGGCCGGCGGCCTGGCCGGGCAGCTGCACCTTGCCGCCCTCGCGCAGGCGGTCGCCGCCCTCGGTGATCACCTTCTCGCCGACCGTCAGGCCGCTGGTCAGCGACACCTGCGTGGTGGTCGAGGGACCGGCGACGACCTTGCGCTTGTGCACCACCTGGCCCTCGCCCAGCACCCAGACGAAGGCGCCGTCGCTGCTCTGGCGCAGGGCCGTGGCCGGCACGACCACGGCGTTCCTGATGGTGTCCAGCTCCAGGCGGACATTGACGAACTGGCTGGGGAACAGCGTCCCGCCGGCGTTTGGGAACCGGGCCTTGGCCTTGACCGTGCCGGTGCCCGTGTCGACGACGTTGTCGAGGGTCGAGAAGGTTCCGGCGCCGAGCGTGGTGGTCCGCGTCCGATCCAGGGCGATGACCGGCAGCGCCGCGCCGCCGTTGGCCCGCGCGCCGATGCGCGGCACGTCGTCCTGCGGGACCGTGAATTCGACGTCGATCGGCGAAACGGTGGTGATCACCGCCACCCCGTTGGTGTCGCCCGCCCCGATATAGTTGCCCACGTCGACGACCCGCAGGCCCACCCGGCCGCTGACCGGGGCGACGATCCGCGCATAGCCGACATTCAGCCGCGCCGTGCCGACGGCGGCCTTGTCGGCCATCACCGTGCCCTGCAGCTGCTTGACGGTCGCGGCCTGGGTGTCGACGTCCTGGCGGGCGATGGAGTCCTGGGCCAGCAGCGTCTGGTAACGCGCCAGGGTGACCTGGGCGTTGGCCAGCTGGGCCTCGTCGCGGGTCAGGTTCCCTTGCGCCTGCAGCAGGTCCATCTGGAACTGGCGGGGATCGATCTGCACCAGCGGCTGGCCGGCGCGGACCATCTGGCCTTCCCTGAACAGCACCTGGGTGATCACGCCGGCCACCTGCGGCCGGACGGTGACCGTCGCGGCCGGAGTCACCGTGCCCAGGGCCTCGATCACCACCGGCAGGTCGGTCTGGGTCGCGGTGGCCACCGCCACGGTGCTGGCCGGACCGCCGCGCCGTCCGCCGCCGAAGCCGCCGCCCGGGCCGCCCGGGCCGCCGGGCCCGCCGGCCGCGTCGCCCTCGCCCCTGGGCGCGTGCATCAGGCTCCAGGCCAGCCACACCACGCCCGCCAGCACCGCCAGGGCGATCGCGCCCCCGATGATCTGCGCCTTGCGGCTGACGGGGCGGATCGGTCGGTGGGGTTCGGTCATCGAGATCTCGGGCGCGCGGGGGCTATGGAGAGCGGACGAACGCTACTGTTCGAAGCACCAAACGCCACAATGGCGAAACGGATGCTCGTACGGTCGCGCTCGGCGGCCGCGTCAGCGGTCGCTCACAGCCTTACTTGCCCGGCCACATTGCCTGCGCATTTCAAGGTCGAAACTTGCGCCGCCGCATCTTTGCCGCCAGTTGGCGAGCGGCGTCGAGGCCCAACGCGCGCCTAGGCGCCGTTCAGCCGCCAGGCGAACCGGGTGGCGATGGTCACCGCGCCGTCCTTGCCCCCCGCCGGTCCGTCCAGCGTCTCGCTCTCGATGAACTGCAGGCCGGCCTCCTTCTGGGATCGCCAGACCACGCGGGTCAGGTGCACCCGCTTGGCGATCGAATCCACCAGGAAGATGCCCTCCTCGGGCAGGCCCATGTCGGCGAGCGAAACCCGCGCCCCGCCGTCGGCGATGTCGATCAGCGAGCACTTCCAGGCCTTGCGGCCATCGACCAGATAGGCCTTGCGCTTGGTCGGCGTGCGGGGGTGGGCCCGCTGTTCGAGACCGCGTGATTGGACATCTGTTCGCATGGCCACAACCCTAGCGCGGCACGGTTAACGGATGGCGCCGCTTGGAGAAGCTTTGCTATTGCGAGCGAACCGCGTCGACACAAGGTCTTTGGGGCGCCGACGATCAGTTGATCCAGCCGCCGTCGATGATGTGGATCTGGCCAGTGGTGAAGCTCGACTCGTCGCTGCCCAGATACAGCGCCAGCTGCGCCAGTTCCTCGGGCCTGCCCAGGCGGCCCATCGGTTGGCGCGCGGTGAAGGCCTGGCGGGCGGCCTCGTAGTCGCCGGTGTCGGCCAGGCGCTGGTTCAGGGACGGAGTCTCCACCGTGCCCGGGCAGATGGCGTTGCAGCGGACGCCCTGACCCACGAAATCGGCGGCCACGGCCTTGGTCAGGCCGATCACCGCGGCCTTGGTCGCCCCGTAGGCGAAGCGGCCGGGCACGCCTTTGATCGAGCTGGCCACCGAGGCCATGTTGACGATCGACCCGCCGCCGGCCGTCAGCATGGCCGGCAGGAAGGCGCGGATCATCCGGTACATGGCGTTGACGTTCAGATCGTTGGAGAACGCCCAGGCCGCCTCGTCGCAGTCGAGGATGGTGCCGGAATGCACGAAGCCGGCGCAGTTGAACAGCACGTCGACCGGGCCCAGCTCGGCGGCCAGGTCGGTGATGGCCTTGGGGTCCAGCACGTCCAGGCGGCGGGGCTCGCAGCCCACGACCTGCGCCAGCAGGGCCTCGTTGATGTCGGTGGCGATCACCCGCGCGCCCTCGCGGGCGAACAGTTCGGCGCTGGCCTTGCCAATGCCCTGCGCGGCCGCCGTGACCAGGGCGGTCTTGCCGGAAAGTCTTCCCATCTCGATAGCTCTCTAATTGGCCCGCCGCAGCGGAAGGCAGGCCGGACCGATCGGGTCGAAGGCCTTGTAGGTGAGGATGAATTCCTGGTGGCCCAAGGCTTCCGAAACGGTGCGTTCGCCGCCGGCCACGGCCAGGACCAGGTCGTAGATCTCGGTCCCGACCTCGTCGAGGGTCCCGCGCCCCTCCATGATCCGCCCGGCGTCGACGTCCATGTCGCCGCTCAGCTTGCGATAGGTCTCGGGATTGGCGCAGATCTTGATGACCGGCGAGATCGCCGAGCCGACCACCGAGCCACGACCGGTGGTGAACAGGGTGATGTGGGCGCCGCAGGCGATCAGCTCGACGATCTCGGCGTTATCGGAGATGTTGGGAAAGCCGAAGCGCACCTCGCCGTCCGGCACCACGTCCAGCAGGTAGAGCCCCCCGCTGGGCGGCAGGTCGCCGGGCTTGAGGATGCCCACGATCGGCGCCGATCCGGACTTGGAATAGGCCCCCATCGACTTTTCTTCCTGGGTGGTCAGCCCGCCCTCTGCGTTGCCCGGCGCGAAGCTGCCGTAGCCCATGACGGTGTAGTAGGCCTCGGCCTTCTGGACGCTGCGCTCCAGCTCCAGGCCCAGTTCCGGCGTGATCGCCCGGCTGGCCATGATCGTCTCGCAGCCGACCAGTTCGCCCGTCTCCTCGAACACGCAGGCCGCGCCGTCGGCCCCCAGCCGGTCAAACGCCCGCCCGACGGCCGGATTGGCGGTGATGCCGCTGGTGCCGTCCGAGCCGCCGCAGATGGTGCCGATCACCAGCTCCGAGACCGCCATGGGCGCCAGGGGCGTCTGGTCGGCGACGGCGCGCAGGCGGGCGACCGCCTCCAGCCCCTTGGCGATGGTGCTGGCCGTGCCGCCGTTCTCCTGGATCACCAGGGTCTCGACCGGTCGCCCGCTGGCCTCGATGGTCGCCCGCAGCTGTTCGCGGTTGAAGCTCTCGCAGCCCAGCGAGACCAGCAGCACCCCGCCGACATTGGGATGCGTGGTGATCGCCTGCATCACCTTCAGCGCGTAGGCGTTGGGATAGCAGCCGGGAAAGCCGATCAGGTGCGTCTCGGCGTCGTCGCTCCTGGTCACGATCGCCCGGGCGACGTGGTGGGCGCATTCGACCAGGTAGGCGACGGCCACGACGTTGCGGACGCCCTTGCGGCCGTCGGCCCGGAGATAGCCGCGCAGCGTGTGCGACATGGTCATGATCCTTCCGCGCCCGTCGCCTGCCGGGTGTGGCTGGCGATGTAGTCGCTCTTCATATTGTGCAGGTGGACATGGCCGCCAACGGCGACCGGCGCGGTGATCGAGCCGATCGGCGCGCCGTACTTGAGCACCTTGTCGCCCACCGCCAGGGCCCGGCGGGCCAGCTTGTGGCCGACTCCGACGTCGGCGCTGGCCGTCACGGCCTGGCCGTCGACCACCAGGGCCTGGCCCGCGCGCACCGGCGCGCTGAGCACCAGCACATTGTCGTCGGGGTGAAGCAGGATCAGGCTCATCGGGACTTCCTGGGCGTCGGCGCGCCCGGATGCAGCAGGGACTCGGCGCGAAGGTCGTCCCACAGGGCGTCGGGGATGGCGTGCGCCGCCCAGGCCAGGGCCTGGCGCACCTGCTCAGGACTGGACATGCCAGGGATAACGCTCGTCACTTGCGGATGGGCCAGCGGAAACTGCAGGGCGGCGGCGGCCAGGGGCGTGGCATGGGCCAGGCAGACGGCCTCCAGCCTGCGGACTCGATCGAGAATCTCAGCCGGGGCCGCGCCGTAGTTGTAGTGGGCGCCCGGCCCCGCGCCCTCGACCAGGATCCCCGAATTGAACGGCCCGCCGACGATGATCGACACCTCGCGGGCGGCGCAGCGCGGCAGGAAGCGGTCCAGCGCCGTCTGTTCCAGCAGGGTGTAGCGGCCGGCCAGCAGGAAGACGTCGAAATCGCCCTCGTCCAGCGCCGCGTCGCAGACCTCCCATTCGTTGACGCCCAGGCCGATCGCGCCGACCGCGCCGCTGTCGCGCAAGGCCCGCATCGCCCTGTAGCCGCCGTCGAAGAACTCGCGGCGCCGCGCGGCGTCCTCGTCGCCATGGGTGACCGCGCCCAGGTCGTGGGCCAGCAGCACGTCGACATGGTCGCGCTTCAGGCGCGCCAGGCTGCTCTCAAACGACCGCATGACCCCATCATACGAGTAGTCGAACACCGGCTCGAACGGCGCGGCGCCGACGAAGCCGTGGCGTTCGGCGGCCGGATCGGCCTCCGGCGCCGGGCGCAGCAGCCGGCCCACCTTGGTCGAGATCCGGGCGTTCGCCGGCAGCGCCTCGCCCAGGCGGGCCTCGCTGAGGCCGAAGCCGTAGTGCGGCGCGGTGTCGAAATAGGCGAGCCCGGCCGACAGGGCCGCCTCGATCGTCTCGCGCGCGGCGGCGTCGCTCATGGCGGCGTAGAGATTGCCGATCGCCGCGGCGCCGAAGCCCAGCGGCGGCAGGTCCAATCGGCCGCGGCCCTCCGCCCGGTCGCGGGAGGATGTCTGCGCGTCGGCGAAGATCACTGGAATTGGCCTCCAAGTTCCACGGAGATTTCGTCGGCCGCCGCCCGGATGGCCGCGATCGTGTCGGGCACGGGGATGGCCGTGGGCGTTTCAACATAGGGCGAGGTCAGGGCCGCGGCGACGCCTTCGGGACCGAAGATCGGCGCCGACAGGTCGACCACGAGCCGGGTCACGCCACTGGACGCCTGGACGTGCTGGTCGGCCCTGGCCTCTTCGGCCTTGGCCTCGAACTTGGCCCAGGCGGTCCGGCTGACGGTGGGTTCCAGACGGGCGCGCCACTCATCCCGGACGCGCTTGGGCTGGAAGGCGTAGAGCACCAGACCCGAGGTCGCCTCGACGATGGCCCGGTGATAGCCGACGCGCACCGAGAAGCCCTGGTTGCCGGGGGCCTCGATCCTGGCCACCACCACCATTTCGGCGGCGCTGGCCACCGCCAGGTGGCAGGACTGGCCGATCGTCTCGGACAGGCGCCGCATCACGGGCAGGGCCGCCTCCAGCACGCTCTTGGCCGGCGCCCGGGTCATGCCCAGCGAGAACAGCTTGTTGGTCAGCACCAGGCCGTCACCGGCCGGCGTGTTGGCGACATAGCCCCGCTGCTCCAGCACCTGGACCATCCGGAACAGCTCGCTGACGGACCGGTTCAGCGCCGCGGCGATCTGGACCATGCCCATGGGCGCGCCGCGCGCCGCCAGCAGCTCGAGGACGTCCAGGCCCTTCTCGAGGGCCGGGGCGCGGTATTTGGCGGACGTTTCTTCGGACTCGGTCATGGCCCTATATCCGATAGAAGCGGCGGGATGTCCCGCCGAACAGGGCCGCCAGTTCGTCCGGATCGGTCAGCCCGCTAAGCTCCCTGGCCAGGGTCAGCCAGCCGCCGTAGTCGCCCGCCAGGTTCAGCACCGGCCAGTCGCTGCCCCACATCAGGCGCTCGGCGCCGAAGGCGGCGACCAGATGGGCGACATAGGGTGCCAGGGCCTCGCTCTCCTGCTCCGGCGCGGCTTCGGTCAGGAGGCCCGACAGCTTGCAGAACACGTGCGGCAGCGCCGCCAGGGCGTCGATTCCCCGTTTCCAGGCGCCGTCACGGTCTCCGGCGGCGATCGGCGGCTTGGCGCCGTGGTCGATGACGATCGCCAGGTCGGGCCGGCGGCGCGCCAGGACCAGCAGGTGCGGCAGATGCCGGGTCAGGACCAGGGCGTCCAGGGACAGGCCGTGGGCGACCATCGCGTCCAGCGCGGGGTCCAGGCCGGGCGCGGCGATCCAGGCGTCGTCGTCGAGGCTCTGCAGCATCGGTCTCAGGCCGCGAAGCTTGGGATTTCGGCTCAGTTGCGCGATGCGCGCCGGGGCCGTGGGCGACGCGAGGTCCGCCCAGCCTACGACGCCCAGCACCAGCGGCTCGTCGGCCGCCACCGCCAGCAGCCAGTCCGTGTCGCGATCGTCGGGCTGGGACTGCACCAGCACGCAGCCCGTCAGGCCCAGAGGCGCCGCGATCGCCGCCAGGTCGGCGGGGCCGAAGTCGCGGTGGATGGCCGCCAGATCCGGCGTCGGCCAGGAGAAGCCGTTCTCCCCGACCCGCCAGAAATGCTGGTGGGCGTCGATCAGCACGAGACGATCGCCTTGATCACCCCGGCCTGGGGCTCCATCCAGCCCGGCAGGGCCTCCGCGACTTCCGCCAGGGTGGCGGCGTGGGTGTTCAGGGCCTTGGTCGGGACCTTGCCCGCCCGCATCGCCGCGACCACCGCGTCGAAGTCCTCCGGGGTGGCGTTGCGGCTGCCCAACAGCGTCGTCTCGCGCTTGTGGAACTCCGGGTCCGAGAAGGTGATGTCCGCCCCGACCACCGAGATCAGCACATAGGCGCCCCCATGACCGACATAGGCGAAGCCCGCCTCGATCGCCTTGGGGTTGCCCGTGGCGTCGAAGACCACGTCGAAGAAGTCGCCGTCCGTGAGATCGGACAAGGCCTGTCGCGTGTCGTCGTTCAGGGTCACGATCTGGTCCACGCCCAGCTGGTCGCGGCAGAAGTCCAGGCGGTCCTGACGACCATCCAGCGCCGTGACGATCCCGCCCTCGAGCTTGGCGAACAGCGCCGCTGCGATGCCGATCGGCCCGGCGCCGACCACCAGCACCGACTGTCCCGGCGTGATGGCGGCCCGGCGCACGGCGTGGGCGCCGATGGCCAGGAACTCGATCATCGCCGCCTCGTCCAGGGTGATCCCCTCGGCCTTGCGGACGAAGCCTTGAGGAACGGCCAGATACTCGGCCATGCCGCCGTCGCGGTGCACGCCCAGCACCTGGATGTTCATGCAGCAGTTGGGCTTGGCCTTGCGGCACGCCGCGCAGGTCCCGCACGACATGTAGGGCATCACATAGACCGGATCCCCAGGGACCAGGACACCCCCGGTCGGCGCGGAAACCACTTCACCGGCCAGTTCGTGACCCATCACCCGCGGATAGGCCAGGAACGGCTGGGTCCCGCGGTAGATGTGCATGTCGGTGCCGCACACCCCGACGCGGCGCACGCGGATCAGCACCTCGCCGTCCGCCGGCTCGGGGATCGGGCGACGCTCCAGGACCAGCTGTCCCGGAGCGGCGCAGACGAGGGCGTCCATCATCAGTGAGCCCCTGCCGGAGCGGCCTTCAGGTCCTCGCGGGTCGCGCGGCCGGCCGTGAAGCCGAACAGCCCGACCACCGCGAAGCAGACGCAGGGCACCAGGATGGCCAGGTCGATGGCGCTGGCGTCCGAGACCGCCCCCATCAGCGTCGTCAGCACCGCGCCGCCGATGATGCTCATCACCAGGAACGACGAGCCGGTCTTGGTCAGCGGACCCAGGCCCTTCAGCGAGCCGGCGAAGATGGTGGGGAACATGATCGACATGAAGAAGCTGGTCGACGCCAGGGCGTAGAGCCCGACCTTGCCGCCCACCAGGGCCGCCACCAGGGTCAGGCCGACATTGATCGCCGCGAACAGGCCCATCAGCAGCGAGGGGCGCACCCGGCTCATGGCGGCCGTGCCGATGAAGCGCCCGATCATGAAGCCGACCAGCGACCAGGACAGATAGGCGGCGGCCGCCTTCTCGCCCAGGCCCGGCACCTCGTGCTGGGCGTAGCGGATCATAAAGCTCCAGACCCCGACCTGGGCGCCGACATAGAAGAACTGGGCCGCCACGCCGAACACGAACCGGGGTCGGGCCAGCAGGGCCGGGATCGCCTTGGCGGCCGGCAGGCCGGCCTCGGCCTCGCCGGGATCGGGTCGCCCCGCCTGGTGCGGAAACTTCGTGAAGGCCACCAGCAGGGCCCAGGCCAGCACGACGGCGGCGATGATCAGGTACGGAACCTGGGTCGAATGGGCCTCGGCGGTCTGGAAGGCGTCCAACTGGGCCGGCGTCATGGCGGCGAACTCGGCCTTGGTCGGCTCCACGCCCGACAGGATGAACTGGCGCCCGACCACCACGGCGGTGATCGACCCCAGGGGGTTGAAGGCCTGGGCGAAGTTCAGGCGCTGCTCGGCCTTGGCCGGGTCGCCCAGCACCGTGATCAGCGGATTGGCCGAGGTTTCCAGGAAGGCCAGGCCCGAGGCCAGGACGAACAGGGCGGCCAGGAACCAGGAATATTGCCGCGCCTCGGCGGCGGGCCAGAACAGCAGGGCGCCCAGGCCGAACAGCAGAAGGCCGACGATCACCGCGGCCTTGTAGCCGTAGCGGCGCATCACCGCGCTGGCCGGCAAGGCCAGGAAGAAATAGCCCAGATAGAAGGCCATCTGCACCAGGCCCGACTGAAGGTCGGTAAGGAAGAAGGCCTTCTTCAAATGCGGAATCAGCACGTCGTTGAGGTTGTTGGCGACGCCCCATAGAAAGAACAAGGCGACGATAAGCACGAGCGGGGCTAGGGCCGTCCGCTCCGATGGACGTTGTTCCATGGGGGCTTCCTTCCAAGGGGACGATTGACCCGGCCCCGTTTATCTGGGACGGAAATCACCACATATGAAATGGCGCGTCAAATATGAAAGAGCGCCCTAGTTCAATGGAGGAAAACGCCATGGCCACGCGGCATTGCCTCGCGCTGGACCTTCACGATGACCCCGAGACCATCGCCGCCTACCGGCGCTGGCACGCGCCCGGCGGCCCTCCCGCGGCCGTGACCGAGTCGATCCGCCGGGCCGGGATCCTCGACATGCAGATCTGGCTGACCGGCCCTCGGCTGTTCATGATCATGGAGACCGGGCCGGACTTTTCCCCCGAGGCCAAGGCCGCAGCCGACGCCGCCGATCCGGACGTCCAGGCCTGGGAGGCGCTGATGGGCAAGCTGCAGAAGGCCTTGCCCTGGGCCGCGCCGGGCGAGAAATGGACGCCGGCCGAGCGGATCTTCAGCCTGGCCGAGCAGCCCTGAGGCGCTTCAGCTCATCGGAGCGAAGCCTCCAGTTGACGGATCAGTTCCCCGATCTTGCCACCGCGGGCTGGAGCGGGGGGATAGCGCTTGAGGACCTCCACCACGACTGGCGGCGGAAGGATTCGTGCTTGCGCCACGGAGCTCCGCCCCGTGGGTTCTTCTGCAGCGGCGAGTTCGAACGCGCGCATGGCGTGAGCGGCCGATCCGAGGATGTGCTTGACCTGGGTCTCCTTCGCCAGCGGATGGAGGAAGGCGGCCCCAGCCGCCGCCAGCGCCGCGCGAGCGGCTTCGCTTGCGGCGGCCAGCCCCGCCTCACCGGCCTCCCGCGCCGCCCGGTGCGCCGCCCAGGCGCTATCCCGCAGCGCCTTGGTTCGGGGGCCTCCATCAGCGAAGGCCTGCGCGACACCGATCGCCTCCCGTGGGCGCGTATCCCCGGGACGCGCCTGCTCGAAGATCGCCAAGACGGACCGAGCGCATGCCGCCGCATAGGCGACGACCTGGCGAAGTTCAGCCAGGCTGAGTTCGATTATCGGGGAGTCCTCGGCCATACCGCGCGCGCCTCGCGTCACGCCACGAACGGGAACGGCGACAGGGCCTTGCTGGACTCCTCGACCAGCAGGGTCCGGTTGATCGGCGCGGCGGCCCGTTGCGGACAGGCCGGCCGCTCGCAGATCCGGCACGACGGGCCGATCTCCACCGCCGCCGGCGCGGCGATGTCCAGACCCCGGGCATAGACCAGCTTGCCAGCGTGCTTGAGCTCGCAGCCCAGCCCCACCACCAGTTCGTCCTCCAGCCCCGCCTGCAGGCCCGACACCCGCCGCACGGTGCGCGAGAGAGTGAAGTAGCGCTCGCGATCGGGGGTTTCGATCACCTGGGTGACGATCCGCCCCGGCGTCTTGAAGCTGTCGTGGACGTTCCAGCGCGGACAGGCGCCGCCGAATCGCGAGAACGGGAACGGACCGGCGGCGAACCGCTTGGAGATGTTGCCCGCCGCGTCCAGCCGCATCATGAAGAACGGCACGCCGCGCGATCCGGGCCGGCTGAGGGTGGTCAGGCGCTGGGCGGCCTGCTCGTAGCTGATCCCGAAGCGCGATCGCACCCGCTCGATGTCGTAGCCGCTGGCTTCCATGGCGGCGAGGAAGGGCTCGTACGGCGTCATGATCGCCGCGGCCAGGTAGTTGTCGAGGAACACCTTGAGCAGCTGGCGGGTGGCGCGGTCGGGGGCCTGGAAGCGGTCGGTTAGGGCCGACAGGGTCTCGCCCGCCTCCATCAGACCCAGCTGGTAGCACATGGCGAAGATCCGGCTGGCCGGGGCCAGGGTCTCCGAGAGCATCAGCCGCTTGCGGTGATGGTCGTAGCGCCGAAGCGACCCGGTCATGGTTTCGACCGGCATCACCCGCGCCTGGACGCCGAAGCGCTCGAGCAGCCGGGCCCGCACGGCGGGGCCCAGGTCCTGGGGATCGGCCTTCATCGCCGCGACGATCGGCTCGGCGGCGGTCTCCAGTTCGGCGAAGTGGTTGCGTTGCGATCCCACGAGGTCGCGCACCCAGTCGGTCGGCGAATGGGACGACACCGGCGCCGCCCCATCCGGCCGCTCGAACGCGCCCAGGTCGATCAGCCGGCCGCGGTCGAGATAGGCGCGATAGAGCCGCGCCATGGCCTCGGCGATGCCCGGCGACAGTTCGGCCACCTCGGCCGCCTCGTGCCGGCTGACGCCCAGGTCGGCGAACATCTTGTCGGCCAGCACCTCGTCCAGGCCGGCCCCGCCGCCGGGGTCGTCGGCCGACAGGCTGCGCAGGTCCAGGTCGTAGGCGTCGGCCAGGCGCAGCAGGATCTGGGCCGTGACCGGGCGCTGGTTGCGTTCCAGCAGGTTCAGATAGCTGGCCGAGACACCCAGATTCTCGGCCATGCGGCTCTGGGTGACGCCCAGGTCGCGCCGTAGCCGCTTGAGCCGGCCGCCGAGGAACAGCTTCTTTTCATGCGTCGCCATTCAGTCACGTTGTCATAGCTTTACAAGAATTACAAAGTCGATTTGTGACAAATTACCTTCAATAGGTTCGACGCGGACCGCGCCACGACGCTTAGCTCCCCTCACGAACTTTTCCGCCCGGTCATCCCTGGCCGGCCGACGATGGGACCCAAGAGCCATGACGCTGCGCAAGACCTACGCCCAACACCGCCAAGAGCTGCTGGCCCGCTATCCCCAGGGCGTCACGCCGGGCGGCGTCGCGGTGGACGACATCATCCAGCTGAAGCTGCAGAACACCTTCTCGACCCATCTGGACATCGCCCGCGAGATGGCCGGGGTCATGCGGGCCGACATGGCGGAATACGACGCCGACAGCGGCAAGTTCACCCAGTCGCTGGGCTGCTGGTCGGGCTTCCACGCCCAGCAGATGATCAAGTCGGTCAAGCGCCTGCGCGGCACGACCAAAGGGGCCTATGTCTATCTGTCCGGCTGGATGGTGGCGGGTCTGCGCAACCGCTTCGGCCACCTGCCCGACCAGTCGATGCACGAGAAGACCTCGGTGGTCGACCTGATCGAGGAGATCTACGTTTCGCTGCGCCAGGCCGACGAGGTGGCGATCAACGACCTGTTCAAGACCCTGCGCGCGGCCCGCGACGCGGGCGACAAGGCGGCCGAGCAGACGGCGATCGCGGCCATCGACGGCTTCGAGACCCACGTCGTGCCGATCATCGCCGACATCGACGCCGGCTTCGGCAACGAGAACGCCACCTACCTGTTGGCCAAGGAGATGATCAAGGCCGGCGCCTGCTGCCTGCAGATCGAGAACCAGGTCTCGGACGCCAAGCAGTGCGGCCACCAGGACGGCAAGGTCACCGTGCCGCGCGAGGACTTCATCGAGAAGCTGCGCGCCTGCCGCCTGGCCTTCGAGGAACTGGGCGTCGACCAGGGCGTCATCGTCGCCCGCACCGACAGCCTGGGCGCGGGCCTGACCCAGAAGGTGCCCGTCAGCCAGGAGCCGGGCGACCTGGCCAGCGACTACATCAAGTGGCTGAAGACCGAGCCCATCACCCCGGACAATCCCATCCTGCCGGGCGAGTTGGCGCTCTACCGCGACGGCCGGTTCGAGAAGCCCGTGCGCATGCCCAACGGCCTGTTCGCCTTCCAGGAGGGCACCGGCCGGGCGCGGGTGATCGAGGACTGCATCGCCTCGCTGACCCTGGGCGGCGCCGACCTGCTGTGGATCGAGACCGACACCCCCAATGTCGACGAGATCGCCTCGATGGTGGCCGAGATCCGCAAGGTCGCGCCCAACGCCAAGCTGACCTACAACAACTCGCCGTCGTTCAACTGGACCCTGAACCTGCGCCGCCAGGTGCGCGACCAGTGGATCGCGCAGGGCAAGATCCACAAGGACAGCTATCCCGACGGTCCGGGGCTGATGTCGGCCGAGTTCGACGCCAGCGACCTGGGCCGCGAGACCGACGAGCGCCTGGCCCGCTTCCAGGTCGACATCTCGGCCCGGGCGGGGGTGTTCCACAACCTGATCACCCTGCCGACCTTCCACCTGACGGCCAAGAGCATGGACGAGCTGTCGCGCGGCTATTTCGGCGACGACCGGATGAAGGCCTATGTCAATTCGGTGCAGCGCGAGGAGATCCGCCGCGGCGTCTCGGCGGTCAAGCACCAGCACGAAGTCGGCTCGGACCTGGGAGACAGCTTCAAGGAGATGGTCGCAGGCGAACGCGCCCTGAAGGCCGGCGGCCACGCCAACACCATGAACCAGTTCGCCGCCGAATAGCGGCGAACACGCCCTTCCCTCCCCCTTCCACCCGATCGAGGATTCAACCATGACCGCCACGCAATTCGCTCCCGCCGCCATGCCGAACGCCACCGACCAGCAACGGGCGGTCGATCGGGTGGCCGAGGCCGCCCACCGGCTGAACGAGGCGGTGCAGCGCGCCATCGCGGCCGGCTATTCGGTCGAGCTGGTGCGCACCTCGCGCCACCACGACGGCGCGGGCAACTGGGGCGACCAGATCGTCCCGACCGTCCGTCCCGGAACGAGATAGCCGTATCTCCGCTCATCCCGGCGAATGCCGGGACCCAGATGGAATGGCTTTGAGACTGACGCCAAAAGCGCTGAGCTCTTCCCATTATTCCATCGCTATAGGATCTGGGTCCCGGCATTCGCCGGGATGAGCGGATCAAATTGTCATTCTAAATATCGCGTCCAACAGGATTCCCCACATGCCCCTCGACATCGCCGCCAACGTCCAGATCAACGGTCCCGTCGAGGGCCGCGCGGTGGAGATCCTGACGCCCGAGGCCCTGGCCTTCGTGGCCGACCTGCACCGTCGGTTCGACGCCCGCCGGCGCGAGCTTCTGGCGGCGCGCGTCGCCCGCCAGGCCCGTTTCGACGCCGGCGAGCTGCCCGATTTCCTGCCGGAGACCGCCGAGGTGCGGGCCGCCAACTGGAGCGTCGCGCCGATCCCGGCCGACCTGCAGGACCGCCGGGTCGAGATCACCGGGCCGGTCGACCGCAAGATGATCATCAACGCCCTGAACTGCGGGGCCAAGGTGTTCATGGCCGACTTCGAGGACGCCACCTCGCCGACCTGGGCCAATGTTCTGGAGGGGCAGGTCAACCTGAAGGATCGCTGGGCGGGAAACCTGACCCACGTCGATCCCAGGTCCGGCAAGCGCTATGCGCTGGGAGCCAACCCGGCCGTCCTGAAAATCCGCCCCCGTGGCTGGCATCTGCCTGAACAGCACATGGAAGTGGATGGCCAGCCCGTCAGCGGAGCCTTGTTCGACTTCGGCCTCTACCTGTTCCACAACGCCGCGGCCGCCCTGGCCCAGGGCTCGGGCCCCTATTTCTACCTGCCCAAGCTGGAGAGCCATCTGGAGGCGCGCCTCTGGAACGCGGTGTTCGTCCACGCCCAGGCGGCGCTGGGCCTGCCCGTCGGCACGATCAAGGCCACAGTGCTGATCGAGACCATCCCCGCCGCCTTCGAGATGGACGAGATCCTCTTCGAGCTGCGCGACCACATGGCGGGCCTGAACTGCGGCCGCTGGGACTACATCTTCTCGTTCATCAAGCGCCTGGGCCGCCGGCCGGAATTCCTGACGCCGGACCGCTCGGCCATGGTGATGGGCAAGGCCTTCCTGGGCGCCTATTCGCTGAAGCTGATCCAGACCTGCCACCGGCGCGGGGCCTTCGCCATGGGGGGCATGGCCGCCCAGATCCCGGTCAAGGGCGACGACGCCGCCAACCAGGCCGCCTTCGCCAAGGTCCGGGCCGACAAGGAGCGCGAGGCCGGGGCTGGCCACGACGGCACCTGGGTCGCCCACCCCGACCTGGTGCCGGTGGCCATGGAAGTCTTCGACCGCCTGATGCCCGCGCCCAACCAGCTGGACAAGCGCCTGGCGGACCTGACGATCACCCAGGGCCAGATGCTGGAGCTGCACGACGGCCAGCGCACCGAAGCCGGCGTGCGCGAGAACATCCGCGTCGGCGTGCGCTACACCCAAGCCTGGATCGAGGGTCGCGGCGCCGTGCCGCTCTACAACCTGATGGAGGACGCCGCCACGGCCGAGATCTGCCGCACCCAGCTGTGGCAGTGGATCCGCCTCGGCGCCGATCTGGCCGACGGCCGGCAGATGACCTCTCAGCTGTTCGTCGGCCTGTTGACCGAAGAGATGGCCGACCTGCGCCGCGACTTCCCCTCGCCTCGCCTGGAGGATGCGGCCCTGCTGTTCTCGCGGATGGTGCTGTCCGACACGCTGGAGGAGTTCCTGACCCTGCCGGCCTACGAGCTGATCGCCTAGCCGCGCACCGACCGCGGCCAGGGCGTCATGGAAGCGCGGGCACGGCGGCCAGGGCCCGCACCGCGGCGATGACCGGCTCGGCCTCGGTCCGGACCAGCCAGTCGGGGCTGACGTCGGCGAACCGCACCCGGTGGTCCCGGCCGATCACCACGACGGTCGGCTGCGGCAGCTCCCAGGTCCCGGTTCCCGTCGTCTCGCCGATCGAGCCGCCCTTGGCGCGCTGGGCGGCCTGGCTGGCCTCGTCGGCGGTGTAGAGGATCCCGAACCGGCGGCCCAGCGTGTTGTCGGTGTCCGACGCCACCTTGAACGACAGGTCGTGGCGCGCGCGGATCTCGCCCAGCCGTTCGGGGACCTGCGGGCTGACGGCCACCAGCGGCACGCCCAGGGGCTTCAAGGTCGGCTGCAGCGCGCGCTCGTAGTAGGGCAGCGCGATGTTGCAGGCCGGGCAGCCGGCGAAGCGGAAGAACACCAGCACCACGGGCCCCTTGGCGGTCAGGCCCTTGAGGGTCAGCTCGCCCCCCTCGACGTCCTTGAGGACGAAGGGCTCGACCACGTCGCCGGCCTTGACCCAGGCGGCCGGATCGGCGGTCTCGACCAGGGTCGCGCGCTGGTCGATATTGATCTTCAGGGCGGCGGGATCCCAGGTGCGGACACGCTCGGCGTGCAGATCGGCCAGCAGCTTGGCCAGGCTTTCTTGGCTCATCGGACGGTCTCCTCGGCTTGAAGGGTTTTGTGGGCGGCGATTTCGATCGCCTGCAGACGGGCGCGCTCGAAGATCGAGCCCATGCGCCAGTGCTGGTTGGTGTGGGTGGCGGCGTGCTCGCCCCAGCCGGAGTCGCGGCGGAACGCACCCAGTTGGCCGGACGCCAGGGCCTGGTCGGCGGTAATCCCGGCCGGCGCCTCGCAGTCGGGCCAGACGAACAGGGCGTCGGCCGGGCAATACAGTTCGCACAGCAGGCAGGTCTGGCAGTCGGCCTGGCGGGCGATCACCGCCTTGCCGCCCGGGCCGACCTCCAGCACGTCGCTGGGACAGGCGTCGACGCAGGTCCCGCAGCCGGTGCAGCGCTCATCGATGACGACCTCGATCATCAGGCCACCTCCGCCTGGGCCGAGACCGTTTCGAACGCGGTCCAGGCGCGGTACAGGCCGCCGGCGCGCTGGCGCGCGGCCAACCGATGATCCAGGCCGGTCGCGTCCTCGCGGCGATGCATGCCCCGGCTCTCGCGCCGGGCCAGGGCCGAGGCCTTGCTCCAGCGTCCGGCGGCGACTAGGGCGGCGGCTTCCCGCGTTCGGAGGGACGCCCTGCCCTCGCCGCGCGCATGAGCGGCCAGTTCGACCCAGGCCTCGTCCAGCCGTTCGGCGGACCTGGCCAAGGCGGAACCACGCCGGAAGATGTTGCGCTCGTAGTCGTTGAGCTCTTCGCGCACGGCCTGGACCGCGGCGCGCAGGTCGACGGGACGCTCGGCGCGGCCGGGCCTCAAGCCGGCGCGGCCCGTGGCCACCACCAGCGCGTCCGCCCTCGCGCCCTGCTCCAGGGCCAGCCGCGCGGCGCCCGCGCCGGCCCATTGTCCCGACGACAGCGCCCAGGAGGAGTTGACGGCCCCGCCGCCCGAGATCGCGCCGGTCACCAACTCGCGACTGGCCGCGTCGCCGACCGCGAACAGGCCTGCGACCTGGGTCTGGCAGGTTTCGTCCACGATGCGCAGGCCGCCGATCCCGCGCACCGTACCCTCGGCGTGCAGGGTCACCTCGAAGCGGTCGCGGTAGGCGTCGATCCCCCTGCGATCGAACGGCAGGACGAAGTTGGGCTGTACCTGCGGCATCACCCGCTGGATGTCCTCGGGCACGCGGTCGAGACGGCAGAACAGCGGCCCGGCCATCAGGGCCTTCGCCAGGTGCGGGGTGACGTCCGGGCCGTTGGGGATGTCGAGCTCGCGATCGTCGGCGTCGAACCAGCGGGCGAAGCTGTAGGCCATCGAGCGGGCCATGTTCGTGCCGGCCATGGCGGCGGTGTAGTAGTTGCTGAACTCCATGCCCGACAGGTCGGCCCCGGCCTCGACGCCCATCAGCAGGCCGTCGCCGGTATTGGTCGCCGAGCCCAGCAAGCGCGAGGCGAAGGCGCAGCCGCCGGTGGCCAGCACCACCGCCCCGGCCCGGATCGTCCAGGGCGCCTCGCCGCGCAGGGCCAGGCCCGACGCTCCGGCGATGGAGCCGTCGCCGTGCAGCAGCAGTTCCAGGGCCGGGTGGTGGTCGAGGATGCGCACGCCCTGGGCCAGCGCCAGGTTGCGCATCGCCCGCATGTATTCCGGCCCGCGCAGGCCGCGATAGAACGGCTGCCCCTGATCGTCGGTCGAGAAGTCGTAATAGCCGCGCAGGGTCGGCAGGCTGGTCCAGGTCAGGTCGAGGATCCGTCGCATCCAGTCCGGGTCGCCCAGGCCCAGGGAGCGCTTCAGCCGGTCGGCCACCGCCGCTTCGCGATGTTCCGGCGGAACCCACCAGTGGCCGGGACCGGCCGTGGCGGTGACGCCGCTGGTCCCGCAATGGCCCTTGTCGGCGAGGACCACCTCAGCGCCCTCGCGGGCGGCGGCGATGGCGGCCCAGGTTCCCGCCAGGCCGCCGCCGATCACCAGCACGTCGGTCGACGAGGACAGGCCGTGGGTCACGGCGCGACCGCCGCGTTGAACGAGCGGTCGAAGGCGCCGGCCGGATCGCGGGTCGAGGTTACGGCGCCGGCCGCCCGGAAGCGATCGAGCACGGCCCGCCCCTCGGCCACCGCCGCGTCGTCGATCGCCGACGGCGCGATGCGATAGTGCTGGACGGTGTACAGCGCCACGTCCGGCTGCAGGCCCGTCTCCTTCGACAGGGCGGCGGCGAACGCCTGCGGATGCTCGCCCGCCCAGCGCCGGGCCTTGGCCAGGCGGCGCAGGAAGTCCTCGACCTGCGGCCGCTTGCCGGCGATCGCCGCCTCGCTGGCCGCTTCGTAGCCGTAGCCGCTGAGCCGCCCGTCGCCGTCGGCCAGGATCGTGGCGTCGTCGTGCAGCCTGGCCAGGGCGACATACGAGCCCCAGGTGACCCAGGCGTCGATCGCCCCGCTGCTGAAGGCCGCCTTGGCGTCGCCGGGATTGAGGAACACGATCTGGACGTCGGCCGGCCTCAGGCCCGCGTCTTCCAGCAGCCGCAGCAACAGGTAGTGGCCGATCGAGCCCCGGCCGGTGGCGACCTTCTTGCCGCGCAGTCCGGCGATGTCGCGGATGGTCGAGCCCTTGCGGACCAGCAGGGCCGTCGCCGAGCCGCCGCTCTTGCCGGCCTGCACCGCCTTGATCCTGGCCCCGCCGGCATAGGCGAACAGGAACGGCGCGTCGCCGGCCTCGCCCAGGTCGACCGCTCCGGCCCCGACCGCCTCGAGCAGCGGCTGGGCGGCCGCGAACTCGCTCCATTCGATCTTGTAGGGAACGCCCTCCAGGGCGCCGGAGGCGATCAGGATCGCCTTGGTTCCGCCCCTCTGGCTGCCGACCTTGAGCGGGGCCTGGCCGTCCCCTGCCCCGCCGGCCCCGCAGCCCGTCAGCAGGACGGCGGCGGTCAAGGCGGCGATGAGGCTGCGTCGTTGCATGGCGCCCTCCCTCAGAAGCGTTGGGTCAGGCGGGCGTAGTAGTAGCCGCCGGTGATGCCGAAGGGCGAGAAGAGGCCGAACTGGTTCATGCCGGTGTCGGCGTTGACGATGCCGATCTTGTCGGGATGTTCGTCGAACAGGTTGTTGGCTCCGATCGCCACGTTGGTGGTCGGGCGGACATCCCAGGCGATGTCGAGGTCGGTCACCCACTTGGGACTGTAGGTCCGGTCGAGATCGGCGGAGGTTCCCGCCTCCGTGTACTGGCCATACCGCGTGGTCCGCAGGCTGGCGGTGACCGTGTCGCGGCTCCACAAGGCGGCGAGGATCAGCTTCTTGCGCGGCGTGCCGACGGTCAGGTCGGCGATCTTCTGGCGATCGAACAGCACCAGGTTCGGATTGACCGCCTTCAGGATGGCCGGGGTGTCGATCCGTCGGGTGATCCTGGTCTTGTTGAAGGCGTAGGCGGCGTTGAGGTTCAGGCGGCCGAAGGCGCCGAGGTCCAGGGCGTACTCGCCGACCAGATCGACGCCCGTCGTCCGGGTCGAGACGGCGTTGGTGTAGTAGGTCGCCGCCAGGCCTTGGGGGAAGCGCGCCAGCAAGGGCGACAGGGCCGGCTGCGAGGCCAGCTGCGCCGCGCTGAGGTCGAGGTTGCTGGTGTCGACGATGCGGTCGTCGATGTCGATCCGGTAGGCGTCCAGCGTGACCCGCAGGCGGCTGGTCGGCTCGGCGGTGATCCCGAAGCTGTAGTTGGTCGAGGTCTCGGGCTTCAGCGGCGTGGCTCCCAGGGCCCGGGCTTCGCTGGAGTCGGCGCGCAACACCTTGGTCGGGAAGGTCAGGTACTCGCCCGGCGTGCAGGGCGCGCCGCGGAAGACGTTGTTGGGCGCGGCGGCGCAGAGGCTGCCGTTGATGGTCGAGCTGGCGAACACCGACTGGGCCAGGGACGGGGCGCGGAAGCCGTTGCTGACCGTGGCGCGCACCGCATAGCCCGGCAGGAACTCCCAGCGCGTGGTCAGCTTGCCGCTGGTGGTGTCGCCGACGTCGCCGGTGTAGCGCTCGTGGCGACCGGCCACGCCGACGTACCAGGTTTCGGTCAGGTTGGTCCCGATATCGATATAGGCGGCGTAGACGTTGCGGCTGACCGAGCCGGCGTCCTCGGGGGCGGTTCCGGCGTAGGAGGCCAGGCCGGGATTGGGCCGCAGGCCGGCGAACGGCTGGCCGGCCGGGATCACATAGTCGCCGACGATGTAGGACGCCTCGTCGCCCGGCTCGATCCGGAAGTGCTCGTAGCGCTGCTCCAGGCCCCACGACACCTGGAGCGGCCGGGGCAGCACGCCCTCGAACTCGCGGGTGACGTCGAGATTGGTGGTCCACTGCTGGAACTGGTGGGTCGACAGGTGGAAATAGGTCGGGCTGGCGGGGCCCAGGGTGGCGTTGAGGGTGTTCTGGCCGTCCAGCTTCGCATGGTCCTGGGCGAAGGTGGTGGACAGGTCCCAGTCCCAGCCCCTGGCGACGCCGCGCGCGCCCAGGGTGGTCTGGAAGTCGAGCTCGAAGATCCGCCGCAGGGCGTTGAAGCCGTCGGGATAGACCTCGGGCAGCGAGTTGCGGTTCTGCGGCCGGCCGGCGGTCACGCCCGCCACCGGCGCGAGGTTAGGCAGGAAACTGCCGGTGTTCTTCTTCGACGCGCGGTGGCTCAGCGTGCCGGTCGAATAGAGGGTCAGATCCTTCCAGGGCAGTTCGGCGTTGTAGGACGCCGCCAGAATGTCCTCCTCGCCGGGACCGTAGCTCTTGCCCCAAGAGTAGCGGTCAGCGGTGGCGTCGCGGGGATCGGGAGTGACGGTGGTGACCCCGCCGACCGTCGAGACCGTCGGCTGGTAGAGATACTGGGCCCGCGACGGGACCGAGCGCGAGGCGGCCTCGTTGTTCTTCCAGTTCAGGGCCAGCTGGATGAAACCGCCCTGCTCGCCCAGCGGCAGGCCGTAGTTCAGGGTGGCGCTGCGGGTGTCGCCGTCGCCCAGATAGGTCTGGCCGCCGGTGTAGCTGAACGACCCGCCTTCGGCGCCTTGCTTGAGGATGATGTTGACCACCCCGGCGATGGCGTCCGAGCCGTACTGGGCCGAGGCGCCGTCGCGCAGCACCTCGATGCGCTCGATCGCAGAGGTCGGGATCAGATCGAGGTCCACCGGCGCGCCGCCGCGTCCCACCCGGGCCAGGTTGTTGATCAGCGCCGTGCCGTGGCGGCGCTTGCCGTTGACCAGGAACAGGGCCTGGTCGCCGTTCAGGCCGCGCATGGTGATGGCGCGCACCGTCCACGACGTGCCGCCGCCATTGACGCCCGGCAGGTTGAACGACGGGATCACGGTGTTGAGCACCTCCTTCAGGCCCACCTTGCCGGTGGCCGTCAGTTGCTCGCTGGAGATCACGTCGACCGGGGCCGGGCTGTCGGCCACGGTGCGACGCACGCCACGCACGCCGGTGACGATCACGCCCTCCAGGGCGACGGCGCCCTCGACCTCGGCGGGCGCCGCGTCGACGACCGGCGCGACGGCGGGCGTCTCGGCGGCCCGGGCCGGGCCGGAGAGGATCGCGACGGTCAGGATCGAGGCGCAGGCCAGGAGGCCGGTCCGGAACGTCGTTTCCAGCGAAGGTCGGGCCAGCGCCCGGGTCGTGTAAGGCAAGTCTCTATCCCCCGCGCGGAGCCCGTGGCCGCCGCGTCGTGTTGTTGGTCTTGAAGGTGAAAGGCGCGCCGCCGGCCCCTCGGCGCGCCGCAGGGTCAGGTCGGGCGACGCTCGCGGTACGGAATGTCGTCCGAGCCGATCAGCACGCGCTCCATCACGCGCGGGAAGTCGCCGTAGTCGCGGACCGCGTAGTGCAGCCCCGCGCGATTGTCCCACAGGGCCACCGAGTTGGGCCGCCAGCGGAAACGGGCGTGATATTCGGGCTTCTTGACCTGGTCATAGAGCCGGGCCAGCAGCGCCCTGCTCTCCTCCGGCGCCAGATCGACGAACCGCGGCTTAAGGCTGAAATTGATCCAGAAGATGTCCTCGCCGGTTTCCGGATGGGTGCGGATGGCGGGATGGGCGACCAGCGGATAGCGCTCGCCGGAGCGGTTGAGGGCCTCCTGATAGTCGTGGATCACGTAGAGGTCGTCGACGGCCGCCTTCAGGTCGTCGGGCAAGCCGCGATAAATCGCGCCGCCGTCGGCCCAGATCGTGTCGCCGCCCACCTCGGGAATGTGCACGGCCTTCAGCACCGCGCCGAATGACGGGTTGATCCGCCAGCTGGTGTCGGTGTGCCAGTGGTTCTCGCGGACGTCGTAGTCCTTCAGCGCCTGGGCGGAGATCGGCTGGACGGCCCGGTGGGTCTCGACCCCGCCGACCGGGTGGGCGTAGACCTCGCCGAAGTTGGCGGCGAAGGCCAGTTGCTGGTCACGGGTGATGTCCTGGTCGCGGAAGAACAGCACCTTGCGCTCCAGCAGCAGGGCCTTCAGCGCGTCGCGTTGCGACCGGTCCAGCGGCTGGCGCAGGTCGATCCCGCTGACTTCCGAGCCGATGGTCGGGTTGAGGTGGATCGTGCTCAATCCCGTCTTTTCGCGAATGCCGGTGATGGTGGCGCTCATGGGCCTCTCCTCGCCTGATGGGTTCGACGCACGGCGAGCAACGCCGCGACCGGCGGCAACATGGGCAATCAGATCAATCGGCGCGAAACAGTATTCCTTCAACCAAGCTCAGAGATTTATATATCCACACTTCAAATACATATCTTCATGACGAGAAATCATAAAGACAAATAACAATCACTCATAAGCTCCATTGACGAAACTCCATTGCCGCGCCCGGCGCGCGGTGACAGTCATGCCGCCGAAACATTCTATCGGAGGCCGTCATGGCGAAGCGCAGGCAGTTGAAGCTCGGCCACATGATCGAGGGCGCGGGGCGCACCTGGACCGACTGGCGCCATCCGGACGCCCAGCCGGGCGCGAGCACGGACTTCAAATACTATAGCCGCGCCGCCAGGCTGGCGGAACAAGGCAAGTTCGACTTCCTGTTCATCGCCGACAGCCTGTCGATCAACGCCAAGTCCAGTCCGCACTACCTGAACCGCTTCGAGCCGATCACCATCCTGTCGGCCCTGGCGGCGGTGACCGAGCATATCGGCCTGGTGGCCACGCTCAGCGTCACCTATTCCGAGCCCTTCAACGTGGCCCGGCAGTTCGCTTCGCTGGACCATATCAGCGGCGGCCGCGCCGGCTGGAACGTGGTCACCTCGTGGCTGGAAGGCTCGGCCGAGAACTTCGGCAGGGCCGAGCATCTGGCGCACGACACCCGCTATCGCCTGGCGGCCGAGTATCTCGACGTCGTCCAGGGCCTCTGGGACAGCTGGGAGGACGACGCCCTGGTCCACGACAAGGCCAGCGGCGTGTTCTTCGATCCCGACAAGCTCAACACCCTGGGCCACAAGGGCGAGTTCCTGTCGGTGAAGGGGCCGCTGAACATCGCCCGCTCGCCCCAGGGCCAGCCGGTGATCTTCCAGGCGGGCGCCTCGGAGGACGGCCGCAACCTGGCCGCCAAACGCGCCGACGCGATCTTCGTCGGCCACGGCGGCGTCGAGGAGGCCCGGACCTATTACGCCGACGTCAAGGCGCGGGCGGCTGGCTTCGGCCGTGACCCCGACAGCCTATTCATCTTGCCCGCCGCCGCGCCGATCATCGGCTCGACCGAGGCCGAGGCCGAGGCGCGCTGGCGGGAACGCGCCGAGCTGGTGTCGATCGAGTCGGCCCTGGCCATGCTGGGCCGCGGCTTCAACGACCACGACTTCACCGGCTATGACCTCGACGCGCCCTTCCCCGACGTGTTCAACCGCGGCGTCAACAGCTCGCAATCGGCGACCTTGAAGATCGCCAAGGCGGTCGAGGAGGAGAATCTGACCCTGCGCCAGGTGGCCCTGCGCTTCGCCACGCCGCGCGGCGACCTCGTGGGAACGCCCGAGCAGATCGCCGACAAGTTCGAACTGTGGCTGGACAGCCGCGCCTCGGACGGCTTCGTGATCGGCGAGTCCCTGCCCGGCCAGTTCCAACTGCTGGTCGAGGAGGTCGTGCCTCTGCTGCGGAAACGCGGGATCTTCCGCGAGGACTACGAAGGTTCGACGTTCCGCGAGAGCCTGGGGATCGGCGTTCCGGCCAACCGTTTCAGCGTCCAGAAGGCCAGCCGCGCCGTCGCCTGACGGCGGCCAGCGGCGCGTCTCGCCGGGCTTCAGGTCACGACTCCGCACCTTGCTTCGACCAGCAAAGGTTTCAACTATCGCTTTGATAGGAACAATCAATTTTACCTATGCCACGAAGAGCGTTGTCTAGGCACGCGCCGATGTCGGCGACAGAACAAAGCCAGCGCGGAGAAAGACGATGGACGCCAAGGTCGAAGACAGCGCCGCCGGCCAGTGCCCGGTGGGCCACGGCCGGCCCAGGGGCAATCGTGATTGGTGGCCGCAGAACCTGCGCCTCGAGAGCCTCAACCAGCATTCGCCGCGCTCCAACCCGATGGGCGAGACGTTCGACTACGCCGAGGCGTTCAAGAGCCTCGACCTGGACGCGGTGATCGCCGATCTGCGCGCCCTGATGACCGACTCCCAGGACTGGTGGCCGGCCGACTTCGGCCACTATGGCGGCCTGTTCATCCGGCTGGCCTGGCACAGCGCCGGGACCTACCGCATCGCCGACGGCCGCGGCGGCGCTGGCGGCGGGCAACAGCGCTTCGCCCCGCTCAACAGCTGGCCCGACAACGCCAACCTGGACAAGGCGCGCCGGCTGTTGTGGCCGATCAAGCAGAAGTACGGCCGCAAGATCTCGTGGGCCGACCTCTATGTCCTGGTCGGCAACGTCGCCCTGGAGTCCATGGGCTTCAAGACCTTCGGCTTCGGCGGCGGCCGGGCCGACACCTGGGAGCCCGAGGAACTGTTCTGGGGTCCGGAGGGGTCCTGGCTGGGCGACGAGCGCTACAGCGGCGAACGCCAGTTGCACCCCACGCTGGGCGCCGTGCAGATGGGCCTGATCTACGTCAACCCCGAGGGCCCGAACGGCAACCCCGATCCCGTCGCCTCGGCGCGCGACATCCGCGACACCTTCGCCCGCATGGCGATGAATGACGAGGAGACCGTCGCCCTGATCGCCGGCGGCCACACCTTCGGCAAGACCCACGGCGCGGGCGATCCGTCTTTTGTCGGTCCTGAGCCGGAAGGCGGCCAGATCGAGGCTGCCGGTCTGGGCTGGGCCAGCAAGCACGCCAGCGGCTTGGGCGCCGACGCGATCACGTCCGGACTGGAAGTCACCTGGACCCAGACGCCGACCCGGTGGAGCAACCACTTCTTCGACAACCTCTTCAAGTTCGAGTGGGAGCTGACCAAAAGTCCTGGCGGGGCCCACCAGTGGGAAGCCAAGGACGCCGAGGCCGACATACCGAACGCCTTCGATCCGTCGAAGAAGCAGCGTCCGAGAATGCTGACCTCGGACCTGGCCCTGCGCTTCGACCCCGCGTACGAAAAGATCTCGCGCCGGTTCCACGAGAACCCCGACCAGTTCGCCGACGCCTTCGCCCGCGCCTGGTTCAAGCTGACCCACCGCGACATGGGGCCGATCGGGCGCTATCTGGGCCCGCTGGTCCCGCAGGAGACGCTGATCTGGCAGGATCCGATCCCGCCCGTGGACCACCCGCTGGTCGACGCCCAGGACATTGCGGCGCTGAAGGCCAAGATCCTGGCCTCGGGGCTCACCGTGGCGGAGCTGGTCTCGACCGCCTGGGCGTCGGCCTCGACCTACCGCGGCTCCGACAAGCGGGGCGGCGCCAACGGCGCGCGCATCCGCCTCGCCCCGCAGAAGGACTGGGAGGTGAACGACCCGCCGACCCTGGCCAAGGTGCTGGCGACGCTGGAGGCGATCCAGGCGGAGTTCAACGCTTCGGCCGGCGGCGGGAAGAAGATCTCGCTGGCCGACCTGATCGTCCTGGGCGGCGGCGCCGCGGTGGAGAAGGCGGCCACGGACGCGGGCACGCCGGTGGAGGTTCCCTTCACGCCCGGGCGCATGGACGCTTCGGCCGAGCAGACCGACGCCGACTCGTTCGCGCCGCTGGAGCCCCTCTCCGACGGCTTCCGCAACTATCGCCGCGAGGGTCTCCAGTTCATGGCGCCCGAAGAGGCGCTGGTGGACCGGGCGCAACTGCTGCGGCTCTCGGGGCCGGAGCTGACTGTGCTGGTCGGCGGCCTTCGGGTTCTGGGCGCCAACGCCGGCGGGTCCAAGGCCGGCGTCTTCACCAACCGCCCGGGCGTCCTGACGAACGACTTCTTCGTGAACCTGCTCAGCATGGGCACGACCTGGAGTCCGACGGCCGTCAACGCCTTCGCCGGCCATGATCGCAAGAGCAGCCAGCCGCAGTGGACCGCCACTCGCGTTGACCTGATCTTCGGCTCGCACGCCGAGCTGCGGGCCTTCGCCGAGGTCTATGCCTGCGCCGACTCCCAAGCCAAGTTCGTGAAGGATTTCGTGGCCGCCTGGAACAGGGTCATGAACGCCGATCGGCTTGACCTGAACTGACGCGTTTCGGGAGGGACGAGATGGCCCCGGGGCGCCCGCCAGCTTGGCGGGCGCCCTTCCCTATTCCCGTCCGGAAACGAGGGTCGAAGCGGTCAAGAGAAGACACCCGGGCCGGACCGGCGGGGGAGCCGTGCCGACCCGGGTGGTCGCCCAGGGGGAGGTGATAGGCGACTGGAGTTAGAAGCTGTAGCGCAGGCCGACGTGATAGAACCGGCCCAGCAGGTCGTAGAGCGCGGGGTTGGCGTCCAGGCCGGTGTTGGTCTGGGGCGACGGGGTCGGGTCGCGGTTCAGCAGGTTGTCGACCTTGCCGTAGAGCTGCAGGCCGTTGCCGAACTTGTACGAAGCGCTGACGTCGACATAGGTCGCGCCGCTCATGTGGTTGTAGTCGATGGTCGGTCGGCTGCCGGTCGAGACCGGGCAACTGCCGGGCTTGCATTCGACGTACTCGGTGGTCGTGCCGCCGAACCTGCCGTCGCTGAACCAGCGCTCCTGTACGCTGAGGGCGAAGCGGTCGGTCTCCCAGGACTGGATGGCCAGGACCTTCCAGTCCGGCGTGGCGCCGGAGTTCTGGCCGGCCGAGTCGACGGCGACCGCCCCGGGGATGCCGGGATTGGTGACGAACTTGTGCGTGTTCGTCGCCAGGCCGCGGATCGTGAAGCGGCCAGGCACGCTGGGCAGCTCGAAGCGGTAGCTGCTCTCGATGTCGAAGCCGCTGGTCTTGATCGAGGCTAGGTTGAACGTCTGGGAGTTAATGAACGGCGTCACGCCGCCCGAAGGGGCAAGATTGAAGGCGCCGCAGAACTGGGTGAGGCCCTGATAGCAGAAGGTGACGATCTGCTGAGCGCCCAGGCTGGAGATGCCGCCATTGAGGACGATGTTGTACCAGTCGACCGAAACGCTGAAACCCGGCAGCCATTTCGGGTTCGAGAGCACCGCGCCGATGGTCACGTTCTTGGCGATTTCCGGCTTCAGATTCGGGTTGCCCACCACATTCTGCAAAGCCGTCAGCGAGCCGCTGGCGGGCTGGCCGGGCGGGGGCGTGCCGGGCGAGGGAATGGTGAAGTTGGGCAGCGTCGTCGTCACCGGCGCGGCGAACAGTTCCGACAGGTTCGGCGCGCGGACGTCACGCGAGGTGACGGCCCGCAGGCGGACGCCATCGATTGGCGTGTCCCAGGTGGCGCCGACCTTCCAGGTGTAGACGGTGCCCGAGGTGCTGTAGTCGGTCCAGCGGCCGGCCATGTTGAGGTTGGCCTTGCCGGCGGCCTCCGAATTGACCAGCGGAATGTTCACTTCCGCATAGGCTTCCTTCACCGAGTACTTGCCGGCGCCGGAGTGATAGTTGCCCGCGAACCAATTGGCGCCGGCCGGGTTGAGAACCGGGTCGGCCGGATAGTCGGCGGTGTTCGGAGAGTCCGTATTGCCGTCGCCGTAGGGGTCGCCTTGGACGTGGTACTGCTCCTTGCGCCACTCTCCGCCGAACGCCAGCGACATCGGGCCGGCCCATAGCGAGAAGGGCTCGCCGCTGAAGTTGATGCTGGCGACGTCCTGCTTCTGCACCGAGTGCTGGTAGGGGCCGTTCTCGGGCGTGATGTAGGCCAGGGCGGCGTCGCTTGGCCGCTGACCGCCGAAGATGTTGATCGGCACGCAGCCGTTGGCGCGCGCGATCGGGTCGGCGCAGACGATCTGGCCATTTACCGTGACGGCCTGAACGGCCGCGCGATAGCGCGGCATCAGCAGGATGTCGCGAACGTGGATGTTCGTCGTGTTCTCGCCGTGCTCGTAATAGGCGTCGTAGCGCCATTCCTTGCCCAGGGCGTTGAACTTGCCGTCTGCCCCGATGACGCCACGATACTGGGTCCGCGTGGGATGGACCGAGATGTTGCGCGGCAGCAGCGCGTTGCTGGTGCCGAAACCGAAGGTCGTGACGCCGTTGGCGGCGCAGGCCGCCACGATCGACGCCGGCAGGTACGGGTTGGCGCACGACATCGTCAGGCCGGTCGTGGCCGCGCCCGGATTGGGCTGGTTGGAGCTCTCCACGCGGGCGGCGTTGAAGGTGGCGTAGATCTCGTTGTTGGCGTCCAGATCGAAGCCCACGCGGGTGTAGGCGTTCATGCGTTTCAGGCGCGACTGCAACGAGGTGCCGACGCCGACATTGCCCGACAGGTCGCCGCCGACGCAGAAGCCGCCGTTCGTGTAGCAGCCGACGACTTGGCCGACGGTCGGACCGGTCGAGGCCTTGGTCGGCACGCCGTTCGAGCCGTACTGGAACTGGAACGGATTGCCGCTGATGTCGAAGGCCGTGCCTTGCAGCGGGCCGCTGCTGATCAGGCCGTACTTGGTGTACTGATAGGCCTGGGCGTGCTCGCGATAGAGGTACTGCGGCGAGCCGTCGTTGGTGACCCCGCGGTTGACCAGGGTGGCGGTGGTGTACCAGTCGCGGCTGCCGGGCGCATCCTCGCCGAAGCCGCCCGCCGGCACGCCTTCTTCCCAGTCGTACTCGCCGCTGACCTGCACGTGCAGGCGGTCCTCCATGAAGTTCTTGCCCGCGGCGACCTGGGCCAGCCACTGGTGGTTGTCGCCATAGGTGGTGACGCCGGTGAGCACGTTGGCCTTGAAGCCCTCGAACTTCTTGTTGGTGATAAAGTTAACGACGCCGCCGACGGCGTCCGAGCCGTAGGAGGCCGAGGCGCCGCCGGTGACCACGTCGACCCGCTCGACCAAGAGTTGCGGGAACAGGCTGATGTCCGGCACGCCCGTGACATTGGCCGGCACGACCCGTTGGCCGTCCAGCAGGGTCAGGGTGCGGATGGTGCCCAGGCCTCGCAGCGAGAACGAGGACAGGCCCTGCTGGCCGCTCGAGGTGCTGAACGTGCCCGTGGTCGCGCCGCTCGAGCCCTGCAACGACGGCAGCTGGGTGATGGCCGTGAAGATGTTCGGCTGGGCGGCGCGCTCCAGGTCGGCCTGGCCCAGGACCTGGGTCGGCGTCGGCGCGGTGAAGCCGGTGGACCGGATGCGGGTGCCCGTGACCACGATTTCCGACAGGGCCGTGGCCGAGGCAGGGTCCGTCGGCGCCGGGGCTGGCTCGGTCTGCGCGCTGGCGGTTCCCGCCGATAGGAACACCGCGACCGCGCTGGTCGCGAACAAAGCGCTCAAAAAGGATGGTCCGACACCACGCATCCCGCTGCCTCCCGTTTTTCGTTGAGTCCATCGACGATGGCCTGCGGGAAAACTGTCAGACAAAAGAGGCGTGAACCATTACGACCATGGTCGTACGTCGGGCGATCGGCGGCTCGGCAACGGCCGCGTCGAGAGCGCTCCGCCCAGCCTAGTCGCGCCGAACGGCGTACAGCGCGTGGTGGGTCAGGACGAACAGGGTCCGCTTGTCCGGACCGCCAAAGACCAGCTGCAGCGGTCGCTCCGGGATGTCCACGCGCCCCAGTTCGCGCCCGTCCGGGGCGTAGACGAACACCTGGCCGTTGGCGACATAGACCCGCCCTTCCCCGTCCGTGGCGACACTCTCGCCGCCGCGATCGGCGAAGGCCTTCAGGTCCGTGATCGCCCCCTGCTCGCCGACCCGTCCGCTATAGGTCTTGTTCTCCGAACTGTTGGCGACGAACACTCGCTGACCCGGTTTCGCCGTGGTGAAGCCGTAGGTGTCGAGCGCGTCCGAGAAGCGAAGCCCCCGGAAGTCGGACGGACCCTGCTGGAAGACGCGATAGGCCGGCAGGGCCAGGCTGCCGTCGGGCGAGACGTAGGCCTTGGGCTTGGGCAGCGCCATGTCGCGGGCGAACATCTCGGCCAGGGTGGTGAACTGGTAGGTCTGCGGATCGAGCTGGTCCTTGAACTCGCCGTTGTTCCACCAGTTGACAGGCAGCACAGTAGCTGCCGACGGGTGGGCGGCGGCCGGGGTCGCCGCGATCACCGTAACCTCGGCGTCGGGAGCGCCGGGCTTGAAGCTGTAGACCGTACCGTTGCGGCCGTCCGACGACAGCACCAGCAGGTTCCCTGACGCGTCCACCGCCAGGTTGACCGGGTCCAGCGTATTGTCGCGCACGATCGACAGCTTACGCTCGTCAGACCAGCTGTAGATGCGCTGGTGGCGGCGGTCGGTGAAATAGAGCGTCCCGGCCGCGTCCACGGCGCCGCCGCCCAGGGAGAAGAAACCGTCGGCGAGCTTCTCCACCCGCGCGCCGGCGGGGTAGGTCGAAGGCTCGACTGGAGGGGGATCGGCGACCAGGTCCAGCACGGCGAACTGGCGCTCGCGCGCCTCCAGCCCGCTGGTGACGTCCTGGATCGCGTTCTCGTACGGATACTTGGTCAGGCGCAGGAAGGTCGCGCAGCCGTCCTCGTCGCAGGTCGCAAAGCCGCTTTCGCCGTTCACCGCCACATTGCGGAAGCGGATGTCCCGCGAGTTGTAGACCTTGACCGCCGCCGCCGCCGGCTTGCGCGTCCGGGTGACGCGATAGGCATGATAGTTGGCCAGCAGGATGTCGTGGGAGTCTCGGATTTCCAGCGAGACGGTGTCCTCGCCCTCCCCTGCCTCCTCCTCGGTCTGCGGCGCCAGGAATTCCCAGTTGGCGACGCGGTTGAGGCTGATCTCGGTGCGCATGTGATGCTCGACCGAGGCCTGGTAGACATGGCCGGGCGTCTGGGTGTCCGACACGTAGATCCCGGAATAGGCGTAGGTGCTGGGGCTCCAGAGGTTGGCGAAGGTCCCGCCACCGCCGTTGGTCACCCACAGGCTGGGATACTGGCCCGCCCAGCGCTTGGCGGGGTCGGGGTCGGCCGTGGCGTTGGCGTTGTAGGGATTGAACCGCGCGCCGTCGTACAGGTTGGTGCCGTGGCCGCCCTGGAATTTGACGTCCTCGACCAGAGAATTGGCGCCCGCCGTCCACAGCAGGGCCGTGGCGCGCGCATTGACCCCGCCGGTGTTGAGGCCAAGGCCCGAAACCATGTTGTCACCCCCGGCGGCCGAGGCGACCAGCGCCTTGGCCGCGCCCACGCCTTGATAGCCGGGCGTTCCATCGGGCAGCACGATCTGGGTGAGGCTGGGATGCAAGCCGACCAGCACCGTGTCGGGCCGGAGCTTCAGCGTGTCGGTGACCCGATAGAAGCCTGTCGGGAAGTAGACGACGCGGTGGGTGTCGATGACCTTCTGGATGGCGGCGGTGTCGTCGGTGGCGTCGTCGCCCTTGGCGCCCTGGGCCCGCACGTTCGCCCAGTCGGACAGGGCAGGCAGGGCCCGGATCGCCGGCGCGCGCCGCGCCGGCAGGGCTGGAAGGGCCTCGGCCTTCATTTCGGTCCTGTACGTCCCCATCCGGCCCAGGCCCGGCAGCGTCAGGCCGTGGGTGAACGACGAGACCCGATAGGCGCGGCCCCTGCCCGTCTCCGTCTTGCCGCTGTCGCGAAACCGGGCGAACACCGGGGTGTCGGCGGCGACCGCGTTCTCGAAACCGACCTGGGTGTAGACATTGTTCTCGTTGGAGATGACGACGGCGGCCTTGGAGACGTTCTCGAAGCGGACGTCCTTGCCCCACAGCCAGTCGCCGTAGCCGCGATCGATGTCGATCCCGACCGGCGTGTTCCGGATGGCCACATTGACCAGGGTCAGGCCGGCTTCATGCTCGCGGATGGCGGCGTCGCGCTGCCCCTCGAACGTCGAGTCCAGCAGCACGAAGCCCCAGGCCGGCGAGGTCTTCTCGGCCAGGACTCCGTAGCGCCCGCCCTTGAAGTGCAGGTCCTCGGCCAGGTTGCCGACCTGGTACAGGCCCGCCAGGCCCGAGCCGATGTCGAAGTCCATATGGCTGAGATAGGCGTGCTGGGCGGCGTGGAAGCGGATCGCCGTCGCCGCCGGATTGCCCTTGCCGATCTCGAAATCGACATTGCTCATCGCCGAATAGAAGGTGCCGGAATTGGCGTCGGCGACGTCCTTGTTGAACGGCACGGTGCCCGGCGGCGGGAACGGTACGCGGCGCGCCGGGTCGGGCTTGGCGCCGGCGAAGATCACCATGTTGACCACGCCCTTCTGGAACCCCGGCGTCGCGTCGCCCAGCAGGATCCGCGGACGCGTGGCGCCGGTTCCGAACATCCGCACGCCCGGCCACAGGAAGAGCGTCCTGCTGATGCGGTAGCGGCCCGAAGGCAGGAAGACCAGACCGCCGCCCGGCTTGGCCGCGGCCGCATCGATCGCGTCCTGCAGGGCGGCGCTGTCGTCGGCGCGACCGTCGCCCTGGCCCCGCACCACGACGGCGGCCGGATCGTCGGGCGCGGTCGCGAAGACCGAGACCGAGGCCGCCGCCGGCCCGCTCGCCGCCGCGAACAGGGCGATCAGGGCGGCGCACGACGCGACGAACCAGCTTTTCATGAGCAGCCTTTCGGACTGTGGGCCTTGGTCAGGGCGTCACGGCGTAGAGCGAATGATGGGTGAGGACAAACAGGGTCTTGCCGCCCTCCCCGCCGAAGATCAGTTGCAGCGGCCGCTCGGGCACATCGATGCGGCCGGCCAGCCGCCCGTCGGGCTCGTACTGGAAGATCTGGCCATTGGCGACGAACACCCGTCCCTGACCATCGACCGCGACGCTCTCGCCGCCCCGGTTGGCGAACACCTTCAGGTCGGTCAGCGTCCCGCCGGGCCCGACTTGGCCGCTGTAGGTCTTGCCCTCGGACTCGTTGGTGACGAAGACCCGCTCGCCGACGGCCCCGCCGATCAGGCCGTGGGCCTGCAGGCTGTCGGCCCAGCGCCAGCCGACGTGGTCGGGCGGCCCCTGCCGCCACACCCGGAAAGCCGGGAGCGACAGGCTGCCGTCGGGCGAGACGTAGTCCTGGGCCTTGGGCGCGCCGACGTCGCGGGCGAACATCTCGGCCAGGGTGGTGAACTGGCCGGTGGCCGGATCGTACTGGTCCCTGAACTCGCCGTTGTTCCACCAGTTGACCGGCAGCAGAGTCTTCGCGCCGGGCCGCGCGGCCGACGGCGTCGGCGCGATCAGCGTCATCTGGTCCTTGGGACCGTCGGGGTCGATCGAATAGACCGAGGCCTGCGGTCCGTATGACGACACCACCAGAAGGTTTCCCGAGCGGTCCACGGCCAGGTTGGTCGGGTCCAGCGAATGGTCGCGCACTACTTCCAGGCCCTTGGCCCTGGTCCAGCGATAGATCCGCTGGAAACGCTTCTCGACGAAATAGAGCGCACCGTCGGCTCCGACCGCCGCGCCGGAAATCGACCAGAAGCCGCTTTCCAGTTTCTGGACCTTCCCTTCGCTGGCGGGCGCCGGAGAGGCCTTGCCGGCGACGTCGAGCACCGCGAACTCGCGCTCGCGCACTTCCAGCTTGCTAGTCTTGTCCTGGATCGCGTTCTCGAACGGGAACTTGCTGGCCCGCAGATAGGTCCCGCAGCCGATCTCGTCGCAGAGGGCGATGCCGCTCTCGGCGTTGATATGGACGTTGCGGAAGCGGATGTCGGACGAGTTGAACAGCTTCACCGCCGTCTCGGCCGGATGGTACGACCGCGTCACGCGATAGCCGTGATAGTTGGCGAACAGGATGTTGCGCGAGTTGCGCACCTCCAGCGAGACGGCGTCGGGGCCGTCGCCGACCTCCTGCTCGGTCTGGGGCGCCAGGAACTCCCAGTTCTGGACGTTGTCCAGCACGAACTCGTTGCGCACGTGGTGCTCGACCGACACCTCGTAGATATGGCCCGGCGTGCTGGTGTCGGAGATGTAGAACCCCGCCGAAGCGAAGGTGTTGGGACTCCAGACATTGGCGAACGTGCCGCCGCCCCCGTCGGTCACCCAGATGCTGGGGTACTGCCCGTCCCAGCGGCCGTCGGCCACCGGGTCGCCGCTGCGCGCCTGGGCCGCGCCCAGCGGCTTGCCGTCCATGGTGGGCGTGCCGCCGCCGCCCATGATCTTGACGTCGGTCACCTGGGAGTCCGCGCCCGAGCGCCACAGCAGCGCCGAGGCGCGGGGGTTGACCCGTCCGGTGAAGATCCCCAGGCCGAAAAGGATGTTGTCGCCGCCCTTCGGCGTTTCCAGCACCGGCGCGACCGGCCCGACGCCGGCGTGGCGCGGATTGTCGTCGGGGATCACCAGCTGGGTCACGGCCGGATGCAGGCCGATCAGCACCGTGTCGGGCCGCAGCTCCAGGGTGTCGGTGACCTTGTAGAAGCCGGTCGGCAGGTAGAGCACGCGATGGGTGTCGATCGCCTTCTGCAGGGCGGCCGTGTCGTCGGCCTGGCCGTCGCCCTTGACGCCCAGGGTCTTGACGCTGGTCCAGTCGGCGACCGGCGGCAAGGCGCGCAGCGCCGGGGCCGAAACCGCCGGCAAGGCCGCAAGCGCGGTCATGGCCACGTCGGTCTTGTACTCGCCCATCTGGCC
The DNA here is from genome assembly GCF_059418465.1 of Caulobacter sp. GW821-FHT09A05. Lineage (NCBI taxonomy): Bacteria > Pseudomonadati > Pseudomonadota > Alphaproteobacteria > Caulobacterales > Caulobacteraceae > Caulobacter > Caulobacter sp. GW821-FHT09A05. The sequence continues at coordinate 252,245 of NZ_JBWKPX010000004.1, forward strand.
CAGGCCCGGCAGCGTCAGACCGTAGGTGAACGAGGCCACCTTGTAGGCGCGCCCCTTGCCGGCGACGGTCTTGCCACTATCGCGAAACCGGGCGAACACTGGGGTGTTGGTCGCCACGGCGTTCTCGAACCCGACCTGGGTGAAGACATTGTCCTCGGCCGAGATGACGACGCCGGCTTTGGAGACGTTCTCGAAGCGGACGTTCTTGCCCCACAAACTGTCGCTGTAGCCGCGGTCGATCTCGATTCCGACCGGCGTGTTCCTGATGGCCACATTGACCAGGGTCAGGTCGACCTCATGCTCGCGGATCGCCGCGTCGCGTTGTCCGTCGAAGGTCGAGTCGATCAGGGTGAATTGCCAGGCCGGCGAGGTCTTCTCGGTGACGATGCCGTAGCGCCCCCCGTGGAAGTGGACGTCCTCCATGATGTTGCCGGCCTGGTAGACGCCGGCGAAGGCCGAACCCAAGCGAAAGTCCATGTGGCTGAGGAAGGCGTGCTGGGCCATGCGGAACCGGACCGCCGCGGCGGCGGGATTGCCCTCGCCGATCTCGACATCGACATTGCTGAGCGCCGAATAGAAGGTGCCGGAATTGGCGTCGCGCACCTTGTCGGTCGGCGGGACCACGGTCGGCACGGGCACGGGGATGGCGCCGACGCCGTACTGGTCGCCGCCCGTGAACACGATCAGCGTGCCGACGCCCTTCTGGAAGCCCGGCGTGTTGGGACCCAGCACGAAGACCGGCCGGGTCGCGCCCACGCCGAAGATGCGCACGCCCGGCGGGACCAGGATGCTGCGGCTGAGCCGATAGCGCCCCGACGGTAGGAAGACCAGGCCATGGCCGGTCTTGTCCCGCGCGGCGTCGATGGCTTGCTGAACGGCCTGGGTGTCGTCCGCCCGACCATCGCCCACGGCCTTGACGGTGATCGCCCGCGGATCGTCCGGCGCGGTGAGCAGAACGGAACTGGTGGAGGCCAGGGCCGGGGTCGAGACCGCCAGGAACACCGCCAAAAGGACCGCTCTCATGCCGTTCTCCCTGTCGCGATCCCTTATCGATAAGGAAATCGCCCCAGGCCGGCCATCCTCGACCATGGTCGTAGTTACGCCCCGTCAGCGGCCCGCTAGAACCCGGCTGAACCGTGCGGTCAGCCTGTCGGTCCTTCGACAGGCCGGCCAGCTTTCAAGGAAGCCGCTTGCCGTCGCCACCCCGCCCAGCGCCGCTCGCCGTCATCGCCATGGGCGTGAGCGGCAGCGGTAAATCGACGCTCGGCGCCCTGCTGGCCCGCAGGCTGGACTGCCCGTTCCTGGAAGGCGACGATTTTCACGACGCGCGAGCGGTGGCCAAGATGAGCGCGGGCCACCCCCTCGACGATGGCGACCGCTGGCCCTGGCTCGATCGCCTGGGCCTAGCCATCGGCGAGGCCGTCGCCTCGGGCGGGCGGGTCGTGGCGGCCTGTTCGGCGCTGAAGCGCGGCTATCGCGAACGCCTGCGCGCCGCCATCGGGGCTCCCACCCGTTTCGTTCTGCTGGACGCCGGCCAGGACGAACTCCTGCGGCGGCTCACCCGCCGTTCCGGCCACTACATGCCCGCCAGCCTGCTGGAGAGCCAGCTGGCCACACTCGAGCGCCCTGGCGCCGACGAGGCGATCTTCACGCTGGACGCGGCCGCGCCGCCCGAGCGGCTGTGCGACCTGGCGCAGGCCTGGCTGGAAATCGACGCGCGTCAGGCCGGCGGCGCGGCGCGCGCTTCAGGGCATTAGCCGCTTCCGTCCGCGCGAAAGGTGCCAGCGCATGGCCAGGGCGGCGCCGTCGCCATCCTGGGCGCGGATCGCTTCGACGATCATCTCGTGCTCGCGCATCATCTCGGCGATCGCTTCCGGCGGCCGCGAGCGCGAGATGTCGACCCCTGCCCGCATGATCCGGTCGACATCAGGCTGCAACGCCTCGAACGTGACCAGGAAGGCCGGATTGGCGGTGGCCTGCACGATGCGGCGGTGCAGCTCCATGTCCTCGGCATGGGCGGGGGCGTTCGACAGCAGCGCCTCGCGCAGCTTCGACAGCGCCTCCTCGATACCGGCCATCTCCTCGGCCGAACGCCGCGCCGCCGCCAGGCGCGCCGCCTCCGCCTCGAGCACGAAGCGCACCTCGTAGCTGCCCAGGGTCGAAGGCAGTTCGGAGAGCGGCATGTAGGCGCCCAGCTTGTCGGAGGGGCGGTTCTTGACGAAGGACCCTGCCCCGCGGCGGGCCTCGGTAATGCTGTCGGCGGCCAGCCGCACCAGGGCCTCGCGCACGATCGTGCGCGACATGCCGAACGTCTCCGCGAGGCGCGCCTCGGAGGGCAAGCGATCGCCGATCGCCAGGCCGTCGGTGTTGATCATCTCGACGATGGCGGTATAGGCCCGGTCGGCTAGGCGGCCCTGGCTCATCCCATGGATCTCCCACGCGACCGTCGTGGCGCGGTCACGCTTTGAAGTTTCATAAAAAACGGCTGCCGGCCAGCACAGCCGGCGCGCCGGCGACGGGGACGACCGCTTCCGTCGCCGCCAGCGGCGAGCCCGCGACAGCCGATCGACCGCGCCGAGACCCGCAAATTCCGCATTGCCCCTCCCGGCTCACCTCTGCGTCCGCAGAGACGCGACCACAAACCTGTATGACAGCTTTTCCCAGAGAACCTAAAAATCAGATTTGTGCACGCTAACATTGACCAGCTCACTTGAATCTGTCCAACTAATATCACTAAGTTCGCTGAACACGAACCGCCGCCGGCGAAGACTGGCGCACCGATCAAGGCGGAGCCCGGCCGTGGCAGAACGGCTGGTCAGGAGAGGAAAATGGCAGGGGTGAACATGACCGGGATGAAACAACGCGACGCCGACGGGGACCTGAACGTCGGTTTTTGCGAGCTCACGCCGACCCAGATGAAGGTCCTGGAAGGGGTCAATTCCGGGCGGCTCAACAAGCAGATCGCCTTCGACCTCGGGATCGCCGAGGCCACGGTCAAGGCGCACATGACGGCCGTCATGCGCAAACTCAACGTGCACAACCGCACTCAGGCGGCGATCGCGGCCCGAACGATGAGCTTCAGGTCACGGGCGGAAGCCCAGTAAGCCGGTGGCGCGGCGTCAGCGTTCGCCGGAAGGCGGCCAGGCTATGGCCATGGCGACTTCGGCCTCCGACCCAAGCCAGGCTTTCGCCCGGGATCGACCGGAGCTTGCGCGAATGGGCGCGCCACGCCCCTATGGACTTGCACCGAAGACTCGAGCGCGACGGTCGGACCAGATCGCCGCCGCGTCGCCGGCGGACGCCGGGAAGGTTACCCCTTGAACAGACCAGACCGCCCCCGGGGCGCCACCATCGTCGATGTCGCGCAGAGGGCGGGCGTCTCGCGCATGACGGTGTCGCGGGTCATCAACGACGGAGCCAGCGTCCGGGAGACGACGCGCAAGGCCGTGCAGGCGGCGATCCGGGAGCTGAGCTACGCGCCCAACCTGGCGGCCCGAAACCTGGTCATGGCCGGCGAGCTGCGGATCGGGGTGATCTATTCCAATCCTAGCGCCGCCTTCATGAGCGACTTCCTGGTGGGGGTGTTCGAAGAGGCCACCAACGCCGGGGCCCGCCTGATCCTGGCGCGCGGCGAGAGCGGCCATCCTCCCGCCCAGGCGGAACTGGAGAGGCTGCTGGCCTCCGGTGTCCAGGGCGTGGTCCTGGCGCCGCCCCTGGGGGAATCCGCCGCCGTTCGCGACGTCCTTCGGGCCGCCGGCCTGCCCGTCGCGGTGGTCGCCGCCGGCCGTCCGGCGAGCGACGCGATCAATGTCCGCATCGACGACCGCCAAGCCAGCCGGACGATGACCGAGCATCTGTTGGGCCTGGGCCATCGACGGATCGGCTTCATCGCCGGAAACCCCGACCAGACCGCCAGCGCCGAGCGCCTGGAGGGCGCTCGCGCTGCGGTCGCCGCCGTCGAGGGCGCCGAACTGGTCCTGGCCCAGGGCGCGTTCACCTATGATTCAGGCCTGCGGGCCGCCGAAGAACTGCTGGATTCAGCCCCCCTCCCCACCGCGATCTTCGCCAGTAACGACGACATGGCCGCCGCGGCGGTGTCCGTGGCCCACCGCCGGCGCCTCGACGTGCCGCGCGACCTGACCGTGGTCGGCTTCGACGACGCGACGGTGGCCACCACGCTCTGGCCGCCGCTGACCACCGTGCGCCAGCCGGTGCGGCAGATGGCGGCGGTGGCGCTGGATCGGCTGATCCGCGCCCTGCGCGCGTCGGCGCCCGACGGCGGCGTGGCGGCCGACCATGTCCTGGACCACGCCCTGATCCGGCGGGAGTCCACAGCCCCGCCACGTCGCATCGACACCGGGCCGGACGCCAGGATCAACGGAGCACGCCCTCATGTCTGAACTCGCCGAGGCCGGAATGGAGAAGGCGACGGTCGGACGGATCACCGCGCGGCTGATGCCGCTGTTCTGCCTGATGTACCTGATCGCCTACATCGACCGCCAGAACGTCTCCTACGCCAAGCTGGAGATGGTGCAGGCCCTGGGCCTCAGCGAAGCCGCCTACGGCCTGGGCGCGTCGCTGTTCTTCATCGGCTACTTCCTGTTCGAGGCGCCGTCGAACCTGATCCTGGCCCGGGTGGGCGCGCGGGTCTGGTTCACGCGGATCATGTTCACCTGGGGCCTGGTGACCCTGGCCCTGGGCTTCACCCAGAACGCGGCGATGTTCTACGGGCTGCGCTTCCTGCTCGGCGTCACCGAGGCCGGATTCTTCCCCGGGGTGCTCTACGTGCTGACCCTATGGTATCCCCAGGCGCACCGTGCTCGGATGGTGGGACTGTTCATGGTGGCCAGCGCCGTGGCCAACGCCGTGGGGTCGGCCGTGGGCGGACTGCTCCTGGACCTGGACCAGGTGCTGGGCCTGGCCGGCTGGCAATGGGTCTTCCTGGCCACCGGCGCCCCCGCCGTCCTGCTGGCGCCTTACGTCCTGTGGAAGTTGCCGGACGGTCCGGCCCAGGCCAAATGGCTGCCCGAGGCGGGCAAGGCGTGGCTGACCCGGGTGCTGGACCACGAGCGCGGCGGCGCCGTCGACGACCATCGCGGCGCCTGGAAGGCGATCTTCGACCCGCGCGTCCTGCTGCTGGCGGGGCTCTATATCGGCATGCCGCTGGGGGCCTACGGCCTCAGCTATTGGCTGCCGACCATCGTCAAATCGTTCGGCGTGTCCAACACCGTCAACGGCCTGGTGAATGTGCTCCCCTGGCTGCTGGTCGCCGTCGCCCTCTGGCTCGTGCCGCGTCACGCCGCGCGCCACGGCGCCAGCGCCTGGCATATCGCCGGACCTATAATGGTCGCCGCGGTCGCCCTGACCCTGAGCGTGATCCTGCCGGGGGCGGCGCTGAAGTTCGCCATGCTGTGCATCGCGGCGCCGGCCATCTTCTCGGCCCAGCCGGTGTTCTGGAGCCTGCCGCCGAGTTTCCTCAGCGGACCGCGGGCGGCGGCCGGCATCGCGGCGATCAACGCGATCGGCAATCTGGGCGGTTTCATCGCCCAGAACCTGGTGCCGCTGGTGCGCGACGCGACGGGCAGCGACCTGGCGCCCATGCTTGCCCTGGCCGCCGTGCTGGTCGTGACCAGCGTCCTGATCTTCCATGCCATGGCCCGACTGGACCGGACGCGGCGCGAGCCGCCCCCCTAGAACAAGCCTGTCGGGCCGGCGGCGGACGCCAGGAGATCCTGATCCGCCAGGTCAGGTGATCTGCGGCAAGGTCGAGGCCGGCCCCAGCCGCCCGTGGTCCAGCGGCGCCTCGATGGTGCAGACGACGCCGGCCTCATCGAAGTCCAGCCGCACGACGCCGCGCAGCTCGGCCGCGAGGCTTCGGGTGAGCAGGCGCGATCCGAACCCGGTCGCCGTCGGCGGCGAGACCTTCGGCCCGCCGCGCTCGGTCCAGGTCAGGCGCAGCATCTCCGGGGACGTCATCGCCCACCTCAGCGTCACGCGCCCCTCGGGCGTCGAGAGGGCGCCGTACTTTAGGGCGTTGGTGCAAAGCTCGTGAAAGGCCATGGACAGCGTCAGGGCGGCGTTGGGTCCCAGCGAGACCGGCGGCCCCTCGAGGGTCACCGCCTCGACGCTCGGCAGGTTCGGCGCCAGCACGTCGGTGGCGATCTTGGCCAGTTGCGCGCCTTCCCACTGCTGGCGCGTCAGGATGTCGTGCGCCCGGCTCAAGGCCATCAGGCGGGCGGTGAACGCCTCCCGGGCCTCCGGCAACGACGGGCTTCCGCGGAAGGTCTGGGCGGCCAGAGCCTGGACGGCCGCGAGGTTGTTCTTCACGCGATGGTTCAGCTCGTTGACCATCAGCTCCAGGCGCTCCTGCGCCCTGCGCCGGTCGTCGATGTCGATGCTGGCGCCGATCCACCCGGCCAGGCCGCCTTCCCGATCCCGCACGGGCTCGGAGCGCGACAGGAACCAGCGAAACTGCCCGTCGCCGCGGCGTATGCGCAGCTCGGCCTCGAAGCCCTCGCCCTTCTTCAGGGCGGCGTCCCAGATTTCGACAGCCCGAACGGCGTCCTCGGGGTGCAGCAAGGCCGCTGGATCGGCGTCGGCTTCCGCCGAGGTTCCGGTGAACGCGAACCACCGGTCGTTGAGAAACTCGACCTCGCCGCGATCCGAAGACATCCAGACCATGGCCGGGACCACGTTGGCCAGGGTTCGCAGTCGCGTCTCGCTGTCCCGCAGCACCGCCTCGGCGGTCTTGCGCTTGGTGACGTCGCGATAGAACACCGCGACGCCTTCCGGCGTGGGCTGGGCCCGGATCTCCAGCCACATGGTTCCGCGCCGATCGCTCCAGGACTCTTCGAAAGCCAGGGCGACCTGGGAGGCCAGGACGTCTCTGTACCTTTCCCGCAACCTCTCGGCCTCGGGGCCAGGCCAGATCTCCTCGTGGGTCCTGCCCAGCATGGACTCCGCCGATCGTCCCTCCATGCGGAGCGCCGCCTCGTTGACCTGCAGAACCCGCAGGTCGCGGTCCATCAGCACCAGGGCGTCGAGCATGTTGTCCAGCACGCTCTGGCTGCGATCGCGCTCGATCTTCAGCGCCTGCTGCGCGGTCAGGCGATCGCTGATGTCGCGGATGAAGCCGACGAAACTGATTTCGCCGCCGTCGTCGATCCGGGAGACCGACAGCTCGACGGGAAAGACGCGTCCCTCGCGGTCCGTGGCCATGACCTCGATGCGGCGATTGAGGATGCCCCGAGCGCCCGTTTCAAGATGCCTGCGCAAGCCCTCGGCATGGGCTGGCCGGTCCGGTTCGGGAATGATCAGTTCCGCCATCGGCCGTCCGAGCGCTTCGTGACGAGACCAGCCGAAGGTGATCTCCGCCTGCCGATTCCAGTCTCGCACCCGCCCGTCGGCGCCCATGATGACCGTGGCGTCGAGGGCGGTCTCCAGCACAAGTCCGATTGGCGAGCCCTTTTTGGCGTCAGTGGTCAACGGCACCCTCGCCCCATGAGCCTTATGAGAAGCCTTAACGCGCACCCCGGTGCGCCGGCCAGCGACGCTTCGGTCACCATAGCAGATGTTCACGGACATCGCGGTCAAGCCCCGGCGCGTTCCCCAGCGGGCGAGTGAGACAACACGCCGCAACCAGGACGCTAATTCCGATTAACCATCCGCGCCTAGCGTTTGGACCATGATATCGATCAACGATTCCTGCTCGGACGGGGCCGACCGTCGCAGCCATCCCCGCTACAGCGACCGCAGCCCGGTCTATGTCGGTGACGGGGCGCTTGCACGACGATGCCGCCTTGTCGACGTGTCCAGCGGCGGCGCGCGGATCTTCCTCGGCCGAGGCGCGGACCTCGCCTCCCATGTCATATTGGTCGATCCCAGGACGGGCCTCAGTCATCGGGCGGCCGTGGTCTGGCGGAGCGAAATCGAGGCCGGGGTTCGTTTCCTGGAAGAAGGCGTCCGCTATCGCGTCATGACCCGCACCGGCGATCTGGGTTGGAACGCCGGCCGGGATTCGTATCGCCAGGCCTCGTAGAGATTGCCTCGCCGCGAGACTGGCGCCCTCCAGGACGGGCGTTCGTTCCGCTCCATGCCGATGCCGCGAAACATCGTTCCGCGTCTGAACTTGGTCGCCGCGCAAACGAGAACAAACGTGCCGCCGCGAACCGCCTAGGGTCGTCTCATGACCCAGGACATGACCTACGCGCGGTACCTCGCGCTGGATCAACTGCTCGCGGCCCAGCAGCCGTTGAGCGACCGTCACGACGAACTGCTGTTCATCGTCATCCACCAGACCAAGGAGCTGTGGCTCAAGGAGATCATCCACGAGGTGCTCCTGGCCAAGCGGCTGATCGCGGCGGGCGATGTCGAGCCGGCCTACAAGGCCCTGGCCCGGGTGTCGCGGATCCAGACGGTGATGACCCTGTCGTGGGATGTCCTGGCGACGATGACGCCGGCCGACTATCTGAGCTTCCGGGGCGAGCTGGGCTCCAGTTCGGGCTTCCAGTCGCACCAGTTCCGCACCCTGGAATACCTGCTGGGCCTGAAGGACCAGAGCTTCCTGAAGTTCCACGCCGAGGGCTCGGACGCCCTGGCGCAGTTGCAGGAGGCCCTTGCGGCGCCCAGCCTCTACGACGTCGCCATCGCGCAGCTGCCCAAGGCGGGACTGGCTGTGCCGGACGCGGTGCTGAACCGCGACTTCGCCCAGACCTACGCGCCCTCGCCCGAGGTGGAGGCCGCCTGGCTGGAGGTCTATCGCGACACCTCGCGCTATTGGGAACTGTACCAGCTGGCCGAGAAGCTGGTTGACCTGGACGACGCCCTGGTCACCTGGCGCCACAAGCACGTGCTGACCGTCGAGCGGATCATCGGCGGCCGTCCGGGCACCGGCGGCACCGAGGGAGTCGCCTATCTGACCTCCACCTTGCGCCGGCGAGCCTTTCCCGAACTGTGGTCGCTCAGGACCAGACTGTGAACGCCGCGCGCAAGGATCTGTTCTCGCGAGCCCTGGCGGCCGCGCCGGGTCGGCTGCACATGGCGGCCCACAGCCACCACCTCTGGCCCGACGTCACCCTGGCCGCCCAGATCGAGGCCTGGGAAGACGCCGCCCTCCTGGCCGACCACAAGTGGGACAAGGCCTTGGGCCGGGTCTATCCGGCCGCCCAGGACCTCGTCGCCCGCGAACTGTCCCTGCCCTCGTCGGACAGCGTGGTCTTCGCGCCCAACACCCACGCCCTGTTGACGGCGCTGTTGTCGGCGATCCAGCGCCGCCCCGTGCGGATCCTGTCGACCGACGGCGAGTTCCATTCGTTCCGCCGCCAGGCCCAGCGCTGGGTCGAGGCCGGCGAGATCGAACTGACCCTGGTCGAAAGCGACGCGCCCGATTTCGCCGAGCGGTTCCTGACCGCCGCGCGCCTCGGGACTTTCGACCTGGTCTTCGCCAGCCACGTGTTCTTCAAGACGGGTCTCGTCTTCGACCGCGTCTGGGAGCTTGCCGACCTGGCGCGGCTGGAAGGGCCGTGGGTGGCGGTCGACGGCTATCATGGCTTCCGGGCCGTTCCGACCGACCTCTCGGCGGTGGCCGACCGGGTCTTCTACCTGGCGGGCGGCTACAAGTACGCCATGGCGGGCGAAGGCGCGGCCTTCCTGCATGCCCCGCGAGGCTTCGGACCTCGCCCAGTCCTGACCGGCTGGTACGCCGAATTCGGCGAGCTGGAAGGCCCGCCCGGCGGGGTGGGCTATGGGCGCGACGCGGGCCGCTTCCTGGGGGCGACCTTCGACCCGTCCGGCCTTTATCGCTTCGTGGCCGCGGGACGAATGCTGCAGGCCGAGGGCCTGACCACGGCGGCGATCGCCGATCACGTGGCCGACCTGCAACGCAACCTGCTTGGCCGGATCGCCGCGGGCGCGGCGGGCCCGCTACGGGATGCGGTGGTGTTGAACCCGCCGGGCCAGGGTCCCCACGCCCGCTTCCTGGCCCTGCGCCATCCTGAAGCGCCAGCGTGGAAACAGGCGTTGGCGGCCCGGGACGTCGTGGTGGACGTGCGCGACGACGTGCTGCGCATCGGCCTCTCGATCTATCACGACGAGGACGATCTGGAACTGCTCCGCGCGGCCTGCGAGACGCTGGCCTAAAGCTTCACGACAATCCCGCGGCGATCCATGACGTAGCCCAGCAACCAGCAGACCAGCATGTAGGCGATCGCGCACAGCAAGGAGCCCAGCGCGCCCGGCGTCAGGGCCTGGAACACATGGATCCCGACCCACTCGTACGGCCCCATGCCCGGCGCGACCTCGATCATCCCCAAGGCGACGATGAACAGTTCCGAGAACAGGTAGATCACCAGCGGATTGAGGCCAAAGACTTGGAAGAAGCGCGTCGCCACGTTCGGCTTGCGCCCCTCGAGCACGGCGGTCAAGGCCGCCAGCAGCACAAGGTCGATGCCGACGGTCAGCAGGACAAAGCTGCTGGTCCACAGTTTCTTGGCGATCGGGAAGGCCAGCCCCCAGGCGAGGCCTGCGGCGATCAGGACCGCGCCGGCCAGGGCCATGCGGATCGTGGCGCGGCGGGCGGCGGGCGTGTCCTTCAGGAACCGCGCCGCCAGATAGCCGGCCAGTACGTTGACCGTCGATGGCAGGGTTCCCAGCAGGCCTTCGGGATCGAAGCCGCCATCCTTGCGATAGAGGTGGTTCTGGCCGATGAGCCAAAGGTCCAGGTGCGTGCCGGCGTTGCCCAGTTTCGACAGCGGATCGGCCGGGTCGCCAAGGGTCAGCAGGATCGCCCAGTAGCCCAGCAGCAGCACGACCGACAGCACCACGATCAGGCGCGGCGACAGCCAGCGCACGGCGAACGCGGCCAGCACGTAGCAGAGCGCGATCCGCTGCAGGACGCCCATCACCCGCGTTTCCGAAAACGGGATCAGCGTCCAATGACCGTCCACGTTCCGAACGAACGGGAACCAGTACATCAGGAAGCCCAGCAGGAAGATCAGGGCGCCGCGCCGCAGGACCTTGGCCATGAACTCGGCGGTGGGGGCCGGTCGCGAGAAGGCGAAGGCCATCGAGCAGCCGACCGCGAACAGGAAGGAGGGAAACACCGCGTCCGCCGCCGTGAACCCGAACCAGGGCGCATGGACCAGCTGGGTGTAGGCGCTGGCGCCGGGACCGGCGGTGTTGACCACGATCATCAGGCAGACCGTCAGCCCCCGGAAAACGTCGAGGGACAGGAAACGCGCGGCGGGCTTGGTCATCCGTTCTTGTTCCGGGCTTGGTCGAGATGGGAGATCAGGGCCTTGACCCCGCCGACCGGGTCGGCCGGGCGCTGGCGGCGGTAGGCGACGTCGGCGGCGACCCAGGCGCGTTCCCAGGCGACGCCGTCGCGGGTGACGGCGACCTCGTCGAAGGGCCCGGTCCCCGCCGCCTTCAGGGCGTCGAGGAACCGCGACCAGCGCGGCAGGTAGAAGTCGCGATAAAGTCCCTGCCAGGCCTTGGAGGCGTAGTCGTTGAGGTTGCCCTCCCCGCCCCAGACCGTCACCTGGGCCTTGGCGTTGGCGACATAGGCCGCGGCGTCGGCCGGGGTGTCGCCATAGGCGCGGGCGTCGTCGATCCAGGTGGCCAAGGTCTCGGGCTGGATCCCCAGCAGGGCGTCGATCGACAGCGCCAGGGTCGCGACCGCGCCGCGCGCCCGGTCGCCGCCGACGGCGTCGCCCTTGCGATAGGCGGCCACGGCGACCTGCAGCTGGTCGTCGATCTCGAGGCTGGCCAGGTGCCGGGCCGCATCGACCAGGTCCAGCACGAACAGCGGCTGGTCGGCGAAGGCGCCGGCCTGGACGGCCAGGCCGCGGACGGCCGCGTCCAGCTGGGCGCGGTCGCCCGGATGGCCCGGGAACTCGCCGATCGTCGCCGTCGGCCGCTTGAAGAACAGATAGGCGCCGGCCTTGCTCTTCCACCAGCGCGGCGACCAGTAGCGGGTCGCGTAGGCGGCCTGCACCAGCTGGTCCATGGCCGCGTCCAGCGCTGGCGTGGTGCGGCCGTAGCGCGACCGGGCGTAGGTCGACAGCCAGGCCGACTGCGACTCCTGGCCCGCCCCCCAGGCCAGGTCGTAGACGGCCTCATAGACGATCGAATTGTTATGCAGCCCCTCGGGGAACATCCCAAAGCCGGCCAGCTTGCCCGTGTCGAGATTGCCGGCGATCGCCGTCATGTCGCGACGATAGTAGCCAAGGTCACCATAGACCGGGTTGCTGCCCCCGTAGTTATGCACGTAGCCGTAGATCCAGGGCTTGCCGCCGAAGGCCTTGGCGTTCTTCCAGACATCCGGATAGCGATCGTTGCCGATGTCCAGGACCATCAGCTTGTCGTCGGGCACGAGGCTCAGATAGGCCGAGATCGCCGGCGGGTCCCAGAAGTGGCTGTCGGCGCCGAACAGCCAGCCCTGCATCACCCACACCGCGTCGGGGCGGGCCTGGCGGATCGAGTCGTAGATCGCCTTGCCGTAGGCGGCCAGGCGCTTGGCTTTCACGGCGGGGTCGATTTCGACCTTGGTCTTGGTCGCGGCGGCGTTGGCGATACCGTCGCCATAGGCCGCGTCTCGCGCGTCCGCGCCGTCGGCGCTGATCGGCGGAAGCATCTCGTTGAACGAGTCGGCCAGGTAGTAGGCCCCGGCGCCGTAGGTCTGGGTGTACAGGGCCAGGAAGCGGCCCGCGATCTGGGCGAACAGCGGGTCGGCCGGGTCCAGCCAGTAGGTCTCGTGGAACCCCTCCCACGGCCGCATCCGATAGATGCGAGCCTTGGGATTCTTTTGGGCGAAGGCCTTGGGCACGTAGCCGCCGAAGGCCGGCAGGATCGGCGTCATGCCCAGCGACCGCATCCGCCCGAGAATCCGGACCTGCAGATCCTTCTTCTTGTCGATCCAGTTGCCCGGCAATGGCGCGCGATAGCCCTCGATGTTGCCCATGCGTTGCCAGGGCGTGAAGGCGGGTCCGGAGAAGTAGTCGGCGAGTTCCGCCTCGGTCAGGCCGAACTCACGCCATAGCGCCCGCCAGACATGCTCCTGGCCCTCCATGGCCAGCGGCATGTCGACCCCGTGGACCGCCATCCAGTCGATCTCGCGCGTCCAGCGTTCCCAGCTCCACCAGGGCGTGGTGTAGCCGTAGGTGCAGGTGTTGAGGTAGGCGCGGTGGGCGAAGGGGGTAGCGACCCTTCCCATGTCGGCGTCGGGAAAATGGTCCGGCAGCGCCACCCGATCGCCCTCCCAGCTAACCGACGCCGCGCCGATGGACTTCAGGTAGCTGTAGGCGCCGCGCGTCAAGGCGATCGGCGTGTCGCCGCTGATGCGAACCCGCCCCTCCCTGCACCTTGCCGTGTACCAGGGCGGCGCGGTCGCCGTCGCGCGCGGCGCGAGCGCCAAGTCGATCTGGCCGGCGCGCGGACCGAAACGGCGAACGAGCACCGCCCGAGCCGCCTTGACCGCGCTCGCGTCGTCGCCGGCCGCCGCGGCGAGGGACGGCGTCGACATCGCGGCGACGGCGGCCAGGGCTTGCTGAAGCGCCTGGCGACGAGAGGGGCTAGGCCACATGGAAATCAGGTCTCGGGACATCTGGACCACCGAAAAATTTGGTCGCCGCCCAGGAGTCCGGCGGCGACCAGCAGTTCCGCCGAATGTTCGGCGCCTTGGGGAAGCTTTGAACGTTACATCTTGTACTGGAAAGACAGGTAGTAGCTGGGTCCGGTGGACGAGCTCATCTGCCAGCGGCTCTTGTCGATCAGATAGGCCTTCTCCTCGGCGTTGTTGAGGTTCATCGCCGCGAACGAGAAGCTCAGATGATCGTTGAGGTTATAGCCGAGATTCAGGTCGAACTGGGTGCGCGAAGCGACCGTGTGCCCCAGCGGGCCGGCGAAGAAGCTCTCCACCGAGGTCTGGTCGTAGGCGCTGCGATAGTTGGCCGACAGGCGAGCGCTGAAGGTCTTGTTCTCCCAGTAGACCGTTCCATTGGCCGTGTGCTCCGACAGGTTGGCCAGCTTGAAGCCGGTGGTCGAGGTCGCCGGGCTGACGTGGGTGTAGTTGGCGATGAAGCCGAAGCCCTCGATCGGCAGCCAGGCGTCCAGCGACTGCTGCCAGTTCACCTCGTAGCCCTTGATCGTCACCTCGCGGGCGTCGTTCAGGGGCTGGGTGATCGAGTAGGTGTCGCCGGCGCCGGAGACGCAGACGCCGCTGGCGTCCTTCGACAGGCTGACGCCTTCGTAGGAGGCCGGGCAGACCACCGAGGTGTAGGTGCCGTTCTTGACCTTCTTGCTGAAGAAGCCCGCGCTCAGGCCGTCGCCGTCGCCGTAGTACCACTCCAGCCCGACATCGATCTGGTTGGCGGTCAGCGGGTTGAGCGAGCCCTGGCCCAGGGCCACGGTGGTGACCTTGTGGCCGGTGCTGTCGGTCGTGGTGCTGACCGTGGTGGCCAGTTGGTTGCTGGAGTCGATGATCGGACGGACCAGCACCTTGGCGGCGGCGAAGCGCAGCAGCAGGTTGTTGGTCAGGTCGACGCTGAAATTGGCCGAAGGCAGGACGTTGTCGTAGGACTTGGGCGTCGAATAGGTCCCGGCGACCAGCTTGACCTCGGTGTTCTGCGGGTTGGCGGCGCCGGCGACGTAGCCATGGACCGTCTGGTCTGTGCTTTCCCGGCGAACGCCGACATTGCCGCGGAACGGCAGCGAGAAGATCTCCCCCTTCAGGTTGGCCATCGCGTAGACCGAGGTCAGGTCGCGATTGACGTGGTAGCTGCCCTGCGGATCGAAGGCCTCGTAGACCGTGTAGCCTTCCTTGGCCAGGGCGTCGCGATAGGCCTGGATGTTCGGCGAGATCCAAGCGCCTGGAATGGTCATGTCGCCATCCAGGAAGTTCGACACCGCGATGCCGGTGGTCGTCAGGCTTGGCGCGAAGGCCGTCGGCACGTTGGTGTCCTGACGGTCGAAGCGATTGACGTGTCGCTTGAGCACTTCCTTGCGGTACTTGCCGCCGAAAGCGATCGATTCCAGGAAGCCATAGTCGACGTAGCGCTTCACATCCAGCTGAGCGGCGTCTTCATAAGAGTCGATCGTGCGATAGGCGCCGGTCGGATAGTTGTTCCGGAACAGGTTGGCCGGCGCGTACTGCGACGCGTCGGTTAGAGAGTTCGACGTCGCAAAGGCGATATTCTTGGGATTGCCGATGTCCAGCGTCGCCGACGGAACAACAACGCCGAGGATCGCGGCTTCCTCGTTGAAGATCGCGTGGCCGCGCGAATAGTGCGCGACGCCCTTGAAATCCCAGTTCTCCAAACCCGTCCAATGAAAGTTGGTGGTGAAGGCGCCGGTCGATTGCGGCCGGGTCTCGAACTGGTGGTTGTTCTCCAGGCGGAAGTTGTTGATCTGCACCTTCGTGGCGGTGTTGTTCGCCGACGCCAGCGTGACCACGTTCGACGCCGAAGGGCTGGTGAACAGGAACACCTGCTGATGCAGGTCCTGGGTGGTCTTGTCCTTGGCGTAGGTCGCGATCATGTCGATCTGCAGGGTGTCGATCGGCTTGAACTGGATAGCGCCGTTGACCATGCTGCGCTTGGTGTCGCGATCGATGCGACGAAAACGCAGGCGACCGGGCGTATAGACGCCGCTGTTGACGATCCAGCGGTCCATCCACATGTAGTCGCCGCGGTCCTTCAGCGCCTGGTAGCCCGCGCCGAGGAAGACGCCCAGCTTGTCGTCGAAGAAGTGGTCGACATAGGTCGCGCCGGCCTTGGCGGTCGGGTCGCCATCGGCCAGATTCTGCTTTTGCAGCTTGCCGGCCAGGATCAGTTGCCGGCCCTTCACGTCGAACGGGTGCACGGTGTCGATATTGACCGTGCCGGCTAGACCGCCGGCGTCCATGTCGGCGGTCGGCGACTTGATCACCTGGATCGCCGAGGCCAGTTCGGTCTGGATCACGTCATAGCGAAAGCCGTCGGTGAAGTTGGCGCTCTTGAACGACTGACCGTTGATCGTGGTCATCGCATATTGCGGGCCCAGTCCGCGAATGCTGATCGTCGAGCCGCGGCCGTTGATGTTGGAGATCTGTACGCCCGGAATGCGCTGGATCGCCTCGGCGATGTTTTCCGACGGAAACTTGCCGATGTCCTCGGACGAGATGCCGTCCGAGACACGGATGTCCTTGCGCTTGGTGTCCAAAGCGGTCGCCAGGCTCTTGCGGAAGGCGGTGACCACCACCTCGTCAATTGCGTCGGCGGCGGCTGGCGCCGCGGGCGATGTCTGAGCTGAAGCGACGCCGGCCAGGCAGGCACCGGCCAGCAAGGTGAGCACAAACGTCTTGCGCCTGTTGGCCGGTGCGAAAGACGCAAACTTGGTACGCATCATCAATTATCCCCCTCAAGTCGACAGCGCGACGGATCGCGCCGTTCCGACGCCGCACTCCGCGGCCATTTCGAGCAGACCATTTAGAGACCTATCTGGGCCGCCCTCAAGGCACCGTAGGGCCGGGTCCGAGGAGGGTCAAAGCGCACAACCCCTTATTTTGCTTGGAATTTTGCGGTGATGGAAACATGGGCGCCGGCTCTACTGGTCATATGTTCGCCAGAAAGACGCATTCTGGAAAATTTCCCAAGTAATTCCAATGCATAAGTAAATCTCGCCTCCAAGAGCAGATAATACCAATTTAATGCCTTCTTTCCAGCCAATCCACGCCGCACCGAGCGCCCCAACAAACAGGCGTGCGCCGCCGCCACGGTCGGGCGACCGACGCCTGCTTGAGATCAATGGAACGAATATTCGATCGTCGCCCCGTCACCGCATGGTGGGAATGACGAAGCTCTGGTCCAGCACCGCCCCGCCCTTGGGCCAGCGCTGGGTCACGGTCTTGGTCCGTGTGTAGAAGCGCACGCCGTCCATCCCATACTGGTTCAGGTCGCCAAAGCCCGAACGCTTCCAGCCGCCGAAGCTGTGATAGGCGACCGGAACCGGGATCGGCACGTTGACGCCCACCATGCCGACCTCGACCTGATCGGCGAACTCGCGGGCGGCGTCGCCGTTGCGCGTGAAGATGGCCACGCCGTTGCCGTACTGGTGGCGCGACGCCAGACCGATCCCCTCGGCCAGGCTCTCGGCGCGGACCATCTGCAGCACGGGGCCGAAGATCTCGTCCTGGTACGAGCGGCTGGTCGGCTTGACGTGGTCGAACAGGGTCGGGCCGACGAAGAAGCCGTCCTCGTGGCCTTGCAGGCTGAAGCCCCGCCCATCGACGACCAGTTCGGCGCCTTCGTCGACGCCCATCTGGATGTAGCTCTCGATCCGCGCCTTGTGGGCGGCGCTGACCACCGGACCGTAGTGGGCGTCGTGGTCGGTGCTGACGCCGACCCGAAGCCCGCCGATCGCGGCGACCAGTTTCTCGCGCAGGGCCACGGCGGTCTTCTCGCCGACCGGGACAACCACCGGCAGGGCCATGCAGCGCTCTCCGGCCGAGCCGTAGGCCGCGCCGATGATGTCGGCCGTCGCCTGGTCCAGGTCGGCGTCGGGCAGGACCAGGCCGTGGTTCTTGGCCCCGCCCATGGCCTGGACCCGCTTGCCGTTCGCGCCGGCGCGCTGGAACACCGACTGGGCGATGTCCGAGCTGCCCACGAAGCTGACGGCCTTGATGTCGGGGTGGTCGAGGATGGCCTCGACGCAGTCCTTGTCGCCGTGGACGACGTTCAGGATCCCCGGCGGCAGGCCGGCCTCCATCATCAGCTCCGCCAGGCGCACCGGCACGGACGGATCGCGCTCGGACGGCTTGAGGATGAAGGCGTTGCCGCAGGCGATGGCCGGGCCGAACATCCACATGGGGATCATGGCCGGGAAGTTGAACGGCGTGATCCCCGCCACCACGCCGAGGGCCTGGCGCATCGAGTAGACGTCGATGCCCGGGCCGGCGCCTTGGGTGTACTCGCCCTTCAGCAGGTGCGGAATTCCGCACGCGAACTCAATGACTTCCAGGCCGCGCATGATGTCGCCCTTGGAGTCGGCGATGACCTTGCCATGCTCGGACGACAACAGCTCGGCCAGTTCGTCCATGTGGACGTCCAGCAGGCGCTTGAACTCGAACATCACCCGCGCCCGGCGCTGGGGATTGGTCGCGGCCCAGGCCGGCTGGGCCGCCCTGGCGTTGGCGATGGCGGCGTCCAATTCCGAGGCCGAGGCCAGGGCCACCCGCGCCTGCACCTTGCCGGTGTTGGGATCGAAGACCTCGCCGAAGCGGCCGGACGCGCCTTCGACGGCGCGGCCGCCGACGAAATGGGAAATGCTGCGCATGGCGCGCTCCTTCTCGAATGGGTCGGGGATCACGCTTGCCGCATGATCCAGTCGTGGGCCGGATCGTTGCGGAAGATCCACTTCCGATGCGGTCCGGCCATGACGTTAAGGTAATAGAGATCGTAGCCGTGCGGCGCTCCGACCGGATGATAGCCGCGCGGCACCATCACCACGTCGCCGTCCTGCACGCAGACCGTCTCGTCCAGGCTGCGGTCGTCGGTGTAGACGCGCTGGAAGGCGAAGCCCTGCGGCGGGTTCAGGCGGTGATAGTAGGTCTCCTCCAGCGCCGTCTCCTCGCCCTCGGCGGCGGTGTCGTGCTTGTGCGGCGGATAGCTGGACCAGTGCCCCCCCGGGGTGACCACCTCGACCACCAGCAGGCCGTCGGCCGGCGCCGTCTCGGGCAGGATGTTGCGAACATGGCGGACGTTGGTCCCCTTGCCGCGAACCTCGCGCGGCATGTCGCCTTCGGCGATCCGTCGGGCCTGGCCGCCGGGCTTGCCGGGGGCCGTGCAGAGGGCCAGTTCGACATCATTGACGGCGGTCACGGCATAGGCGGTGGCGGCGGGCACGTAGACGGCGCCCGGGGCCTTGTCCTCGAAGACGCTGGACCGTCCGCCGATCCTGCCGAACGAGACCCCGTCGGCGGTGACCTCGGCGGCGCCGCTCATGATCACGACGCAGGTCTCGCGGACCGGGTCGCCCCCATCGAAGGTCTCGCCGGCCGCCAGCTTGACGACCTGGAAGCCGACATGGGTCCAGCCGGCCGACTGGGGGGTGACTTCCAGGACGGAGCCGTCGGCGTCGGGCGCGTGGGGGCGGACGAGTAGCTTGCTCATCACGCCGCCCTCAGGCCCGCCGCCGCGGCTTCCCTCTTCAGCGTCGCCAGACCGACCTCGCCATATTCGCGAGGATTGGCGATCGCCGGATCCTGCTCGGCCTCGACGATGATCCAGCCGGAATAGTTGATCTCGGCCAGGGCCCGCATGACGGCCGCATAGTCCAGATAGCCGTCGCCAGGCACGGTGAACATGCCGGCCAGAACGCCGTCCAGGAAGCTGCCGCCGTCCCGCGAGATCACCTGCTGGAAGACCTCGCGACGGATGTCCTTGCAGTGCACGTGGGCGACGCGCTCCGGATGGGCGCGGATCACCGAAACCGGGTCCAGGCCGCCGAGCGCCGCGTGGCCGGTGTCGACGGTCAGGCCCACCGACGGGCCGGTATGGGCCAGGAAGGCCTCCAGGTCCTCGGGCCGCTCGACCACGGTGCCCAGGTGGTGGTGGTAGGCGAACTTCAGGCCCTGCCCCTGGATGTAGTCGGCCACCTGGGTCAGCCGCGCGCCGAACTCCTTCCATCCCTCGGCGTCGAGGCGCGGCGTCGCCGACAGCGCCTTGCTCTTGTCGCCGTGGATGGCGTTGCTGGTCTCGGCGTGAACGAAGACCGTGCAGCCCATGGCCTTGAGCAGGTCGAGATGCGGCTGCAGCGCCGCGATCTCGTCCTGCGCCGACTGAACGAGCAGGCTGCCGCTGTACCAGCCGCCGACCAGATCGAGGCCGTAGCGGGCCAGGAGCGGCTTCAGCACCGCCGGGTCGCGCGGGAAGACGCCACCCAGCTCGACGCCTTCGAAGCCGATCGCCTGGCAGTCGGCCAGAACGCTCTCCAGCGGCGTGTCGCCGCCCAGCTCGGGCATGTCGTCGTTGATCCAGGCGATGGGGCTCACGCCGAAACGGATGGTCATGGGCGTCTAGTCTCCCGTACGCTGCTGCTTGATCTTGTCTTCGTAGTCGGCGCGGGCGGCGTTGACCGCCGGACGCACCGAGACTTCCGGCACCGCCACGTCCCACCAGGCGCCCCCCTCGGTGGTCGGCGTCGGATCGGTGTCGATGACCACGACATAGGTCCGGTCGCTGGCCTTGGCCCTTTGCAGGGCGGCCTCGAGTTCGGCCAGGCTGCCCACCTTCTCCGACCGCGCGCCCAGGCTGGCGGCATGGGCGGCGAAGTCGATGTCCGGCAGGGTCTCGTGGACCGTGTCGGCCAGCAGGTTGTTGAACGCCGCGCCGCCGGTGGCCGCCTGCAGGCGATTGATACAGCCGAAGCCGCGATTGTCGAGGACGGTGACGATCAGCTTGGTCCCCAGCATCACCGAGGTGGCGAGTTCGGAATTGAGCATCAGGTAGCTGCCGTCGCCGACCATCACGTGGACCTCGCGGGCCGGCGCGGCCATCTTGACGCCGACGGCGCCGGCGATCTCGTAGCCCATGCAGGAGAAGCCATATTCGACGTGGTAGCCGCCCGGGCGGCGCGTGCGCCAAAGCTTGTGCAGCTCGCCCGGCAGGCCCCCGGCGGCGCAGACCACCACGCTGTCGTCGGACGAGGCTCGCCACACCGCGCCCAGCACCTGGGCGTCGGTCGGCAGCGGCCGGGCGTCGGGCTTGGTCGCCGCGTCGAAGACGGCGTTCCAGCCCGCGACGCCGCCGGTCGCCTTGGCGGTCCAGGCCTCAGGCGCGCGCCAGCCATCCAGCGCCGCGGCCAGGCCCTCGACCACCGCCAGGGCGTCGCCGACCACGGCGGTCGCGCCGTGCTTGTGGGCGTCATGGGGGGCGACATTGACCTGGACCAGCTTGCGCCCCTCGGCGCCGAACAGCGCCCGCGATCCGGTGGTGAAGTCCTGCAGGCGCGTGCCGACGCCGATGATCAGGTCGGCCTCTTCCGACGCCGCCACCGAGGCGGTGGTGCCGGTGACCCCGACGGCGCCCAGGTTCAGCGGGTGATCCCAGGCCAGGCTCCCCTTCCCGCCCTGGGTCTCGGCGACCGGCAGTCCAGTTCGGGAAACCAGATCGGCCAGGGCCGCCTCGGCGCGGGCGTAGAGCACCCCGCCGCCGGCCACGACCAATGGCCGCTTGGCGGCCTTGATCAGGGAAACCAGGTCGGCCAGCTCGCGCGGATCGGGGCGCGGCGCGCGGATGCGCCAGACCCGCCTGGCGAAGAAGGCTTCCGGATAGTCGAACGCCTCGGCCTGGACGTCCTGGCAGAAGGCCAGGGTCGCGGGGCCGCAGGTCGCCGGGTCCAGCATGACGGCCAGGGCGCGCGGCAAGGCGTCGAGGATCTGCTCGGGCCTGGTGATGCGGTCAAAGTAGCGCGACACCGGCCTGAAGCAGTCATTGGCGCTGACCGCGCCATCGGCGAAGTCCTCGACCTGCTGCAGCACCGGATCGGGGCGGCGGCTGGCATAGACGTCGCCGGGGAGGAACAGGACTGGCAGGCGGTTGACATGGGCCAGGGCGGCGGCGGTGACCATGTTGGTCGCGCCCGGGCCGATCGACGTGGTGCAGACCATGGCCCGCTCGCGCCGCGACTGCTTGGCGAAGGCGACGGCGGCGTGGGCCATGCCCTGCTCGTTGTGGGCGCGCCAGGTCGGCAGGACGTCGCGGACGCCGTGGAGGGCCTCGCCGAGGCCGGCGACATTGCCATGACCGAAGATCGCCCAGACCCCGGCGAAATACGGAACCTCGCCCTCCCCGGTCTCGACGTACTGGGCCAAGAGCCAGCGAACGGTGGCCTGGGCGGCGGTGAGACGAACGGTAGCCATGTTACGCGGCCTTCTCCGCGGCGCCGCGCAGGCGCCTCCACGCGTCGACCAGCACCCTGAACTTGCCGACCAGGGCGGCGACAGCCGCCTCGTCGTCGATCCGGTTCGCCAGCCACTCGCGGGCGACATCGTAGAAGATGGTTCGGCCGACGGCGAAGCCCTTGACGATCGGGAACGGCGCGACGACCTCGAACGAGGCCAGGAGCTCGGCTTCCGGCGCCGACAGGCCCAGCAGCACCACGCCCCGGCACAGGGGGTCGTTCTCGGTGATGGCGACCTCGATCTCGCGCCAGGCGGCGGGATCGGTCAGCGGTTCCAGCTTCCACCAGTCGGGACGGATGCCCAGGCCGTAGAGCCGGCGAATGCCCCGCGCCACCGTATGGCTGTCGCTGGCCATGTCGCTTGGAAGGATCAGCTCCACCAGCAGTTCGTGGCGCGTCTTCCGACAGGCGTCGAACAGGCGCAGCAGCTGGCGTTCCTGGCGGTCGCGCAGTTCGATCTCGTCGTCGGGATGGTAGAAGACCAGGCACTTGACCACATGGTCCAGCGGCCACTCGGTCAGCTCGGTGGCGACGTCGGCCGAACTCTCGAACTCCAGCGGCCGCGACTTGGGCAGCTCGATCGGGCGGGCGATCCAGTAGTCGTGATCCGCGGCCTGCGCCAGGGCGTCGAAGCCGAAGCGACCGTCCAGGAGCATGCCGAACCGCGCCTCGTCACGACCCGCCACCTGCTGGACCGCGCGCAGGGCCAGGGTCTTGAAGTGCGGGATCCGCTCGGGATCGCCGCCGGTCTCGGCGATGAGGTCGAGGAACTGACTGCGGTGGTCGACCGCCAGCACGGTCAGTTCGTCATAGACGCGCTCGCGGGTCGTGGCCCAATGGATGTGCTCCAGCTCGACATCCTCGCGCAGCCGGAACGGTCGTTCCCGATCGCTCAGGAACGCCTGAAGCTCGACCCAGGTCGGCATCGCCGGCGTGCAGCCGTGCCGCGAGACGACGATCGCCCCGCAGGCGTTGCCCCACTCGCAGCAGGTCTCGACGGGCTCGTGGCGCAGCCAGCCGCGCAGGAAGCCGGCCATGAAGGCGTCGCCCGCCCCCAGCACGTTGAACACCTCGACCTTGAAGCCCCGGGCGCTGACGCCCTGGTCCAGGCGATCGGGAATCGCGCCCGGGAAAGCCACGCAGCCGTCGGGGCCGCGCTTGCAGACCAGCAGGGCTTCACTGCCTCGCCGGATCGCGCGCAGGGCCGCGATAGTGTCGGTCGAGCCGCCCAGGATATGGATTTCCTCCTCCGTGCCGACGATCAGGTCGCAGAGGGCCACGACCTCCTGCAGCTTGCGGGTGACGTCCTGGTTCTCGACGAACCGGTTCTCCCCGGCGTCCTTGCCGGTCAGGCCCCACAGCACCGGGCGGTAGTCGATATCGAAGGCCACGCGACCGCCGGCCTTCTTCACCGCGCGCGCCGCCTTCAGGCTGGTGTCGTAGACGTTCGGCTGAGACAGGTGGGTGCCGTTGATCAACACCGCCCCGGCCTGGGCGAACCAGGCCTCGTCGACGTCCGACGGCTGAAGCGCCATGTCGGCGCAGTTCTCGCGATAGAAGATCAGCGGGAAGTTCACCCGGTCCCGGATGCCCAGGACCACCAGGGCCGTCAGGCGGTCGGGGTCGGACAGCACGCCGGCGACATCGACGCCTTCGCGCTGCAGCTGCTCGCGGATGAAACGGCCCATGTGATCGGCGCCGACGCGGGTCAGCAGGCCTGTCTTCAGGCCCAGGCGGGCGCCGCCGGAAGCGGTGTTGGTGGGGCTGCCGCCCAGATACTTGGCGAAGGAAGCCATGTCCTCCAGCCGGCCGCCCACCTGCTGGCCGTAGAGGTCGACGCTGGAACGGCCCACGGCGATCAGATCAAGGGTCTTGGAGTCCTGCGCCATACGGGTTCCACGTTACTCTGCGGCCGGCTTTCCACCAGCGATGTGAAACGCATATTCCAACATCAGAACACTCGCAATATCCATTTCATTTTCGCCCAGACTGGAACGGATGGTTCAGCCGACGTTGGCCTTGGCCTTCTTCTTGCTGGCCGTGAAGGCGAAACCGATCACCAGGGCCTGGGCCAGGCAGATCGAGGCGGCCAGCGAGCGGAAGGTCCTCACCTCGGATTCGCGCACGTGCAGGACCATGCTGGCCAGCTTGGCGATCGGACTGACCAGACTGTCGCTGATCGACAGGATCCTGGCCCCGCGCTGTCCGGCCATCTCGACCGCCTGCACGGTCTCTTCCGCATAGGGGTGATAGCTGACGGCGATCAGCAGGTCCTTGGGACCGATGGTCTGGACCTGCTGCTTGGTCAGGCCGGCCACGCCATCAATAAAGAGCGTGCGCTTGTTCAATTGCTGCAGGGAATAGGCAAGGTACGAGGCGACGGGAAACGAGCGGCGGAAACCGACCACATAGACCGTCTCGGCCTTGTCGATCAGGGACACGGCCCGGGCCATGTCCGCCTCGCTGACCGTCTGGTTCAGGTTCTGCAGGGCCAGGGTATTGCCCTCGACGAACTCGGACAGCACGTCGGCCCCGCCCTCGGGCTTCTTGGCGACCGCCTCGTTGAAGTGGCGCACGCGTTCGCCGTAGCCCAGGCCGGCGTGACCCGACAGCAGGCCCTCGCGGAAAAGCCGCTGCATCTGGCTCGCGCCCGGATAACCGAACGACTTGGCGAAGCGGACAATGGCCGAGGGCTGGACCCCGCAGCGCTCGGAAATCACCGCCAGGGTCTCCAGCGCCATTTCATTGGGCTCATCAAGCACATAACGCGCGATCTGCTGCAGGCGCTTGCTGAGCGTATCGTAGCGCTCCAGGATCGCCGTTCTCAGTTCATCGGCGCTGGCCGGCGCGCTCGCCGCCATGGTCTCTTCGGTCATTTCGGCCCCGGCACAGTTGGTCCAAGTTTAGAATATCCGTTCCGCATACAAACACCAAGGCCTCGCTCGCGTCGCAAAATTCCACTTTATCTGTAGAGGGAATTTCCGTTCCAATATACAGGAGAGCGAAACCCGGCCACGTTCCGAGCCGGATCAGGGAGCGGTGATGGTCGACGCGACGCGACTGAACGACGATCGAATGGGTCCGTTCCGCCCACGCCCCGCGCCGTCCCGGCCACGAGACGCCGCGACCGCGCTCCCGCCCCGCCCGATTTCCTGAGACTATGAAGGTTCCCATGCACGACATCGCGATCCTGGGCGCCGGCCGCATCGGCCGCATCCACGCCAAGAACGTCTCCGGCCAGGCGGGCCTGCGGCTGAAATACGTGGTCGATCCCGTCGCCGCGGCCGCCGACGGCCTGGCCACGGAGACCGGCGCCAGCGTCTCCGATCTCGACACCGCCCTGAATGACCCGGCCGTGGCCGGCGTCATCGTCGCCAGTTCCACCGACACCCACCTCGACTACAGCCTCAAGGCCATCGCGGCCGGCAAGGCGGTGTTCTGCGAAAAGCCGATCGACCAGGACCTGGCCCGCGCCCGTTCGGCGGCCGGCGAACTGGGCGGCAAGGGCGTGAAGCTGTTCCTAGGCTTCAACCGCCGCTTCGACCCGAACTTCCAGGGACTCAAGGCGCGGCTGTCGGCCGGCGTCGTCGGCGCGCTCGAGACGGTGCACATCACCAGCCACGACCCGGCCCCGCCGCCGGTCGCCTACGTCAAGGTGTCGGGCGGCCTGTTCAAGGACATGGCCATCCACGACTTCGACATGGCCCGCTGGCTCCTGGACGAGCCGGTGACCGAGGTCTACGCCGCCGCCAGTTGCCTGGTCGATCCGGCGATCGGCGAGGCCGGCGACGTCGATACGGCCAAGATCGTCCTGCGCACCGCCTCGGGCAAGCTCTGCGTCATCAGCAACAGCCGCCGCAGCGGCTACGGCTACGACCAGCGCATCGAGGCGTTCGGCGCCAAGGGCCTGGTCCGCGCCGACAACGTCATGGAGAGCACGGTCTCGGTCTGGGGCGAGGCTGGCGCGGCCAGCGACGCGTTCCAGAACTTCTTCCTCGACCGCTACGCCGAAGCCTACCGTCGCGAGATGGCCCATTTCGCCCAGATCATCCGCGGCGAGGCCCTGCCCTCGGTCGGCTATGTCGACGGCGTAGAGGCCCTGGCCCTGGCCGAGGCCGCCGGCCAGTCGGCCAGGACCGGCCAGGTCGTGAAGTTGTAGCGCCGGGGCGAAGCCCCCTGGGAACGGGACGCCGAAAGGCGCCCTGGCGACGCCATCGCGGCAGAAATGAAATGCGCCTTCCCTGATGTTCTTGACATGGAATTTATATTCCATTCTTGTATCAAAGAAAAACCGGGCGATGCTTCACGCCCCATAAACGTGCCATTAGAGAGTCGAGAAACGCCATGAACCGCACCCCGACATCGCGCCGGCGCTTCCTTGGCCTGATGTCCGGACTTGGGCTGACGGCGGCGGCCGGCGGCCTGCTCGGCGCCTGCGCCCGCGGGGGCCAGAACGCCGCCGAGATCGTGGTCAGCTTCAACGACCTCTCCCAGCCCTTCTTCGTGGCCATGCGCCGGGAACTCGAGGACGAGGCCGGCAAGCTGGGCGTCAAGGTCCAGGTGCTGGACGCCCAGAACAACTCGTCCAAACAGATCGCCGACCTGGAGGCCGCCGCCGTGCAGGGCGCAAAGGTGGTGATCGTCGCCCCGACCGATTCCAAGGCCCTGGCCACCGCGGCCGATGAGCTGGCCGAACAGGGCGTGGCCGTGATCTCGGTCGACCGCAACATCGTCGGGGCCAAGACGCCCGTGCCGCATGTCGGGGCCGACAATGTGGCCGGCGGCCGCGCGATGGCCGACTGGGTGGTCAAGACCTATCCGGGCGGCGCGCGCGTCGTGGTGATCACCAACGATCCGGGCAGCTCCAGCTCGATCGAGCGGGTCAAGGGCGTGCACGAAGGCCTCACGGCCGGCGGCGCGGCCTTCAAGATCGTCGCCGAGCAAACCGCCAACTCCAAGCGCGATCAGGCCCTGACCGTCACCCAGAACGTGCTGACCTCGATGCACGACACGCCGCCCGACGTGATCCTGTGCCTGAACGACGACATGGCCATGGGCGCCCTGGAGGCGGTGCGCGCGGCCGGCTTCGGTTCCGACAAGATCAAGGTGCTGGGCTTCGACGCCATCCCCGAGGCCCTGGCCCGGATCAAGGCCGGCGAAATGGTCGCCTCGGTCGAACAGAACCCCGGCAAACAGATCCGCACCGCGCTCCGCCAGGCCGCGGACAAGATCAAGACCGGCGCGGCGCCCAAGAGCGTCAGCCTCACGCCCGTGCTGATCACCAGCGCCAACCTTTCCGAGGCTTCGCGCATCTCGGAAGTGAAATAGCCCCGCGGCGGATGATGTGATGGCGCTTCTGGACGTCAGCCAGGTTAGCAAGAGCTTTCCCGGCGTGCGGGCTCTCGACCGGGTGCGGCTCGAGGTCGGGCGCGGCGAGGTCCACGCCCTGCTGGGCGAGAACGGCGCGGGCAAGTCGACCCTGATCAAGATCCTGTCGGCGGCCCACGCGGCGGACGAGGGCGTCGTGACCTTCGACGGCCAGCCCTTGGATGCACGCGACACGCCGCTGCGGCGCCAGCAACTGGGTATCGCCACGATCTATCAGGAATTCAATCTCTTCCCCGAGCTCAGCGTCGCCGAGAACATGTGTTTGGGCCGCGAGCCGAAGCGCCTGGGCCTGATCGACTGGCGACGCCTGCGCGCCGACGCGGCCGCCCTGCTGGGCGAGCTGGGCCTGCCGCTGGATCCCGACGCGCCGGTCAGCCGCCTGACCGTGGCCGAGCAGCAGATGGTCGAGATCGCCAAGGCCATGACGCTGAACGCCCGGCTGATCATCATGGACGAGCCGACCGCGGCCCTCAGCAGCCGCGAGGTCGACCGCCTGCACGCGATCATCGCCGACCTCAAGGCGCGCGGCGTCAGCGTCATCTACGTCTCGCATCGCCTGGCCGAGGTGAAGGCGATGTGCGACCGCTATACGGTGATGCGAGACGGCCGCTATGTGGCCAGCGGCGACGTCGCTGATGTCGAGATCGACGACATGGTCCGCCTGATGGTGGGACGCTCCGTCGAGTTCGTTCGCCGGGCGCGTTCGGGTCCGCCCGGTCCCGTCGTTCTGAAAGTCGAGACCGTGACGCCCAAGCGCCCGCGCCTGGCGGCGCCGGGCTATCTGAAGGACGTCTGCCTGGAGGTGCGCGCCGGCGAGATCGTCGGCCTGGCGGGCCTGGTCGGCGCCGGCCGCACGGACCTGGCTCGGCTGATCTTCGGCGCCGACGCCATCGCCTCCGGCTCGATCCGGCTGGACGACAAGCCCCTGAAACTGAGGTCGCCGCGTGATGCGATCCGGGCCGGCGTCATGATGGTGCCCGAGGACCGCAAGCAGCAGGGCTGCTTCCTCGACCACTCCATTCGCCGCAATCTGAGCCTGCCCAGCCTGAAGCCCTTGAGCCGCCTGGGCCAATGGATCGACGAACAGGCCGAGCGCGACCTGGTCGAGACCTATCGCCTGAAGCTGCGCGTCAAGATGGCCAGCCAGGAAACGCCGATCGGCAAGCTGTCCGGCGGCAACCAGCAGAAGGTGCTGCTGGGCCGCTCGATGGCCCTGGCCCCGCGCGTGCTGATCGTCGACGAACCCACCCGCGGCATCGACATCGGCGCCAAGGCCGAGGTCCACCAGGTGCTGTCCGACCTCGCGGCGCAGGGCGTGGCGATCCTCGTCATCTCGTCGGAACTGGCCGAGGTGATGGCCGTGAGCGACCGCATCGTCGTGTTCCGCGAGGGCGTCGTCGTCGCCGACCTCGACGGCGAGACGGCCACAGAAGAGGGCCTGATGGCCTATATGGCGACCGGCGTCGGCCGGGCTTCGCCGCCAGGAATGGAACACCGTCCCCAATGACCTCCTCCCCGACGCTTTCCCCTGACCCGGCGGCCGACCAGGCGGCCGCCCCGCCGCGCCGTTTCGATCCGCTGGCCTTCGCGCGCAAGCACCGCACGATCCTTTTCCTACTGCTGCTGATCGCCGTGTTCGGGGCGGTCAACGAACGCTTCCTGACGATCCGCAACGCGCTGAACATCCTCAGCGAGGTGTCGATCTACGGCATCATCGCCGTGGGCATGACCTATGTGATCCTGATCGGCGGCATCGACGTGGCCGTGGGCTCCCTGCTGGCCTTCGCCTCGCTGGCGGCGGCCTATGTGGTGACCACGGTCGTCGGCCCCTCCCCGGCCAGCTGGCTGATCGCCCTGGGCATTTCCACCCTGGTCGGCCTGGCCGGCGGCTACGTCCATGGCAAGGCGGTGACTTGGCTGCACGTGCCGGCCTTCATCGTCACCCTGGGCGGCATGACCGTCTGGCGGGGCGCGACGCTGATCCTCAACGACGGCGGGCCGATCTCGGGCTTCGACGCCGCCTACCGCTGGTGGGGCACCGGCGACATCCTGTTCGTGCCGGTGCCGATCGCCGTCTTCGTGCTGGTCGCCGCCCTGGGTCACGTCGTGCTGCGCTACACGCGCTATGGCCGCCAGGTCTATGCGGTCGGCGGCAACGCCGAGGCCGCCCGCCTGTCGGGCGTGAACGTCGACTTCATCGTCACCAGCGTCTACGCGGTGATCGGCGCCCTGGCCGGCCTGTCGGGTTTCCTGCTGTCGGCCCGCCTGGGTTCGGCCGAGGCTGTCGCCGGCACGGGCTACGAGCTGCGGGTCATCGCCTCGGTGGTGATCGGCGGGGCCAGCCTGACCGGCGGCTCCGGCGGCGTGGGCGGCACGCTCCTGGGCGCGCTGCTGATCGGCGTGCTGTCGAACGGCCTGGTGATCATGCATGTCAGCTCCTACTTCCAGCAGGTGGTGATCGGCCTGATCATCGTGGCCGCGGTCGCGTTCGACCACTACGCCCGCACCCACAAGGCCTGATCGTCATGCGCGCCCTGAGCGGCCTTTTCCTCGGCGCCGCCCTGCTGACGCTGCCGCTCGCCGCGGCGGCCCAGACCGCCGCGCCGGACCTGGCGAGCAAGGCCGATCCGTTCGTCGGGGTCGACGGCGGCGGGGTCACCGGCGGCAACACCGTACCCGGCGCCGGCGTGCCGTTCGGCTTCGTGTCGCTGAGCCCCGACACCACCAACGCCGACACCAACGGCTACGACTCCAGAAGCCCGATCATGGGCTTCAGCTACACCCACGTCAGCGGCACCGGCGGGTCGGGCAAGTACGGCAATTTCCGGGTCACGCCCGCCGTCGGCCCCCTACGGGTCAACCACCTGCACTTCGGCAAGACCGACGAACAGGCCTCGCCCGGCTATTACAGCGTCGGCCTGGGCAACAGCGACGCCGAGCGGATCAAGGTCGAGCTGACCGCTTCGCGCCGGGTCGGCTTCCAGCGCCTGACCTACCCCGCCGCCGCCGAGAGCCAGCTGATCTTCGACGTCAGCTCGGTGGTGGCCATGCGCGGGCGCGGCCAGCGGGTGCGGCTGGCCAAGGTCGAGCTGATCGACGATCACACCCTGGCCGGCGAGGTCACGGTCGAGGGCGGCTGGAACCCCGCCCCCTACACCCTCTATTTCCACGCGGTCGTCGATCGCCCGGCCAAGGCCTTCGGGGCGTGGAAGGCCGGCCAGGGCTGGTTCAGGGCCACGCCCGGCGCCGGCCGAAGCGAGGGCGGCGCGCAGGTCAAGAGCGCCGCCAACCGCCAGGGCCTGATGATCGAGTACGACACCGAGCGCGAGTTCTCCAACCGCCTGGGCGCCTACCTCACCTTCGACACCACCACCGATCGCCAGGTGCGGATGAAGCTGGCCATGTCGTTCGTCAGCGCCGACAAGGCCCGCGCCAACCTGACCGAGGAGATGCCCGGCTGGGACTTCGACGCCTATCATCAGGCCGCCCGGGCGCAATGGAACGACGCCCTGGCCAGGATCCAGGTCGAAGGCGGATCGGACGAGCAGCAGCGGATCTTCTATTCCGCCCTCTACCGCGCCCACACCATGCCGCACGACCTCTCCGGCGAGAACGTGTGGTGGAACTCCACCGAGCCCCACTACGAGGACTTCTACACCCTGTGGGACACGTTCCGGACGCTGCATCCGCTGCTCACCGTGATCCAGCCGCAGCGGCAGCGCGACATGATCCGCTCCCTGATCGACACCTACAGGCACACCGGCTGGATGCCGGATTCGCGCATCGCCGGCGCCAACGGCATGACCCAGGGCGGCTCCAACGGCGACATCCTGGTGGCCGACGCCGTGGTCAAGCGCCTGGGCGGCTTCGACCAGGCCCTGGCCTATGAGGCCATCCGCAAGAACGGCGAGGTCGATAGCGACCAGCCGTTCCTGCAGGGCCGGGTGCTGAAGGACTACCTGAAGCTGGGCTACGTGCCGTTCACGGAGACCCGTTCGGCCTCGCGCACGCTGGAATACGCCTATGACGACTATGCGATCGGCGTGGTGGCCAAGGCCCTGGGCAAGACCGACGACGCCAGGCGCTATCTAGCGCGGTCGGGGAACTGGAAACACCTCTGGGACGATACGCTGGGCTGCATCCGACCCCGCTACCCGAACGGGGACTGGGTCGAGAACTACAGCTGCACCTACGAGTATCCGGACCGCTCGGGCCCCTGGTGGGACGCCCCGTTCTACGAAGGCAATTCGCTGCAGTACTCGACCTACGTACCCCAGGACGTCGCCGGGCTGATGGCCAAGACCGGCGGGCGCGAGGGCTTCGTCGCCTGGCTGGACCATCTGTTCGACGGCCACTACTCGCAGGGCAACGAGCCCGACATCCTGGCGCCGTATCTCTACATCCACGCCGGACGTCCGGACCGTACGGCCGAGATCGCGCGCCAGCTGATGGCCAAGCACTATCGCCCCAGCCGCACGGGCCTGCCGGGCAATGACGACGCCGGGGCGATGTCCAGCTGGTACGTCTGGAACGCCATCGGGCTCTATCCCAACGCCGGCCAGCCCTACTACTACATCGCCTCGCCGGTGTTCGCGCGCAGCGTCATCGCGCTGGAGAGCGGCAAGACCTTCACGGTTCAGGCTTTGGCGACCTCGGAGGCGAACCGCTACGTCACCGCCGCGCGCCTGAACGGCAAGCCGCTGGACCGCGCCTGGATCACCCACGCCGAACTGGCCCAGGGCGGCGTGCTGGACCTGACGATGGGCCCGGCGCCGTCGGGCTGGGCGACGACGTTCACGCCGCCGCCCAACGGGCTTTAGCCCCTCCTCTAGTGGTTCTCGTGCACCGCCACCTGCTCGGGTAGCACCAGCCGCACGCGGTCCAGGCCAACGCGGCCGGCGCGCGAGGTCACCGTGATCGTATGGCGTCCCGGCGACAGCGACGGGCCGACGGTGGCTTTCAGCAGGTTGTCCAGCACGCCCTCGGCCCAGGCCGGGGATCCGACCTTGCGCGGCAAGCGCACGTGCTCGACCGCGCCACCATCGACGCTGACGTCGAACTCGATGTCCTGGGCCTGACCGTCGGGGAAGATCGGCAGCACGCCCAGTTGCACGCGGCGGCCGTCGGCGCCGGCGACATCGACGGCCAGGGTCAGGGTCGCGCCCGGCGCATCGGCCATCATCACCCCGCGGCCGCGGCCGACGCCCTCGACCACGCGCCAGCCCGTGTTGGCGGTGAACGCCTCGGCCTCGAACACCGGCGAGGCGGCGGGCGCATTGCCGTCGACCACGGCCAGGAACCTGGCGGGATCGGCGGTAAGGCCCGCGCCCGGGAGCGGGATTGGGCGGGCGCGATAGATCCGCCACTGGCTGTCGGCGGGCTCCTCGGGCATCAGCCAGCGCCACTTGCCGCCGGCGATCTGGTTGTTGAAGCGGTCGGTCAGGGCGGAGATCTCGGCCTGGGCGTCGACGGCCGCGCCGCCGGCCGAGCGCGCCATCGCCTGGTCGCTGTCGACCAGTTCGTTGTACCGCTCGGCCGCGAAGAACCGCATGTTGGCGGCGGCCGAAATGCGGATCGGAAACTCGACCAGCTCGAACCAGGCGTCGGCCAGCTCCGGCGGCACGGACGCGCTCGTCGCCCGCGTCTCGGCCACCAGCTTGCGGAAGGCCCGCAGGCGGTCGTTGACCTCGTCGGGCGTGTAGCTGGACAGGTGGCGGTTCTCGGCCTGGGGCTGCCACTCCAGGTGCTCGGGCCGCCGCTCGAAGTTGAGGCGATAGTAGGCGTCCATCAGGTCGGCCGTCTTGCCGGCCAGGACGGGTCCGAAGGCGCGGCGGCTCCAGTCCTCCAGGAACTGGCGCTGGGTCTTGCCCCGCCAGCGGTCGATGTCCCAGGCCATCTCCAGGAAGTGGCTGGCGCCGATCTCGGCCGGCTTGATGTCGCCGACGTTGGCGATCCAGACGTTGCGCGCCCCCTTGTCCCAGGCGTGGATCATCTCCTCCTGCACCAGGGCCGGCGGCGTCGTGCCGAGCCAGAGATAGGCCAGCGGATAGCCCAGGTATGACAGGTGGTAGTAGACCCCCGCCCCGCCCTTGCGGTTGGCTTCCTCGGCGCTGGGGAACTGGCGGATGTAGCCGAAATTGTCGTCGGGCCAGACGATGGTGACGTCGTCCGGGACCTTCACCCCCGCCCGGTAGATCTCCAGCACCTCCTTGTAGGGCACGAAGATCTGCGGAACCTTGGCGACGTCCGGCGAGACGTTCCTGGCCAGGATCTCGCGCTGGTCGGCGATGATCTTGTCCAGCAGGGCGACCTTGTCCTGCATGGTCTTGGGACCGACCATGCCGGTGTCGTGGATGCCGCGCATGCCGACCGTCCACAGGCTTTCATAGGGACCGTTGGCCTTGGCGCGCTCCTCCCAATAGGCTTTCACGCCCTCGGGATTGGTCGCGTAGTTGAACCTGTCCGGCGCGTCCTTCCACTCGCCGACATTGTTGCGCAGCATGGCTTCGGCGTGGGACGAGCCCATGACGATGCCATATTCCTCGGCCAGCTTGGCGTTGGCCGGATCGGAATTGAACGGCGCGGTCGTGTGGTGCATGGCCGGCCACAGGGTGTTGGCCTTCAGGCGCAGCAGCAGGGTGAAGATCCGGCGATAGGTCTTGGGCCCGATGTCGCCGCGCTCGGGATCGAAGGTCTTGGCCGCCCACGGATAGAGTCCCCAATCCTCGTCGTTGACGAAGACGCCCCGGTAGCGGACCGAGGGTGGTCCGAAGCGGTGGACGCCCGGGGCGACGAACAGCCTGTCGCGGTGCGCGGGCGTGACGTCGGCCCACCAGGCCCAGGGCGACACGCCCATGGCCTGCGCCACCTCGTAGACGCCGAACGCCGCGCCGCGCCGATCGCTGCCGATCACCACCAGGGCCTTGTCGACGCCGGGCACCGGACGATCGACCGAGGCGATGACGAAGCTCTCCCAGGCGCCGGACAGGCGGGAGACGTCGACCTTCCTGGCCGCGACCATCTGGTCGATCAGCTTGCTGTGGCCCAGCGTGCCCACCAGGATCGCCGTCCTGCCGGCCGGTGCGGCGGCCACGGTCGCCTGCTGGGCGGTGACGGTCTTGATGTCGTCCGCCAGGTCGTCTGCGGCGTGGCGCACGACCGCGGCGTCGGCCGGATCGACCACGATCGTCGGCGCGCGGCCCGCCTCGACCAGCACGAAGCCGCCCCGCGCCAGGCTGTCGGTGAACAGGGTCCCGGTCTCGCGGCGGCCCTGCGCCTGGGCGGCCTGGGCGGCGCCGAGGCATAGGATCAGCGCCAGGGCGCCCCGCCAGATCGACTGCAGTCTGTTCATCGGCCCAGGCCTCCCTACGCGTGGCGGATCTTGTACTTTGGATGATGGACGATCACGACGCCAAGGCTTGCGATACAAGGGTCTCGAACCGGTCCAGAGGGCAATCGAACGCCGGCGTGGCCGTGCTGCAGCCCGGGATGAACAGCGGCGCGGCCAGGGGTGGCGCCGCCTGGGTCAGGGGCGTGGCCTCGCGCAACTGTCGAAGGCTCTGGCCGGTGAAGCGGGCGCGGATCACCCGCACGCCGTCGGCGCGGCGCCAGCGTTCGAACACCAGGGCGCCGCCGGGGCCGATCTGGTTGGGCTGGTAGCCCGGCAGGGTCCATTCGACGCGCAGCAGGCCGCCCAACACGGCCAGGGTGCCGTCATGGCCGGCCACGAAGACGATCCGGGCGTCCGCCGGACCGATCGCATCGCCCTGCCCCGCGCGCCCCGGCCCGGCGCCCGTCTCCAGCGTGGCCAGGATCCGCCGGGCCAGGTGGCCGCCCAGGGTCCTGGCGACATAGGGCGTGCGAAGCCGCAGGTCGAACTCCGCCTGATGCAGGGCGAAGACACGGGTCAACGCGTCCTCGTCGAGGTTCCGCCACCCCTGCCCCGCGAAATCCTGGCCGTCGGCCCAGGCCATCAGCAGGCTTTCGGTGACGCCGGACGCGAAGGCTTCCGGCCCCGACAGCGAGACAAGATCCTCGCCCTCGGCGAAGCCCGGCTTGGCGTCGAAAATCCGCCGCTTGCCGGGCGATGGCGGGCACGGGCCAGCCGGACACTGCATCAGGAGCGCGTCCAGGCGCTCGGTCGCGTCGCGATGGCTGGCGCTCCAGGCGGCCAGATCGCCGCCGGCCCGGCCGGCGACAGCCGCCCGCGCCAGCTCAGGGTCGGCGACCACGACGCCCGCCTTGATCGGCTCGAACATCGGGTCGAGACGTCCCTCGCCCACCGTGCCCACGACGACGGCGCAGCCGGGCGACAGGGTCCGCGCCACCGCCTGGGCCGTGGCGATCGTCCTCTGGGTGACATTGGCCCAGTAATAGGTCGCGTCGCAGTCGCCCCGCCCTTCCAACAGGCCCTCGGCGGCGTAGTGTTCGCGGAAATAGCCGCCCATCAGCGACGCCAGGGCTTCGCCCCGAGTGGTCAGGTGGCCGGGCGGGACCGAGAACCGCGGCCAGGGGCGGGCCGAGGCCTGTTCCAGCCGCTCGGGGCTCGACATCGCCGCCCGCACCCCGTGCCGGCTGAGGATCACCACCTTCTCCAATCGCTCGCCCGGCGCGCCGGCCCAGGCGGAACCCGCCGACAGGAGAACGAACGCGGCCAGGGCGGCTCGAAGGGAACGGATCATCACGCGGCTCCGGACGTCAGTGGCAGCCGGTTCCGGCGATCAGCTCGACCTCGGCGACCTGGACGGCCTTGCCGGCGGTCAGCGCCAGCCGATAGCGGACATAGGCCTTGGCCTTCAGGGCGAAGGTTCGAGTGGCGTGGCGATGGTCGAAGCGTTGGCCGCGCCGTTCGTCCAGTTTGACCCAGCGCTTGCCATCGAAACCGCTGAAACGCCAGGCGGTCGGATCGGCTTCCTCCGGGCCGACGCTGACCGTATAGGCCTTCAGGCAGGTCGCCGCCGGACGGGTGAACACCGCCGACTGGCCGGCCGAGGCGGTCCAGACCGTCGAGGTCTTGCCGTCGGTCAGGGCCGGCGCGCTGGCTTCGGCCTTCAGCACGGCGCCGTCATAGGCCCACTGACCGGGCTTGTCGCTCATCGTGAAGTTCAGCACGCCGCCCGACAGCATTTGCGCCTGGGAAACGAATGGACCGGACAAAGGGCGCCCGTTCAGGCTGGCGGCGGCGATGTAGGGGCGATCCGCGCCGGCGTTCGCCGCGAGGATCTCGAGGGCCTTGCCGCCTTCCAGGTGGATCAGGCTGCGGGGGTGACGCGGCCCGTGCAGATAGAACAGGTCGCTTCCCAGCTTGGGGAAAAGGCCCAGGCGGTTGAATACGTAGTTGGAGCTCATCGCCCCGGCGTCCTCGTCGCCGGGATAGGCCGTGTCGGTGAAGTGCTTGAACACCTGCTCCGCCCAATAGGACGACAGGTCGGCCCGGCCCAGGTTGTGGAACAGCCAGGGTGTCGCGAAGGACGGTTCGTTGGTGATGTCGATCAGCCCGGCGTCCAGGGCGTGGTTCAGGCGCTCGTTGAAGCGCACCCGGCCGCCCATGGCCTCGACCAGGCCGGGCAGGTCGTGCAGCACCCCGTAGGAATAGATCCAGGCCGTGCCCTCGTAGTAGCCGACATTGTTGTGGACCTTGCCGTCCCAGCCGAGCTTGGGGTCGATGTCCTGGAACTTGCCGTCGGGATAGCGCGGCATCAGGAAGCCCGTGAAGCCGTCGCTCTGCGTGTCCGGGTTCCAGATCTTGCGCCAGTTCTGGGAGCGCTTTGACAGGGCCGCGGCCTCGTCGGCGTGACCCGCCTTGGCGGCGACCTGGGCGGCGAAATAGTCGTTCAGCGCGAAGCCCAGGGTCGACGAGCCCGACTTGGCCCGCTGGTTGTTCGGCTCGGGGCTGAGGTCCCCCACGCCGAAATAGCCGCTTTCCAGATAGCGCGGCCGGCGTCGCTCGAAGGCGTTGAAATGGGTCACGCGCCAGGCGTCGTTCCAGTTCACGCCCTGGGCCCCGCGCAGCGCCGCCTCGCCCAGCACGTTGTCGACCTCGTCTCCGCCCTGGCCGACATGGTAGTTCTGGCCGCCGATAATGGCGGTATCGGCGGCGCCGAACTTGTCGAAGGTGTGGATCAGCGAGTTGAGATTGGCCGTGTACTGGCTGGGCCGCAGCACCGACATCAGTGGGAACAGGGTCCGATAGGTGTCCCACAGGGTGTAGTGGTCGTCCCAGTTCGGCCGGCCCAACTCCTTGGCCGGCTGGTCCAGCGACCGGTCCCGCGGATGGGTCGAGGCGTGGTAGAGCGCCGTGTAGAACCGTCGGGCCTGGGCCTCCGAAAGCCCCGAGATCTCGATTTCGCCCAATCGGTCGTTCCACGCGGCCTGGGTCTCCTGGCGCACGCGGTCGAAGTTCCAGTCCGGGATCTCGCGGTCCAGCAGGGCTTCGGCCGTCTCGGCGCTGGTGAAGGACACCGCGATCTTGACCAGCAGCGGCTTGCCGTCCGTGGCCTTGAAGGTCTGCCAGGCGCCCAGGCGCTCATCCGGACCGGTCTTGCCCTCGATGGCGCCGGCCTTGCGATCCTGTTTGTCGAAGACGCCCCAGGCGGTGGGCTTCTGGTCGAACTTGGCGACGAACCAGATGTCGATCAGGGCCGGGTTCCAATAGCCCTTGGCCTTGACGTGGCCGACGACCTTGCCCTCGGCGGGGAACAGCTTCACGTCGGCCTGGTCCGACGCGACCAGTCCGCCGACCTTGCGCGTGACGTCGAAGACCAGCTGGGCTTGGTCCGTGTTCGGATAGGTCAGGCGATAGATCGCCGAATAGTGGGCCGGCGTGACCTCGACGCGCGTGTCGTAGCGCGACAGGCGCACCGAATAGGCGTCGGCGGCCAGGACCTCGTCGGCCTTGGGCGACAGGTGCGCGGCCTCGTCGAACTGGGCCGGTCCCACCTGGGGCGACAGCAGGAACGTGCCGTAGGTGGTGACACCGCCCGATCCTTGCGAGTGCAGTTGGGCGAAGCCGCTGATCGGCTCGGCGGCGTTGTAGCCGGCGTTGCTGGGGTTGGGAGTCTCGGGCGAGGGATGGATGGACCCGTTGGGCCGCGTCGGTCCGGGGATGGTGTCGCCTTCGTTGTCGTTGCCGAGGCCGACATTCAGCGCGGGAAGCTTGTAGAGCAACCGGTCGGGGTCGGCCCTGGCCGTCGTAGACGCCGCCAGGAGGGCAAGAACCAGCAGGGGCGACAGGCGCGCGCGAAGTCCGGGCATCAAGGTCCTCCGACTACGGAACGAAAGACCGCCAGATGCATGCCTGGTCGGCGGCCTCCCTGAAATCGAAAATATAGCCGGTCCACGAATGGACCGGCTATCAAGTGCTTCACACGGGGAGAGTGAAGATTAGAAGGTGGCGCGCGCCGTCAGGGTGTAGGTGCGGCCATCGTAGTCGACCCAGCGCGAGACCTGCGTATCGTTCTCGTATTCGAACCGCTTGGAGTCCGTCAGATTGTAGGCGTCCAGCGACAGGGTGAGATTGTCGGTCACGTTGTAGGAGGCCGACAGGTCCAGCTGGCCGCGCGCCTTCACCGAACGGGCGCCGCCGGTATAGGTGCCGTTGGCGTTCAGCGGGTAGTCGGAACGGTAGTTGTAGACCGCGCGCACGCCATATTTGGGCGTCTCGTAGTAGCCGATCAGGTTGACGTTGTGCTTGGAGATGCCCGGGAACGGGGCGATCGCGACACTCTTGGAGGTCGTGTAGGCGTAGTTGAAGCTGCCGCCGAAGTTCGCCCAGAAGCCCGGCAGGAAGTCGAGATTCTGCTGGAGGTTGAACTCGACGCCCTCGACCGTGGTCGCCTTGTCGAGGTTGTAGGCGCCGCTGGCGTTGACGTGGACCTGCTTGGTGGCGCTGCTCAGGCTGGTGGCGTTGCAGTAGGTGCCGTCCCAAGACAGGGCGCCGAAGCCCCAGGTCGAGCCGTCCGCCGGGCAGAGGATCGACGGATCGGTGGTCGTGGCGATGCGGCCAGTGATGTTCTTGCGGAAATAGGCCAGCGAGATCAGGCCGTTGGGGCGGTTGTACCACTCCAGCGACAGGTCGAAGGACTCGGCCAGATAGGGCTTGAGCTTGTTGTTGCCGATCGCCACCGAGACGTCATAGACGCTGGTCGTGCCCGAGCTCAGACTATTGTTGAGGATCTGGGTCGGGCTGACCTTGGTGGACGGCGAGTATTGACGCGGGTGCGGACGCACATAGGTCTTGTAGTAGGCGCCACGCAGGACCAGGTCGTCGGTGACATCGGCCACGAAGATCGCCGACGGCAGGAAGTAGTCGTACTTGTTGACATACTCGTCAGTCTTGAACGCGGTGGGCGAGCCGATCGAGTCGGTCGGCGGGGTGGTGCGGTCCAGAGTCGTGATGGTGTTCTTGGTGTCTTCGTAGCGGCCGCCGAAGTTGCCGCGCACGCCGTGGCCGAAGATCTGGGTGTCGTACTTCGCCTGGATGTAGAACTGATTGATATCGTTCTCGTTGGTGAAGTTCTTGTCGTAGTAGCTGCTGTCGGCGTACTGGATGTTGAAGCCTTGGGAGGACAGGCCGCCGCCCGGATAGACCGTCACCGGACGGACCGCGTTCAGGAAGTCGCGGACGTTCAGGACCTGCCAGTTGCGGTTATAGCTGCCGGCCGTCCCGCCCATGAAATCGTCGACGAAGGGCGCCGTGACCATCATGCTGGACGTGATATTTTGCAGCTGGGCGCCGTAGGCGTACACGCGATAGCCCGTCGAGACGTACTTCTCGCGCTCGAGGCGGACACCGCCCTGGATGCTCTTGATCGGGCCGAAATTGACGAAGCGCTCGACGTCGAAGGCGGCGCTGTTCAGGTTGTTCTTGGCGAAGCTCTCGGTGCCCTGGATCCAGATGGCGTTCGTGGAATTGGCGCGCGTGCCGTTGTTGTAGAACGCCGTTGGGTCGCTGCCGCCCCCCCAGGTCCAGGTCTGGCCCGTCGTGATCGAGTTCTGCGGCGTCGGCGTCGTCGTATAGGAGAAGTTGCCGATGTCATCGAGGCCGGTGGTCAGCGAACCGGAGATGCCGTTGCCGCCCGCGCGAGTATAGTTGACGACGTCGACCTCGGTTTCGACCGACGCGTTGTAGCCGGACGACAGCGTCAGGGCGCCGGCGAGGCGCCAGTCGTCGTTGCTCCAGTCGATATTGCCGATCACGCCGTCGGACTTCTGATGCTGCGAATACAGGCGGGTCGAAGAGAGCGCGTTCATGTTGGCGAACGAGTAGCTCTGATAGAGATAGCGACCGTCATTGGTCTGGACCGGCGCGCCCGTCGGAGTGATCACCGTGCCCGCCCCCGCCGTGGATGACGGCGTGACGGTGTTGATCAGGAAGTATTGCGTCGTATCGGGCAGGTTACGGTCGGTCGAGAACCCGATCAGGCCGATCTTGGTGTTGTCGTTGGGCTTCCATTCGACGCCCGCCGAGCCCGACCAGACCTTGCCGACGTTCATACGGGTATATTGGCGGATCTGGCTGTTGGCCCAGACGCCGTTGGTGCTGGTCGAACCCGTGTTGCTGGTGACGTAGGCCGAGGCCGCCGACTGCGACAGGCCCAGGGCCTGGGCCAGCGAGCGGCAGTACGAGGTCGCGCTGGTGGCGCAGGTGGTCGGGGAGAAGTACTGGCCGTAGGTGGTGTTGAACTGGGTCGGGGTCAGCCCCGTCATCGCCGACGTCAGATAGTCGTAGCTGTTCAGCCGGATCGTATCGCGGCGGAATTTTTCCTTCTTGTAGGCGATCGTCCCGAAGACGGCGAGGTTGTCCGTCAGGTGCTTGTTGTAGCCCAGCGTCGCGGCGGGCGCGCCCAGATCGCCCAGGTCGTTGTACTCGTAGGCCGCCTTCATGAAGCCGCCATCCTTGCGCGACAGCGCTGGGGCGATCTGCAGGTCGACGTTACCGCTGAGCCCGCCCGAGGTGGTGTTGGCCATCGGCGACTTGGCGATTACGAAGGCCGAGAAGATGTCGGAGTTGAACGCGCCCAGCGGCGAGCCCTGGTTGTCGCGCAGCAGGGCCGGGCCGGCGAACGACTGGCCGTTCAGCGTCGTGCGGGCGTACTCGCCCGGCATGCCGCGCAGGTTGATGGTGGCGTCGCGGCCTTCGGCCTCGCGGTTGATCTGAACGCCCGGGATTCGCTGCAGCGCCTCACCCACGTTCAGGTCGGGGAAGCGGCCCAGGCCGTCCGACGAAATGCCGTCGGTGATCTCGATGGCGTTCTTCTTGGCCCGGACCGCGTTGGCGTAGCTCTGCTTGAAGCCCGTCACGACGACGGCGTCGAGCACGTCGGCGCTCGGCGCGGCCGTGCTCGACGCGGCGGCTTCCTGGGCCGCGGCGACCGCGGGCAATCCGCCAATGATGGTGGCCGACAGGAGCGCGACCTTCAGGACGCGCCTCGGGCTGATTTTCGCTTGCAACTTTTTCCCTCCTCGTTGCGGCCATTGCCTTGGCGGCTTGTTGGCACGACCTTTTCGCGACATTGATTGA
The DNA here is from genome assembly GCF_059418465.1 of Caulobacter sp. GW821-FHT09A05. Lineage (NCBI taxonomy): Bacteria > Pseudomonadati > Pseudomonadota > Alphaproteobacteria > Caulobacterales > Caulobacteraceae > Caulobacter > Caulobacter sp. GW821-FHT09A05. Next base: position 294,087 of record NZ_JBWKPX010000004.1, read on the forward strand.
ACCCGGATTTATTGACTGGTCAGGACAATATTTCCGGAACGCTCACCCCCGTGTCGCACCCTGCAGTCAACTACAATGACGTTGATATCACTGACCTATTTCATGTAGCTGATTTGGTTTGTATATTATTTTTTGTCAGCGATCTAGAATTTTTTTTTCATATTTTCCTACTGGTCAGGCCAAAATGAACATCTACAACCAACGGTGAACGGCCTTTCAGCCGGGCGTTGAGAGTTGACGGCGAGGTTCGGAGGAGACCACTGGCCCGGGCCACGGTCTCCGCGACATATGCGCCCGCCCCTTCGGGCGCTGGCGTTTGAGGAACAGGCGCGGGCCGGGCGAGGCCCGGGTCAGGGAGAGATGGAATGAAGCGAAGCATGGTGGCGGCGAGCATGGCCGGGCTGGCGATCGGCTTCGCCGCGCAGGCCGAAGACGCGCCTCGCGTGCAGCCGGTGCAGGTGGACGCTTCGCGGCCGGACTGGGAGAACCCGGCGGTGTTCGCGCGGGGCAAGCTGGCGGCCAGCGCCACCCACTTCGCGTTCGAGAGCCGAGAAGCCGCCCTGGCCGGCGACATGACCCGTTCGGCCCGCTACCAGTCGCTGGACGGGGCGTGGTCGTTCAGCTTCTCGCCGTCGTCGGACGAGGTTCCCAAGGGCTTCGAGCAGCCCGGCTATGACGTCTCCAGCTGGAAGACCATCAAGGTCCCGGCGATGTGGCAGACCGAGGGCTATGACCAGGCCCGCTACAACAACATCACCTATCCGTTCCCGGCCAACCGCCCGCTGATCCCCCACGCCACCAATCCGGTCGGCTCCTACCGGCGGACCTTCGAGATCCCGGCCGGCTGGTCGGGCCAGGACGTGATCCTGCACATCGGCGCGGCCGGCTCGGCCTACCAGGTGTGGGTCAACGGCGTGGAGGCCGGATATTCCGAGGACTCCAAGCTGCCCAGCGAGTTCGACGTCACCAAGCTCTTGAAGCCCGGCCAGCCCAACATCGTCGCCATCCAGATCCACCGCTGGTCGGACGGCTCCTACCTGGAAGACCAGGACTTCTGGCGGGTCTCGGGCATCGAGCGGTCGGTCTATCTGAAGGCCGTCCCCAAGGCCTCGGCCACCGACCTGTTCGTCCATGCCGGCCTGGACAAGGCCTACAAGGACGGGGTGCTGTCGACCGACCTGGCCCTGGCCGCCCGCGACAGGCCGGTGACCCTGCGCCTGACCCTGCTGGACGGCGAGCGGACCGTCCTGACCCGCGAGGCTAAGGTCGCGGCCGGGGCCGCGAAGACCCAGACCCTGTCGGCCAGCGTGCCGGGCGTGCGCCCCTGGACCGCCGAGACCCCCAACCTCTACACCCTGCTGGTCGAGGTGCTCGACACAAAGGGCGGGGTGATCCAGGCCACGCCCCAGCGCATCGGCTTTCGCACCGTGGAGATCAAGAACGGCCGGGTGGCGGTCAATGGCAAGCCGATCGTCATCCGCGGCGTCAATCGCCACGAGCATGACCCGGAGACCTTCCATGTGATCTCCGAGGCCTCGATGCGCCGCGACATCGAGCTGATGAAGCGCAACAACATCAACGCCGTGCGCACCTCGCACTATCCCAACGCCGAGCTCTGGTACGCCCTGGCCGACGAGTACGGCCTCTATGTCATGGACGAGGCCGACATCGAGAGCCACGCCTATATGGGCTGGGGCAACGCCGACCCGTCACAACGCGACAAGCGCCAGATCGGCTTCGACCCGGCCTGGGAGCAGGCCCATGTCAGCCGGGTCATGAACATGGTCGAGCGCGACAAGAACCACCCCTCGGTGATCTTCTGGTCGCTGGGCAACGAGGCCGGCATCGGCCCCAACTTCGAGAAGGCCGCCGCCGCCGCCCGCAAGCGCGATCCCTCGCGCCTGATCTCATACCTGGGCTGGGGCGCGCGGCCGTGGGAACACGTGCCCAACACCTATGTCGACATCTATGCGCCCATGTACGACGACGTGACCAAGATGGTGGACTGGGCTACCGATCCCACCCGCACCCAGCCGATGATCCAGTGCGAATACGCCCACATGCAGGGCAATTCCGGCGGCAACTTCAAGGATTACTGGGACACCATCTACCGGTATGACAAGCTGCAGGGCGGCTTCATCTGGGACTGGGTGGACCAGTCGATGTACCGCTACACCAAGGACGGCCGACGCTACTGGGGCGACGGTGGCGAATATGGCCCCAATCCCGGCGGCGACGTCGAGTTCGGCGACGGCCTGATCCAGCCCGACCGCACGCCCAATCCCCAGTTCTATGAAGCCAGCAAGGTGCTTTCCCCGATTCAGTTCGGGGCCTTCGACCCGGCGACCGGCAAGGTCAGCGTCACCAACCGCCACGACTTCCGCGACCTGTCGGGCTTCGACTTCGACTGGGTGCTGGAGGAGAACGGCGTGGCCATCGCCTCGGGCCAACTGCCGGCCTTGACGACCGCCGCGCGTGGGGTGGAGGACGTCGTCCTGCCGCTGCCGAAGCTGCCGGTCAAGCCCGGCGCGGAGTACTTCGTCACCGTGCGCGCCAAGGCCAAGGCCGGCGCCGTGCCCTTGACCCCGGCCGGCCAGGTCGTCGGCTGGGAACAGTTCGCGCTGAGTTCGACGCCCAAGGCCGAACCCGCCCGCGCCGGGTCGGTGGCCGCGTCCGACGGCAAGGACGTCGTGACCCTGTCGGCCGCCGGCGCGGTGCTGAAGATCGATCGCGCCACCGGCCTGGTCGAGGCATACGCCAAGGACGGCGTCGTCCTGACCAAGGGCGGCCAGCCCAACTTCTTCCGCGCCGAGACCGACAACGACGCCGGCACCGGTCTTTCGACCCAGCAACGTCCGTGGCAAGCGATGACGCAGCAGCGCCAGACGCGGTCGGTGACCGTGGACGCGACGGGCGGCCGGGTCGTCGTCGAGCACGCCCTCGGCGCCGGCGCGGCGCGCTTCGTGACCACCTACACCATGGCCGGAGACGGTTCGGTCGCCGTCGCCGGCGAGCTGACCCCGCTGAAGGACGACCTGCCGCCGCCCGTCCGGGTCGGGTTCTGGTATTCGGTTCCGCCAAGCCTGAAGACCGTCGAATGGTATGGTCGCGGCCCGCACGAGACCTATGTCGACCGCTACACCTCCGCCCCGATCGGCCTGTGGCGCGGGGCGATCGCCGACCAGAACCACGACTACATGCGGCCCCAGGACACCGGCAACAAGATCGACGTCCGCTGGATGGAACTGAGCGGCCAGGGGCGCGGCGTACGGGTGGCCGGCGACAAGCCCATGATGATGACGGCCCTGGCCTTCCCCTACGATGACCTCTATCGCCGTCCGCCCGGAACCTGGAAGTCGACCGATATCGTCGCGCACGGGGACGGAACCCTGCTGGTGGACGCCGTCCAATGGGGCGTCGGCGGCGACACCACCTGGAACAGCTTCGGCCTGCCGCACATGAAATACCGCACCCGGCTGGAGCCCACACGCGTAAGCTTCCGCCTGGAGCCCTTCGCCGGCGACGGAACCTCGCCCGACAAGGCCCGTCCCGCCCAGGCGACGCCGCCGGAATAACCCTCCCCCTTCATCGCCTGCTAGGATCCGGCCGCCATCGCCGGAGCCGTCGAGTTCAAGGAGTCCCCAATGAAGCGCTTCGCCCTCGTCCTCGCCGCCCTGATCGCGGGGCCGGCCCTGGCCGGCGAGCCGATCAGCCCGCGTTTCAACGCCGACCCTTCACCGCATGCGTTCAAGGGCGGCTACTATCTCTACGCCACCGACGACGCTTCCAATTCGGGGACCTACTGGGACTCGACCACCTGGCGGCTCTACACCTCCAAGGACTTGAAGACCTGGAAGGACGGCGGCGCGTTCCTGGGCGTGTCGGTGTTCAAGTGGGCCAAGCCCGACGCCAAGGCCTGGGCGCCCGAGGCCGCCTATCGCAACGGCAAGTACTACTTCTATGCGCCGGTCGGCGGCGACAAGATCGGCGTGGCCGTGGCCGACCGCCCCGAGGGGCCGTTCCGCGACGCGATCGGCGCGCCGCTGGTCGACAAGGCGCGGGACGCCAACGCCGGCGCCGAGCCGATCGACCCGCAGGTGCTGATCGACGACGACGGCCAGGCCTACATGGTGTTCGGCACCCGCGTGCCCAAGGTCGTCAAGCTGGGCGCGGACATGGCCAGCCTGGCCGGTCCGATCCAGGACATCGCCATCACCGGCTTTCCGGCCGACGACCCGAAGAAGACGTATGGCGAAGCGCCCTTCCTGCACAAGCGCAAGGGCCTCTACTATTTCAGCTTCTCCACCGGCTGGCCGGGCCAGATCGTCTACGCCACGTCGAAGAGCCCGACGGGTCCCTACGCCTATCGCGGCGTGATCCTCGACTACCTGAAGATCTCGACCAACCATCAGGCCATACTGCAGGACAAGGGCAAGACCTGGTTCTTCTACCACGACGCCCTGTTGCCCGGCGGCGGCAGCCATCGCCGCTCGATCGCCATCGAGCCGCTGAGCTATGCGCCGGACGGCTCCATCGTCGAGGTGCGACCCAAGTCCCCGACGAGATAGCCCAGCCCCGTCGAGGGCGAGGCCAAGGCCGCGTCGAAAGGCGCGCCGCGCACCGCCGCGCGGCCTTCGAGCCGCCGGTGGCGCTCCAGGATGCGTTCCAGCGTGCTGGCCTTGACCGGGCGACCGTCTCGCAGCTTGACCCAGGTGGTCTCGCTGATCCCGAAGGTCTCCTGCAGGCAGACCTTCGTGGTCGCCCGCAAGGCCCGACGCAGGGCGAGGAAGGTCTCGCGGTCGGCGACCGTCATGACTGGGCCGGTACGCATCGCCCTAGCCTCCGGGAATCGACGCCTGGACCAGGTCCAGACGCGCCTTGAGGGGATCGGCCCCGGCCTTTACCCCGTCATTGGCGAAGTCGAGGATCGTATCGCTCCCGGTGTCGAACCTGGGCCAGTCCGGCTGTCCCGACACCGCCGGTTCGCCCTTGGCCGCGAAGGCGATCCAGTAGGCGTGCGCCGCCTTGGCCGCCGCGGCGTCCGCCGGGGTCAGGGCCGCCCCGTAACGCGCATCGACGGTGTCGAACACAAACGGAATTTCGGTGGCGTGCGGCGCGCCCCACCAGTCCTTGCGCTGGCTTTCGGCCACATAGGAGAAGCGGTACTGCCACACCGGCGCCCCCTGCGCCGACAGGGTGCGGGCGATCTTGCGCGACGGCTCGATGAACATCCGGTCGCCCGCCGCCTTCCAGCCGTAGACCTTGATGTCGCCCTTGCCTGTCGGATCATAGGCGGCCTCGGCGGCCGCGCGCTGGTCGCCGAACGGGGCGAACACCTGGTCGCGGGTCCCGCCGAAGAAGAAGCCGTCGGCGCCGGTGGCCCCGACCATTACCGGCATCTTGCTCCAGGCGCCGGCGACGTAGGAAGCCAGCGGCTCGCGGAGCAGGATCTTGCCGTCGATCATCGGCCCGCCGCCCCAGGTGGGCGTGCCCGACGTGGCCATGTTGAGGCCGTCGACCACGGCGTCAGCCGGCAGGGCGCGCAGGGCCGCCAGGGCCTGGGCCCCCTCCCCCGTGACGCCCGCCTTGGCGGCGAAGGCCAGGCCGGCGCTCTCGGCCGAGCGCTCGCCGTTCGCCGCCCGCAGCGGCAGGGTCGGCAGGAGCCTCGGTCGCCCGCCGCCCGACTGGATGATCGCCTTGTGGAACAGCCCCTTGGCCAGCGGCGAGGTCAGCAGGGCGTGCACCGACAGGCCGCCGGCCGATTCCCCGAAGACCGTGACATTGTCCGGGTCGCCGCCGAACGCGGCGATATTGGCCTGGACCCATTTGAGCGCCGCGATCTGGTCGAGCAGCGCATAGTTGCCCAGCAGGCCGCCATCGGCGTTCTCGGCGGTCAGGGCGGGATGGGCGAAGAAGCCGAAGCGCCCGACCCGATAGTTGAAGCTGACCAGCACCACGCCGTCGCGGGCGAAACGGTCGCCGGAATAGACCGCCGGCGACGAGCCGCCGTTGACGAAGCCGCCGCCATAGATCCAGACCATCACCGGCCGCTTGGCCTTGGCGGTCTCAGCTCCGGCCGGCGTCCAGACATTGGCGTAGAGGCAATCCTCGGCCGGCTTGACGCCCAGGGGCGCCGCGTCTCCGGGGAACGGGTTCTGCATGCAGTCGGGGCCATAGGCCTGGGCTGACCGCACGGCCGTCCACGCCGGGGGCGGCTGGGGCGCCCGCCAGCGCAGGTCGCCGACCGGGGGCGCGGCGAACGGCACGCCCTTGAAGGCGTCGACGCCCTCGCCCCCCCGACCGGCCACTGGACCATGGGTCGTCCGAACCACGGGATCAGCCGCCAAGGCCGAGGCGGCGGCGAGATTGACCGCCGCGAAGGCGATTGCGGCGTAGCGACGCGGAACCATCGACGTCTTCTCCTGCTTGGGTTCGAACCTACGGCCTGATCGTCCGAGCCTTGACCTTGGCCGCGCCCTTCAGGGCGAGATCGGCCGACGAGCCCCCCACGGCCACCTGGTAGTCGCCGCTCCGGACGGTCCAGCGGTGGCCGGCCACGTCGAAACCGCCCAGCAGGCGCGGATCGGCGGTCACGGTCACCCGACGCGTCTCGCCCGGCTTCAGGTCGACCTTTTCGAAACCGATCAGCCGCTGCAAGGGCCTGCCGACGGCGGCGGTCAGATAGACCTGAGGCGCATCCTTGCCCGGGCGCTGGCCGGTGTTGGTGACATCGAAGCTGACCGTCAAGGTGTCGCCGCCGGTCACCTTCAGGTTGGCGTAGCCAAAGCGGGTATAGGACAGTCCGTAGCCGAACGGGAACAGCGGCTTCTGGCCGGTGGCGGCGAAGCGGCGGTAGCCGACGTCGGCGCCCTCCGTATACGGCACATCGAACCGGGTCTTTTCCGGCAGGCCCAGCCCCGGCAAGGCCGCGCGCGGATACTGGTCGATCGAGACGGGAAAGGTCACCGGCAGGCGGCCCGAGGCGTCGACCTGGCCGAACAGCACGTCGCCGATCGCCTCGCCGCCCTTAGCGCCGGAGTACCAGGCGGCCAGCACCGCGCCGGCCTGGTCCAGCCACGGCATCGACACCGCGCCGCCGGTCTGCAGCACCACGATGCTGTTGGGATTGGCGGCGGTGACCGCCGCGATCAGGGCGTCCTGGCCTTCGGGCAGCGACAGATCGGGCGCGTCCTCGCCCTCGCCCATCCACTGGTTGCCGAACACGACGACGATGTCGGCGGCCTTGGCGTCGGCCACGGCCGAGGCCAGGTAGCGGCCGTCGTTGAACGTGACCTTGGCGTCCGGGACCTCGGCGCGGATGGCGGCCAAGGGCGCGGAAGGGTGGAAGACCTGATTGCGGAACGCCGCCATCATCCCCTCGCCGCCCATCGGGATCGCGACCTTGGCCCCGCCCGGCGCAACGACCTGGGACGAGCCACCGCCCGACAGCACGCCGGCGTCGGCGTGACCGCCGATCACGGCGATGGTCCTGGCGGTCTTGGCCAGGGGCAGCAGGCCGTCCCGGTTCTTCAGCAGCACGATGCCTTCCTGGGCGACCTTGAGGGCGACCTCGGCGTTGGCCTTGTAGTCGATCTCGCTCTTGCCGGCCGGCACGTCGAACAGGCCGGCGGCGAACATCGAGCGCAGGATACGGCGGCTCATGTCCGAAAGGCGGGCGGCGGGAACCTTGCCCGTCTCGACGGCCGTCTTCAGCGGAGCGCCGAACCAGACCTGGTCATCCAGTTGCTCGCCCGACTGCTGGTCCAGGCCCTTGAGCGCATAGTCCATGGCGTGGACGGCGCCCCAGTCCGACATCACCCAGCCCTTGTACGCCCAGTCGCCCTTCAGCACGCCGTTGAGGAGATGGTCGTTACCGCAGCTGTAGTCGCCGTTGACGAGGTTGTAGGCGCACATCACCGAGCCCGGCTGGCCCTTCTCGATGGCGATCTGAAAGGCCAGCAGGTCGGACTCGCGGTGGGCGGCCTCGTCGATCACCGAGTTGGCCCAGTGACGGTTGGTCTCCTGACCATTCAGGGCGAAGTGCTTGATCGTCGAGACCACATGCTGGGCCTGTATGCCCTTGATCGATTCCCCGGCCAGGATCCCGGCCAGCAGCGGATCCTCGCCGAGATATTCGAAGTTGCGGCCATTGCGGGGATCGCGCGCCAGGTTCACGCCGCCGGCCAGCTGGACGTTGAAGCCCTTGGCCCGCGCCTCTCCTCCGACCATGGCCCCGCCGTCATAGGCCAGCTTGGGATTGAAGGTCGCGGCCAGGGCCAGGCCCGACGGCAGGGCCGTCGCGCCGTCGCCCGGGCGCATGCCCAGCGGGTTGGTCACGCCCAGGCTGGCGTCGCTTTCCTGCAGCGCCGGGATTCCCAGACGCTCGACTCCGGCGATATAGCCGGCCGAGCCGATCGCGCCCTTGGGGATCTCCGGGATCTTGAAGGGCATGGCCATCGGCCCGTGGAGCAGGCCGATCCGCTCATCGAGGGTCAGCTCCTTGTCCAGCAGCCGGGCGCGCTCGTCCGGCGACAGCTTGGTGTCCATCCAGGGCTTGCCGGGGGGAGCCTGGGCGATCGAGGCCGTGGCGAAGGCGATGACGGCCAGGCTGGCGGCGGCGGTAAGCATAGGGCGCATGCGGTCGTCCTTTAGTAGGTCAGGCCGAAGTGGATTGGGTAGAGCGGCTTGGCGGAGTCATGGGGAGCGTCCTCGGCCTGGGCCTCGACGGCGGCCATCGACGAGGGCAGCTCGAACGGCAGGCGGCCGCGCGGCGCGACCGCGCCGGTCAGGGCGTCGAGCAGGGCGTCGTCGCTGGCCCCGAAGTCGCCGATCAGGGCCGTCGCCTTGTCCTTGACGTTGGTCAGGATCGCGGGGCGGTCGAGATAGACGCTGACGATGGTCGGAACCTTGGCCGAGGCGGCCTTGATCGCCTCGTAGTCGGCCGCGCCGTCCTTGAACGACAGGTCGCCTTCGTGCTGGCGGCTGCCGAAGGTGTAGGTCGGGTGCAGGGTCTGGAAGGGCGTGGCCGTGCGGATGATCGCCAGGTCGGCCTGCGCCAGGTCAGCCACCGGCGTCAGGCCGTGAGCCCTGGCGGCCTCGGGCGACACGCCCATCAGCCAGACCTTGCGGCCGGCGGGCCTCAGGGGCAGCAGGCCGTCGCGGTTCTCCAGCAGGGTCAGGGCCCGGCTCTGGGCGGCGCGGCCTTCGGCGACGAAGGCCGGCGCGCCGACGGTCGCCTCGGCGGCCTTGGGATCGACATAGGGGTTCTCGAACAGGCCCTGCTGGAACTTGACGGTCAGGATGCGGCGCACCGATTGGTCGATCCGGGCCTGGGTGATCTTGCCGGCCTGGACAGCCTGGACCAGTTCGGCCGTGTCCTCGACCCCGCCGAACTGGTCCAGGCCGGCGTTGACGCCCTTGGCGTAGCGATCGACCTTGCTCAACCCTTCGACGCCCCAGGCGGTGGAGAAGCCCTCGAAATTGGGCGCCTGGCCGGCCGGAAAGCCGTTCCGGCAGGTCTCGCCGCAGTCGTTGGTGATCGCCCAGTCCGAGATGACCAAGCCCTTGAAGCCGTGCTGGCCGCGCAGCAGGTCGGTGAGCAATTGCCGGCTGAAACCCGCCCCCACCGGCTCCAGCGGCTTGCCGTCCACCGTGACGCCCTGGAGGATCGCATAGGTCGGCATGACCCCGACGACGCCGGCCGCGAAGGCGTCGTCGAACGGCTTGACGTGCTGCGCGAACTGGCCGGCCGGGAACACGGCGTAGCGGCCGTAGCTGTTGTGGCCGTCGAACCCCTTGGCCGAGGCGCCATAGCCGACCCAATGCTTGACCACGGCCGAGACGCCGTCGGTCGCCAGGCCCTCGTCGCTGCCCTGGAACCCCTGGACATAGGCCTTGACCATGGTCCCGACCAAGGCGGGATCCTCGCCGAACGTGCCGTTGATCCGCGACCAGCGCGGCTCGGTGGCGAGGTCCGCCATCGGCGACAGCGCCTGATGTATGCCCACCGCGCGGTATTCCTGGCGGGCGACCTCGCCGAAGCGCTTGGTCAGGGCCGGATCGCCGATGGCCGCCAGTCCCGTCGCCTCGGGCCATTGCGAAAAGCCGCCGGCCGTCACGCTGGCTCCGGCGGTGAACTGGAAGTGGTTGCGGGGATCGGTGCTGATCGTCACCGGTATGCCCAGCCGCGTGTTCTCGGCCAGGGCCTGGAGGGCGTTGTTCTGTTCGGCCAGCATCGCCGGCGCGCCCGACAACCGGGTGATGAAGGTCTCGACATGGCGCGACTGGATCAGCGGCGCGGCCTTGTCGAGGTCATAACCCGCGCCGATCCCGGCCACGCCCAGCGGTCCCCTGGCCGGCACGGTGCCGTGCATCATCGCGCCGGCCTTTTCGTCCAGCGTCATGCGGGCCGTCAGGTCCGCGGCGCGCCGCTCGGGATCCAGCCGCCAGTCCTCGTAAGGCGACAGCTTTCCGTCGCGGTCGAGGTCGCGGAACTTCAGTCCGTCCACCACGATCGTCGCGCCGCCGCGCGAGCCCAGCACGGGCTGAACGGGCGCGGCCGTGGCGAGGGCCGGCAAGGCGGCGGGCGACAGGGCGGCGGCGGTCAGGAGCAGGCGACGAAACAGCGACATGCGGGAACTCGGAAAAGAGAAAGACCCCCGGCGGGCAGGTCCGCCGGGGGGGAGACGACGGGCCTAGAAGGTCACGCCCAGACGCACGCCGTAGGTGCGCGGCGGCGCGTAGAAGTCGGCGTTGCCGTTCGTGGCGAGGCCCGTGGTGGCGTTCGGCGACGAGGCGGTGCGGACGTCCTCGTTCTCGATGTTCCGCACGTAGCCCTGCAGGGTCCATCGGTCGTCGGCGCTGGCGTAGGTCAGGCTGACGTCGCTCTTGGTGAAGCTGTCCTGCTTGTTCTGGGCGAAGCCGTGATATTCGAGGTTCTTGCCGCTTTCGTAGTGGGTCTGGACCCGCCCGGTCAGCGTGCCGCCGAACGACAGGTCCCAGGTGTGCTGGTAGCCGAGGTTCACCGTCCAGGCCGGGGTCCGGGCCATGCGGCAGCCCGAGAAGTCGGTCGAGCGCGGGGCGGCGGCGGCGAAGTTGGCCGTGTAGCAGCCCGCCACCGTGGCGTTGGCGTTGTTGTTGGAGAACGAGTCGCCCAGCGGCAGGATGAAGTCGGTGTATTCGGCGTGGATCCAACCCAGCGTGGCGTCGATCCGGTCATGCTCGGTCAGCACGAGATTGCTTTCCAGTTCCAGGCCGTAGACCCGGGCCTTGTCGGCGTTCAGCGTGACGGTGGCGTTCTGGCCGGCGATGACGCCAACCGCCGAGACCTGGAAGTCCTTGTAGTCGTAGAGGAAGGCCGAGGCGTTGAGCTGCAGCCGGTTGTCGAGGAAGCGGTTCTTCACCCCGGCTTCGTACGAGGTGATCTTCTCCGGCTCGTAGGTGTTCTGCCCCACCCCATCGAAATAGCCCCCCGCCTTGTAGCCGGTGGCGACGTTGGCGTAGAGCATCGAGTCCGGCGTCAGGTCGAAGTCGGCGCCGAGCTTCCAGTTGGTGGCGTCCCACTTGGCGTCGGCTATGTTGAGCACCACGGTCGAGGTGATGGCCCCCGCCGCATTGGTCAGGAAGGTGCCGCCGTTGCGAGCCTTCTGATCCTCCGTGTAGCGCAGGCCCGCGGTGAGCCGCAGGCGATCCGTCACCGCATAGGTTCCCTGGCCGAACGCCGCCCAGGACTCCGCCGTCACTTCCGGCTGGATGAACGACAGGTAGGAGTTGGTCGCCAGGAACACCCGGAAATCGACGTTGTTGTCCTCGGTGAACCGATACAGGCCCACCACCCACTTCAGGTCGCCGGTCTCGCCGCCCAGCCGCAGTTCGTGCGACCAGGTGTGGTCCTTGCCCTTGAAATAGTTGGGCGCGCCGGTGCTGGCGTTCTCGCCGTTACGGTCCAGGCGCGAGAAGTTGTAGCCCATCAGATAGGTCAGGGTCGCGAAGCCCAGGTCCCAGTTGGCCTCGCCGCCGGTGCTGAAGAACCGGTTGTTGCGATAGAGGTTGACCGAGCAGTTGCACGTCCACGGATCACCGGTCACCCGCGTCGTGCCGTAGGTCTGGTCGCCGCCGCCGGCTCCGCCCTGGTGCAGGTAGTCAGCGGTCAGGCGCACCGAGAACACGTCGCTGGGCTTCCACAGCGCCTGCACACGGGCCGACTTGTCGTCCTGGTCGTAGCGGTCGTTGCCGCCCGTGCCCGGGCCCTTATTGAGGGCGGTGACATAGCCGTCGTGGCGGCTCTGCTGGAAGGCGGCCCGCACCGCAAGGGTGTCGCCGACCGGGATATTGACCGCGCCGCTGGTGGTCAGGGCCCCGTAGTTGCCGACATCGACCGATCCATAGCCTTCGTAGTCGCCGAGCCTGGGCTTCTTGGTGATGACATTGATCGCCCCGGCCGTGGCGTTACGGCCGTACAGCGTGCCCTGCGGGCCGCGCAGCACTTCCACCCGGTCGATGTCGTAGAACAGCGAACCCACCGAGGTGGAGCGTGCGATGTAGATGCCGTCGATGTGGTAGGCCACCGCCGGGTCGCCGACCTCGGTGGTGTTGGTGCTGCCGATGCCGCGCAGGAAGATCTGGGCCGCGCCGCCGCCGCTCGAGGTGATCTGCAGGGCCGGCACCTGGCTGCCCAGGTCGACCACCGACTTGATCCCCTGGGACTCCAGCTTCTCGCCGGTCACCGCCGAGACGGTCAAAGGGGTTTTCTGCAGGTTCTCGCTGCGGCGCTGGGCGGTGACCACCACCTCGTCGAGCTGAACCTGGGTCGTATCCTGAGCGTACGCCATCGGTGCGTGAAGTCCCGCGATCGCCACGGCGGTCGAAGCCAAGAGCATGGTGCGCATGTTGTTCCCCTTTCCTGCGCAGCCGTTCGAGAACCGGCGCGGACGCGCCGGCCGGCGAACCGGCTGCCTGACGGACGCCGCGTCGCGACGACCAGTTGTTTCCTCCACCCCTGTCCCGGGGTTTTGCCTGACGCCGTCGCAGCGCGTTTGGCGCGCCACGACAACGTTGTCTTAATTAGACATCACGTGACGACAACGTTGTCTATGAGATTTTCAAAGACACCGCTGTCTAGAATTTCACGCCCCAAAACGGCAATTTTACAGGAAGCGCCTTCTACGATTTGCCGCTAGGCGGCAATGATCCATCACAACCAGGGATGGGGTTGCGCGGCGCGGCGATGGAGGCGCGGTCCACGACCCGGAAGTCCAGCTGCCGCATCAGGGTGCGGCCACGGAATCGTTTGTCGCCGAAACCGTCGATCAGCATCTCGGCCGCCGCCTCGGCCATCTCGGCGACGGGCTGGTGGACTGTCGTCAATCTCGGCCACGCCGACGCCGCGACGGGACTGTCGTCGAAGCCCACCACGGACAACGCGCCGGGAACCGACAGTCCGCGCTTGGCGGCGGCGGCCAGCACGCCCACCGCCATACCGTCGTTGGCCGCGAAGATCGCCGTCGGCGGGGTGGGAAGGTCCAGCAACCGCTCGGCGGCCTCGAAGCCCGAGAGGCTCCCGAAATCCCCGGACTGGATCCAGTCGGCATCGGGCGTGACGCCGCGCGACACCAGGGCGGCCAGATAGCCGTTGCGGCGGCGGGCGGCCGCCATGTGCTCCTGCGGCCCGTCGAGGAACGCGATCCGTCTATGGCCCAGATCCAGAAGCCGGCCGGTAATCTCCTGGGCCGCCAGGGTGTCGTCCATGAACACATAGGGCGAACGCCCAAAATCGCCGCCGGGGGCGATGCGGACATAGGCCAGGCCCTGGCTCTCGACCACGTCGAGCAGCTCGGGATCGTCGCAAACGGGCGGCGTCAGGATCAGGCCGTCGAAACGGCCGGCGCGCAAGGTCTGGATCAGCGTGTCGCGGACCTCGCCGGCGCCGTCTCCGACCTGCTCGACCACCAGCTGATAGCCGGCGCGGCGACAGGCGCGCATCGCGCCCGCCTGGATTTCGCCGATATAGTGGTAGGCGCCCATCCTCAGGAAGATCACGCCGATCAGGTAGCTGCGCCGGCTGGAAAGCAGGCGGGCGGCGACATTGGGACGATAGCCGAGCCGGGCGATCAGATCCTCGACCCGGGCCCGCGCCTCCGGCCCCACCCCTTCCTCGCGATTGACCACCCGCGAGACCGTCTTGATCGAGACACCCGCCTGCCGGGCGATGTCGACGATCGTGACGCCTTCCGCCCCCTCCCCCTTCGGTCCTCGTCTTGGCATGGTCCGAGCTTAGCGGAGTCGCGGATGGGAAGCGAGTTGGCCTGGCCGCCCGTCCCCGCTAAGCGAGTCGATAGAGGCCCGCGCCGTGCCGGGGCAGTTGCGCCGAGAACCGCCCCGCCGTCCGACCGAGATCCCCGCGCGTCCAGAGATCCCGCACCGACGCCGAGGCCGGCAGGCCGACGAGCTTCAGGTCGACCCCGACCTCGCGCGGCTTTTCGCCGGTATTGAACAGCGCCAGATAGGCGTCGCCGTTGGCGGCCTTGGCGGTCCAGACACGCATGCCGTCCTCGACGAAGTGTGGGCGGTTGTCACGCGAGGCCTGGTTGACGGCGATGACCTCGGGATTGGTCAGCAGGGCCTTGGTCGGCGCATCGAGATGGCGCAGGTCCCCACCCATGATCAGGGGCGAGCGGGCGATCGACCACAGGGTCATCAAGGTGCGCTGCTCGTCGGGGGTGAACTTGGTGTCGCGCTCGCCCAGGGCGAGGCGGCCCAGCGGCAGCATGTCGGCGTCGGGCCAGCCGCCGTCGCCCATGTAGGGCGACCAGTTTTCCAGACGGGTGAACTGGGCGTCCAGCATGTTCCAGTCGTCCCAGAAGTCGTCCGAGATCCGCCACATCTGGGCATGCTGGCGCGCGTGGGGGCCGCGCACGACCGGGGTCTCGCCCGGGGACATGGACAGGATCATCGGCCGTCCGGTGCGGCCAATGGCGCGGTGAATCGCCTCGATCTCGGCCATGTGGGAGTCATAGGGACGGCTGAGATCGTCGACCTTGACGAAGTCCACGCCCCACGACGCCAACAGCGCAAAGACGCTGTCGTAATAGGCCTGGGCGCCGGGCTTGCTCATGTCGACCCCGTACATGTCGGGGTTCCAGGGACAGATGCTGCGCTTGTCGACAATGTCGGCCAGGCTGATGTTCGTGCCCAGAACCTTCAGGCCGCGCTCGACCGCCAGGCGCGGGGCGCCGCGCATCAGGTGAACGCCGAATCGCAGGCCAAGAGCGTGGACCTTGTCGGCCAGCGGCTTGAAGCCCTTACCGCCGGCGCTGGACGGGAAGCGGTTTGGGGCGGGCAGCAGCCGGCCGTGGTCGTCCAGCGTCGGGACCGGCTTGGCGGCGTAGGTATAGCTGCTGGCGCCCGGCTCGTACCATTGGATGTCGACGGTCAGGATGTCATAGCCGGCGGGCCGCAGCTCGCGGGCCATGATGCTCGCCTGCTCCAGGGTCTGGGCCTCGGTGATGGTGGTGGCGAAGCTGTTCCAGCTGTTCCAGCCCATCGGCGGCGTCGGCGCCAGGAGCGGAGCTTTCTTCGCTGCGCGCCTTGCGGGCGCGGGCTTGGCGGCGGTGGCGACGGCGGGCAGCGCCGCCAAGCCCGCGGATGCGCCCAGCAGGCCACGACGACTCAGGTTCGTTTTCATTTTCGAGGCGCTCCCCACGCGGAATTTGGCGACGATGATCCAGCGCTTTCGGCCGGTGGCGAGCCTACGCGACACACCTGGCACGGCGACACCCTGCCCATCGGCGCTAGGCTTACATCCGAACGATGTCGCCGTTCAATACTATTGTCTGACTTATACCGCGCCGCCACCCGATCGAATTTGCGGATCGATTTTTGCGTCCATGGGTGTTTTTCCCAGGGCCATGCACGACGAAGAATTGTTCGGACTGGGTTTCCGGCCCGTACGAGCGATTTTCACCATCAACGACGCGCTTGACAATCTCAAAACTCCGACAAATCATGTATAAAAATATGTTCAAATATAAAATGGCGGGAGGTGCACATGACACCGACAAGACGCGCGCTATTTCGGGGCTGCGCCGCGGCGGGCTTGATGGGCGCTTCGACGGCTTCAGCCGCGGACCTGGTTCCAGCCGGGTTCGACCAGATCGCCCAGGGGCCGTTCGAACCGACCTGGGATTCCCTCAACGCGGGCTATCGGACGCCGGACTGGTTCCGGGACGCCAAGTTCGGGCTGTGGGCGCACTGGGGCGCCCAGTGCGTGCCGGAAGCGGGCGACTGGTACGCCCGCAACATGTACCTGCCCGACCAGGCCGCCTACGCCCACCACCTGAAACACTACGGCCATCCGGCGGATACGGGCTTCATCGACATCTATCCCCGATGGCGGGCCGAAAACTGGAACCCGGACGACCTGCTGGACCTCTATGCGAAGGCCGGCGCGAAGTACTTCGTGGCCATGGCCAACCACCACGACAACTTCGACGCCTTCCACTCCAGGTTCCATGACTGGAACTCGGTTCGTCTCGGTCCCCGGAAGGACATCATCGGCTTGTGGGCCAAGGCGGCCCGAAAGCAGGGTCTGCGCTTCGGCGTCTCCAACCATTCGGCGCACGCCTGGCACTGGTTCCAGACCGCCTATGGCTATGATCCCGAAGGACCGCGCAAGGGCGAACGCTATGACGCCTTCAAGCGGTTCGCGGCGGACGGGCGGGGAAAATGGTGGGAGGGCCTTGATCCGCAGCAGCTCTACGGCGGCCCGGTCATGCCGTTGCCGGACGGTTTCGACACAGTCGCCGACGCCAATAAATGGCACGAGGCCAACGACCGCGTCTGGAGCGAGAAGGCCCCGCTGAACAATCCCGCCTTCACCCGCCAATGGTATCTGAGGTGCAAGGACCTGATCGACAGCTACAAGCCGGACCTCGTCTATTTCGACAACTTCGACCTGCCGCTCGAACAGGCCGGCCTGGACATCGCCGCGCACTACTACAACGCCTCGCTGCAGTGGCGGGGCAAGCTCGAGGCGGTGATCAATATCAAGCCTCACGACACCCATCGCGCGGGCATCGTCGCCGACGTCGAGCGCGGCCTGCGCAGCGAGATCAGCGCCGAGCCCTGGCAGACCGACACCTGCATCGGCGACTGGCACTACAACCGCCGGGTCTTCGAGGAAAAACGCTACCTGCCGGCGGCGGAGGTCATCCACAGGCTCTGCGACATCGTCTCCAAGAACGGCAACCTGCTGCTCAGCATTCCCGTGCGCGGCGACGGCACGATCGACTCCGAGGAGCGGCGCATCGTCGAGGAGATCGCCGCCTGGATGGGCCGGTTCTCCGATGCGATCCACGGTACGCGGCCCTGGCTGGCCTTCGGCGAGGGCCCCACGGTCGTGGCCAGCGGCATGTTCAGCGAGGGTCGGCAGAAGCCATTCACGCCCCAGGACATCCGCTTCACGACGAAGGGCGCGGCGCTGTATGCGATCACCCTGGGCCGGCCGGAAGGCGGACAGGTCGTGGTCGCCACGCTCGCCAGCAACGGGCGCCACGCCAAGCGCCCAGTGCGCCGGGTGACCCTGGTCGGCGAAAAGACGCCCTTGCCGTTCCACCAGGACCGGGCCGGCCTGCGCGTGACCGTGCCCGACGCCGCGCTGCATCCGTTCGGCGTCGCGCTCAGGATCGACGGGGTCCTATAGCGCCGACACGCGTCCGTTTCCGGAAGCCAGCGGCCGAACGATGTGGACAGCACATCGTTCGGCGCGGATTGGGAGGCGTCCAGGCGAGCAAGCCGATCCGTTGACGATGCTCGCCCGGGGAGAAGCGTGGCGCCGCGTCAGAACTTGGCGCTGAGCACCAGGCGCACGTCGCGACCGGGCATGACCACGGAGTCCTTGTTCAGGGCGGTGGCGTTACGGATCGTCTCGTCGGCGAGGTTGTGGCCCACCAGCAGCAGTTCGATCCCGGGCTTGGCCTTGAACGGCTTCCACCGAACCTGGGCGTCGACGGAGGTGTAGCCGTCGGTCGCCAGGTCGGCCACGCCGACATGGTCCTGCGCCGACACGGCCAGCACCAGGAAGCTGGCGTCGATCGAGTCGTTGGCCCAGTCGAGACCGCCGCCGAAGCGGCCCGGCTGGATCCGCGGCACGTCGCCGCCGCCGCCCGTGAACTTGGCTCGGACATAGTCGCCTAGCACCTGGCCCGACAGCTTGCCGCCCGCCACCGAGGTCAGCGGGAAGAAGGCCTTGGCCTCCACGCCCCAGAAGTTGGCGTCGCGCTGGCCGTAGTTGAGCTCCTTGAGTTCGCCGGTTCCGCCCGCCTCGCAGACCCCGTCCTCGTCGCACATGCGCCCCGTCAGAGCGCCGTAGATGTAGTTGTCGAAATGCGCGCCCCAGACCGAAGCCTCGATGCGGCCTTCCAAGCCGAGCTTGTAGCGCGCGGTGGCCTCCAGGGAGTTGGCGCGTTCGATCTTCAGGTCCGGATCGCCGGTCTCGAACGTCGCCGGTCCGTCGTGCGGGCCGCGGGCGAAGAGTTCCGTCTGGGCCGGCGCGCGCGCCGCCGAGGCGGCCGTCAGGCCCAGGCGCAGGGCGTCGGAGGCGTCGTAGGTGAAGCCCGCCGAGACGCTGAACGGCGTATAGTCGCGGCTGGTCTCGATCCCCGTGGCCGGCGTGCCGTCGATCTTGACGTGCTCGACCCGCGCCGCGCCCTGGAACTGCAGGGCGCCGACCGGCGCCTCCACGAACGCGAAGGCCGCCGCGCTCTGGGTGTGGGTGGGCAGCAGATAGTCGGCCCCTTCGCCGAGGGCGCTGAACTTGCGATCCTGGAACTGGACGCCGAGCGCCGAGGCCGAGAGCGGGCCCGTCGCGCCGAACAGCGCCTCAACCCGTCCGTCCCACTCCTTGTTGTTGAAGGTGGACAGCACCTGGTTGCCTTCCGGGTCGATCTCGCTGTGGGTGTAATCGGCATAGCCGGCGTCGACGTTCACCCGCTGCAGGACTCCGTCGCCAAACTTGAACGACCCGCCGAACGCGCCCTTGTCCTGCTTCATGCGGATGAAGGTGTCGTCGGACGGAATGCCGTAGCGGGCCTCGTAGTGCGTGCCGCTGGCGCCGACGCGGCTGTCGTCACCGAAGAAGTACGAAGCGCCCCCGGAATAGCCGTTGCCGCGGAAGAACGAGTTCGGCTGGACGCCATCGGGCGTCTTGTAGTCACTGGCCCGCCGGCCGAAGCCGTCCAGGTGGACCGCGAACGGCCCCTGCCCCGCGTCGAGGCTGACCGTGCCCTCGCCGGTCGCCGCGCCCGTGGAATAGGCCGTCGTGGCCTCGCCCTCGATCCCGTCGATCGGCTTGAGGGGAATGCGGTTGTTGATGACGTTGACGACGCCGCCGATCGCCTGGCTGCCGTAGCGCAGGGTGGCCGCGCCGCGCACGACCTCGATCTGCTGCGCGGCCAGCGGGTCGATCGGCACGCCGTGGTCAGGACCGACGTCCGAGACGTCCGAACTGGAGAGGCCGTTCTCGGCCAGCTTCACGCGCTGGGCGTCCATGCCACGGATCACCGGACGGCTGGCGCCGGCCGCGAAACCGGTCCCGGCGACGCCCGGCACGTTGCGCAGGGCGTCGGCCAGGCTGGCCCCGCCATTGCTCAGCACCTGATCGCGGCTCACCTGCTCGACGATGGTCGCGAAACGGTCGGGATCGCCGGCCAGGGGTGAGGCGGTGATCACCACCTCGGACACCGAATGGCCCAGGTCCTGGGCGCCGGCCTGGCTGGCGCAGGCCAACAGAACGCCGGCCCCGGCCGCCGTCAGCAACATCGTACGCAGTCGCATCTCATCCTCGCAAATAAGGCCCCGAGCGTCATCTATGTTATATCATAACATTGGCCAAGCTATTTTTCCAAAGCTGGACACCGGGCGGGTTCGTCGCGCTTTGGGCGCCGCTCGGCAGGTCGCTGATCGCCCAGGGCGACAGGTTCCGGCCCGCGCTCCGGACCGGATCAGACGATCCCGCGCCAGAGCCCCGCCGAGCTTGTCGATCGTTCCCCGACATGGCTCGCCGCCGCGATCAGCGGCGGCGGCAGGGCGACGGCGCGACCCCAACCCCGCCAGCCCTCCACGCCGATAGAGAAGCTTGGCGCTAAGGACAGAAAAACTCGGTTTTCAATCCCTACTAACTAGATAGGTGTTGCGCCATCGAAACCGGCGTTTCGCCGTGGCGTCACCCGCCGACACAGGGGATAGTTCAGTGATCAAGCGTCTTCTCATCGGAACCGCGGCGGGCGCCTTGGGCGCGGCGTTCGTGACGGGGGCCTACGCCCAGGCCGCCGGCGACACCGAACTGGAGCAGGTGGTCGTCACCGCCCAGCGTCGCGAGCAATCGGCCCAGGACGTCGGCATCGCCCTGTCGGTGATCTCCGGTGAGCAGCTGGCGGCACGGGGCGTGACCAACGTCAACCAGCTGCAGTACCAGACGCCCAGCCTCGAGGTCGTGCCGGCCTTCGGCGGCGGCCAGCCGCAGTTCCGCCTGCGCGGCGTCGGCTTCGACGACTACGCCACCAACAACACCCCGACCGTCGGCATCTATGTCGACGAGGTCGCCTACCCCGTGCCGGCCGCCACCCAGGGCGTGCTCTACGACCTTGACCGGGTGGAAGTGCTGCGTGGCCCGCAAGGCACGCTGTACGGCCGCAACACCACCGGCGGCGCGATCAACTTCATCACCCGGCGTCCCACCGACCGCCTGTCGGCCGGCCTTGCCGCCGAATACGGCCGGTTCGACAGCGCCAAGGTCGAGGGCTTCGTGTCTGGACCGATCAGCCAGACCCTGAAGGGCCGCCTGTCCGCGGTGACCGAACAGGGCGGCGCGTGGCAACGCAACCGGGTCACCGGCGAAAAGCTCGGCGACGCCGACCGCAGCGCCGTCCGCGGCCAGTTGGACTGGTCCCCGACCGACAAGGTCGACGTGCTGCTGAACGCCCACTACGGCCGAGACAAGTCCGACGGCCAGGGCCTCTACCTGCTCGACGTTCCCGGCCAGGTCGGCGACACCCGCTACAACGCCACCGGCTGGGGCGTCTCCTCGACCTTCGCGGCCCTGGCTGGCGTGTCGCCGGACGCCAGGCCTCAGCGGGACAACACCTCCGGCGGCGGCTCGATCACCGCCAATATCGACCTGGGCTTCGCCAAGCTGACCAGCATCAGCAGCTACGAGAACCTAGAACGCCGCGAGCTGAACGACTGGGACGCCAGACCGACCTCGGAGTCCGACACCTTCTGGGGCAGCGACGTCGACGTCCATTCGCAGGAGGTGCGGCTGGCCTCCAAGGGCGCCGGCCCGCTGAGCTGGGTGGCCGGCGGCTACTACAGCCACCAGACCCTGGACGAGACCTTCCTGACCGACTTTAGCCAGAGCCTGGGCTTCATAACCCACACCTCCTACCGCCAGAAGGTCGAGTCGATCAGCGGCTTCGGCCAGGCTGAATACGCCCTCACCCCGCGGCTGAAAGCGATCCTGGGACTGCGCTACGAGCACGAGGAGCGCGACCTGGAGAACTTCGCCACCAAGATCGGCGGGGCGCCGCTGTTCAACAACGGCGATCGCCACACCTCGCTGAACGAACTGTCGGGCAAGGCCGGCGTCGAGTTCCAGGCCGACGACAACGTCCTGCTCTACGCCAATGTCAGCCGGGGCGTGAAGTCGGGTGGCTTCACCGTCTACAACTCGCCCCAGTCCGACCAGATCAACGCCTTCAAGCCCGAAGTGGCCTGGGCGTACGAGGCCGGCTTCAAGGGCGACCTGGCGCGGAACCTGCGCCTGAACGGCTCGGTGTTCTACTACGACTACCGTAACCAGCAGGTGCTGGGCGTGGTCATCAACCCGACGAACGGCGCCATCGGCCGGATCACCAACGCGCCGAAGTCCGAGATCTACGGCGGCGAGCTGGAACTGCAGTGGACTCCGTTCCACGGCCTGCAGATCACCCAGACCGCCAGCTACAAGAAGGGCTCCTACAAGACCTTCGACGACGTCGACGCCAGCTCGGTGGTCAGGGATCCGGTCACTGGCCTCTGGACCGGCCAGACGATCGACAAGTCAGGCGTGGCCCTGGACTTCCCGCGCATCAGCTATGGCGGCGCGGTCAGCTACACCTGGGCCGTCGGGAACTTCGACGTGCAGGCGGCCACCGACTACGCCTATCGCGACAAGGCTCCGTCGTTCCTGGGCGCGGAATACACCGTGGCCTCCTACTGGCTGGCCAACGCCAACCTGACGATCCAGCCGAAGGAAGGGCCCTGGAGCCTGGGCCTGTGGGGCCGCAACATCTTCAACGAGAAGTACGACGTCACCCGCAACTACTTCCTCACCTCGGCCAAGATCGGCGCCGCCGGCCGTCCGGCCACCTATGGCGTGCGCGCCAGTTACGCTTTCTAACCCTTCCACCCTTCCCTCGCCTCGGGCCCCTGCTTGGCGGTCCGAGGCGTCGATGCTCAAGTACGAGCCGCCTTTTTGGGATCTTCGTGATGATCAAGACCCTGTTGCTGATCCTGGGCGGCCTGGCGGCCCTCGTCGTGGTGGTCGGCCTCGTCGGCTGGCTGCTGTTGCGCGGCCCCGACATTCCCTACGAGACGCTCGAAGCCAAGTACGCCACCGCGGCCTCGCACTATGCCGACCTGCCCGGCGGGGTGCGCCTGCACTACAAGGACGAAGGCAAGGCCGACGGGCCCGTGCTGATGCTGGTCCACGGCTTCGGCGACTCGCACTTTTCCTGGGAGGGATGGGTCGCGCGCCTCTCGGACCGCTACCGGATCATCACCGTCGACCTGCCTGGCCACGGCCTGACCCGCGCCCCGGCCGGCTATGTCGCCACCAGCGACGGCTACGCCGACCTGATCGACGCCCTGGCCGCCAAGCTGGCGCTGCCGCGGTTCGCCATCGCCGGCAATTCGATGGGCGGCGGCGTGGCCTGGCAAACGGCCGCGCGCTATCCGGACCGCGTGGACGCCCTGGTGCTGGCCGACGCCGCCGGCTGGCCCGCCGAAACCCTGAAGAAGCCCCCGCTGGCCTTCAAGTTGCTCAAGTACGCATGGGGCCGCGCCTTCCTGCGGTCGATCGACAACAAGCCGCTGATCCGCTCGGGCCTGCGCGGCCAGGTCGGGGATCCCGCCGTGATCACCGACGCCTTCATCGACCGCTGGGCCGAACTGCAGCGCGCGCCCGGCCACCGCGCCATCCTGATGTCGATCCAACCCGGCAAGCACGGCCAGGCCACCAAGGAGACCCTCGCGACGATCAAGGTCCCGACCCTGGTCCTGCACGGCGAGATCGACCCGATCATCGAGGTCTCGGCCGGCCGCAAGTTCGCCGACGCCATCCCGGGCGCCAAGCTGATCATCTATCCCAAGGTCGGCCACTTGCCGCAGGTGGAGATTCCCCAGCGTTCGGCCGACGACGTCGCCGCCTTCCTGGCCGCCCATCCGGCCCCGTAGCGCAAAAGGGCGCGCCCGGCTGGCGCGTCCGCCTTCGCCGATTAGAGTAACCCCATGCGCGTCGACTACCTGGGCAATCCCGTCACCGTCTCGACCGACGCCTCGCTGGCGGCGGTGAACGATTTCGTCGATGGCTTCCTGGCCTACGAGACCCGGGCGGCGAACGTCTTGTCGGCGGCCGACGCCGATCCCGCCAGCGCCCTGCTCAACGTCTATGCCGGCGTGCTGTGGTTGTTGCTGGAATCGCCCGAAGGCCCGGGTCGGGCCGCGCCCTATGTCGGCAAGGCCCTCGCCGCGCGGTCCGCCGCCCATCCGCGCGAGCAGGCCGCGGTCGACTTCCTGCTCGCCTGGTTCGACGACGACATCCCCCGCGCCCTGGCCATGGCGGACGCGATCCTGGCCGCCTGGCCGCGCGACCTGCTGATCCTCAAGCTGCGCCAGTACCACGACTTCAATCGCGGCGACTTTCCCGCCATGCTGCGCGCGGCCGCCAGCGTCGGCGCCGCCAACGCCGACGTCGCCCACTGGCACGGCATGGCGGCCTTCGCCTACGAGCAGTGCCATCTGCTGGACGAGGCCGAGGCCGCCGCTCGTCGCGCCCTGAGCCTGCGGCCCAAGGAGCCCTGGGCCCAGCACGCCCTGGCCCACGTCATGCTCACCCAGGGACGCATCGACGAAGGCGCCCGGTTCCTGGAAGGCGCGCGCGACACCTGGACGGGCCTGAACTCGTTCATGGACACGCATCTCTGGTGGCACCTGGCGCTGTTCTATCTCAGCCAGGGTCGGTTCGACCGGGCGCTCGACGCCTACGACCAGCATTGCTGGACCCAAGAGAAGGACTATTCCCAGGACCAGGTCGGCGCGGTCTCGCTGCTGGCCCGCCTGGAATGGGCCGGCGTCGATGTCGGCGGGCGTTGGAACGACGTCGCCGACCACCTGGCCCGGCGCGGCGACGACGTCGTCCAGCCGTTCCTGACCCTGCAGTATCTCTATGGCCTGGCCCGGGCCGGCCGAGACGAGGCCGATAGCCTGCTGGCGGCCGTGCGCCACAAGGCGAGGCAGGCGCCCGACTTCGCCCGCGCGGCCTGGCGCGACGCCGCCCTGCCCGCCGCCGAAGGCCTGGTCGCCCACGCCCGCGGCGACTTCGAAGCCGCCGTCCAGGGCCTGCGTATCGCCCTGCCCCGGATGATCGAGGTCGGCGGCAGCCATGCCCAGCGCGACCTCTTCGAACAGATCGCCCTGGACGCCGCGATCCGCTCGGGTCGCCTGTCCGAGGCCCAGCAGGCGCTGGAACTGCGGCGAGGCTTCGATCCCGACGGCGTGCCGCTGAATCGCATGCTGGCCGAGGTCTACGACCGGCTGGATCTGCCGGCCGAGGCGGCCAAGGCCCGAGCCCGGGTCGAGCGCAGACTGGCGGCCCTGGCGTGAAACCCGCGAAGATCCTGGGCGCGATCCTGGCCGCCTGCATGCTCGTCCTGCTGGGCGCGCCGCATCCCGCGCTGGCCAAGGACAGCCTGACCCTGGCCCTGCAACTGGAGCCGCCCAATCTCGACCCGACCTCGGGCGCGGCGGTGGCCATCGACGAGGTGGTCTACGCCAATGTCTTCGAGGGCCTGGTCCGGCTGGACCGCGACGGCGCGATCAAGCCCCTGCTGGCGACGTACTGGGAAATCGCTCCCGACGGCCTGACCTACACCTTCCGCCTGCGCGACGGCGTGCGCTTCCAGGACGGCGTCCCTTTCGACGCGGATGTCGTCAAGTTCAGCCTCGAGCGGGCCATCGCGCCGGCGTCCACCAACGTCCAGAAGCAGGCGCTGAGCGTCATCCGCCGGGTCGAGGTCATCGACCCCCGCACCGTCAAGCTGCATCTGGCGCGGGCCGACAGCAACCTGCTCGCCGTCCTGGCCTTGGGCGACGCGGTGATGGTCTCGCCCCGCTCGGCCGCGACCCTGGCGACCGCGCCCGTCGGGACGGGCCCGTTCAGGTTCGCCGGCTGGCGGCGCGGCGACGCGGTGACCCTGACGCGCAACGACGCCTACTGG
Source organism: Caulobacter sp. GW821-FHT09A05 (assembly GCF_059418465.1). Lineage (NCBI taxonomy): Bacteria > Pseudomonadati > Pseudomonadota > Alphaproteobacteria > Caulobacterales > Caulobacteraceae > Caulobacter > Caulobacter sp. GW821-FHT09A05. The sequence continues at coordinate 319,616 of NZ_JBWKPX010000004.1, forward strand.
GGCCGCCCCGCCAGGCTGCGCCAGGTGGTCTTCAAGTTCATCGCCGATCCGGCCGCGGCCTTCGCGGCGATCAGGACCCACGAGGTCGACGCCTTCCCCGACTATCCCGCGCCCGAGAACCTGGCCCAGCTTCGCACCGATCCCTCACTGAGGGTGATCTCAGCCTCCAGCGAGGGCGAGGTGATCCTGGCGATCAACAACCGCAAGGGTCCGCTGGCCGACGTCCGCGTGCGGCGGGCCATCCAGCACGCCCTGGACCGACGGGCGATCATCGACGGGGCGATGTACGGCTATGGCGTTCCGATCGGCAGCCACTTCCCGCCGCAGAACGCCGCCTACGTCGACCTGACCGGCCTCTATCCGCACGATGTCGCCAAGGCCAAGGCGCTGCTGGCGCAGGCGGGCCATCCCGACGGCTTTTCCCTGAGCCTGAAGCTGCCGCCGCCCAACTACGCCCGCCGCAGCGGCGAGATCGTCGCCTCGCAGCTGGCGGCGGTGGGGATCAAGGTCAGGATCGAGAACCTGGAATGGGCCCAGTGGCTGGACCAGGTCTTCGGCCGCCACGCCTTCGACCTGACCGTGGTCAGCCACGCCGAGCCGATGGACTACGACATCTACGACCGGCCCGACTACTATTTCGGCTATGGCGACGCCGACTTCCACGGCCTGATGACGGCGTTGAAGGCCACGACCGACGAGGGCCAGCGCACCGTCATCCTGCAGCGGATCCAGCGCAAGATCGCCGACGACGCGGTCAACGGCTTCCTGTTCCAGTTTCCGCGCCTGGGCGTTTTCGACGCGAGACTGAAAGACTTCTGGGTCAATTCGCCGACCCTGACGGTGGATCTGCACGCCGCCCATTTCGATGCGCCCGGCGGCGCGGCGGGCGAGGCCGCGATCACCACGGCCAGCGGGGCCGGCGCGGCCCTCGGCGTCCTGGCCGGCCTGGCCCTCGCGGCGGGCCTGATCGCCCTGCTGGTCCGCTTCGGCGCCGCCTATCTGGGCGGGCGCGCCCTGATCATGGCCCTGACCCTGCTGGCCGCCAGCCTGGTGGTGTTCGCCATCATCCAGGTCGTGCCTGGCGACCCGGCCGCCTACATGCTGGGCCTGAACGCCAATCCCGAGGCCGTGGCCAACCTGCGCCACCAGATGGGCCTGGAGGGACCGGCGCCGCAGCGCTACCTCGCCTGGCTATGGGGCCTGCTGCGCGGCGACCTGGGCGTCAGCTATACCTACCAGACGCCGGTGGCGGGCCTGGTGGCCGAACGCCTGGCCGTCTCCCTGCCCCTGGCGATGGCGGCCATGGCGCTGTCGGTGCTGATCGGCGCGCCGATCGGGGCGCTGGCGGCGGCCAGGCGCGGCGGCGTGGCCGACGCGACGGTGATGGGCCTGACGCAGATCGGCGTGGCCATTCCCAACTTCTGGTTCGGCGTCCTGCTGGTGATGGCCTTCTCGATGGGCCTGCGCTGGTTCTCGGCCGGCGGCTTCCCGGGCTGGGAGGCCGGATTCTGGCCGGCGCTCAAGGCCCTGACCCTGCCCGCCCTGGCGCTCGCCGTGCCCCAGGCGGCGATCATCGCCCGCGTCGCCCGCTCGGCCCTGATCGACACCCTGGCCGAGGACTACATGCGCACGGCCCGGGCCAAGGGCCTGTCGCCCAGCCAGGCCCTCTGGCGCCACGGCCTGCCCAACGCCCTGATCCCGCTCCTGACCATCCTTGGCCTGCAGTTCCCGTTCCTGCTGGCCGGCGGCGTGATCATCGAGAACGTCTTCTTCCTGCCGGGCCTGGGAAGGCTGGTGCTGCAGGCCATCACCCAGCGCGACCTGATCGTCGTGCAGGGCGTGGTCATGCTGCTGATCTTCGCCGTGACCGCCACCACCTTCCTGGTCGACGCGGCCTATGTGCTGGTCGATCCCCGGCTGCGCGGGAGGAGCCGGTCATGAACTCCCGCTCCGTGAGCCTGATCCTCGGCGCCGCGATCACGGCGCTCTTCGTCCTGGCCGCCCTGGGCTCGCTGGCCTGGACGCCCTACGATGTCGCGGCCTTCGACATCGCCCACCGCCTGCAAGGCCCCTCGGCCGCCCATTGGCTGGGGACCGACCATTTCGGTCGTGACGTGCTGTCGATGATCCTGACGGGCGCGCGCAGCGCCCTGGCCGTCTCCCTGGTGGCGGTGCTGCTGGGCGCGGGCGTCGGCGTGCCGCTGGGCCTGCAGGCGGCGGCCCGCCGCGGCTGGACCGACGAGCTGGTGATGCGCGCCAACGACGTGGTTTTCGCCTTCCCCTCGCTGATCCTGGCCATCCTGCTGACCGCCGTGCGGGGGCCCGGCGCGATCAACGCGGTGATCGCCATCGGCGTCTTCAACATCCCGGTCTTCGCCCGCCTGACGCGAGGCGCCGCGCTCGACCTCTGGACCCGCGACTACATGCTGGCCGCGCGCACGGCGGGCAAGGGCCGGGCGCGGATTTCCTGGGAGCACGTCCTACCGGGCTTGCTGAGCCTGCTGATCGTCCAGGCGACCCTGCAGTTCTCGCTGGGGATCATCGCCGAGGCGGGCCTGTCCTATGTCGGTCTGGGCGTCCAGCCGCCGGACGCCAGCTGGGGCAAGATGCTGGCCGACGCCCAGACCCTGATCAGCCTCTCGCCCCTGCAGGCCATCGTCCCGGGCCTGGCCATCGTCGTCACCGTCCTGGGCCTGAACCTGCTGGGCGACGGCCTGCGCGACCGGCTCGATCCGCGCCTGGACGGGGAGCGCTGACATGCCCCTGCTGGCGATCGAGACGCTGAACGTGACCATCGGCGACCGGCCGATCCTGCGGGACGTCTCCCTGGCGCTGGAGCCCAGTCAGGTGCTGGGGGTGGTCGGCGAGTCCGGCTCGGGCAAGTCGATGACCGCCCTGGCCATCCTGGGCCTGCTGCCGCGCGGGGCGAAAACCTCGGGCGCGGTCCGTTTCGAGGGCCAGGACATCAGCGGCCTTTCCGAGACCGAGCTTTGTCGCATGCGCGGCGCGCGGATCGGCATGGTCTTCCAGGAGCCGATGACCGCCCTCAATCCGGTGATGACCATCGGCGACCAGGTGGCCGAGGTCGTGCGCCTGCACAAGGGCGGCTCGCGGGCCCAGGCCCTGGCGGCGGCGCGCGGGGCGCTGGACCGCGTGGGCCTGCCCGCCGACCGCTTCGCGCTGAACCGCTACCCGCACGAGCTGTCGGGCGGCCAGCGCCAGCGCGTGGCCATCGCCATCGCCATCGTCCTGTCGCCCCGGCTGATCATCGCCGACGAGCCGACCACCGCCCTCGACGTCACCACCCAGGCCCAGGTCCTGGACCTGCTGCGGACCCTGGTGCGCGAGGATGGCGCCGCCCTGATGCTGGTCAGCCACGACCTGGCGGTGGTCGCCGAGATCGCCGATCGCGTGGCGGTCATGAAGGACGGGGCGATCGTCGAACAGGACGAGACCACCGCCCTGTTCGCCAACCTCGTCCATCCCTATAGCCGCGCCCTGGCCGCCGACGCCGCGCGCGTTGTGGTCCGGCGCGGAGGTCCCGACCTCGCGGCCCCGCCGGTGCTGGAAGCCAAGGCCGTGGTTCGGGACTATCCCGGCCCGCGCCGCCTGCTGCGCGCCGGCCCCGCCTTCCGCGCGGTGTCCGAGGTCAGCCTGGCGATCCGGCCGGGCGAGATCGTCGGCCTGGTCGGCGAGTCCGGCTGCGGCAAGTCGACCCTGCTGCGAACGCTGCTGGCCCTGGAGGCGCCGCAAGGCGGCGAGGTCGAGCTGGTTGGCCGACGGTTCTCGCCCGCCGCCCCGCGCGCCCTGCGCCGCCACGTCCAGGTGGTGTTCCAGGACCCGCACGGCAGTTTCGACCCGCGCTGGACCGTGGAGCGGCTGGTCGCCGAGCCCCTGCACCTGCTCGACGCCAGGCCAAGGCCGGTCGAACGCCGGGCCATGGTCGAAAAGGTCTTGGCCCAGGTCGGCTTGCCGCCCGAAGCGGCCGACCGCCATCCGCACCAGTTCTCGGGCGGACAGCGCCAGCGGATCGCCATCGCGCGCGCCTTGATCGCCAGGCCGTCGGTGATCGCCCTCGACGAGGCCGTCTCGGCGCTGGACGTCACCGTGCGGGCCGAGGTGCTGGACCTGCTGGCCAGGCTCTCGGACGACCTGGGCCTGGCCTACCTGTTCGTCTCGCACGACATGGGGGTGGTGCGCGGCCTGACGGACCGCGTGCTGGTGATGAGGGCGGGCCGGATCGTCGAGGAGGGGCCGACAGCCGAGGTCTTCGCCCGTCCGAAGCATCCGTATACGGCGCAGCTGATCGCCGCGACACCGGACCTGGAAAGGGCCTTGGCCGCCAGGGCCTAGAGCGGATCGGGGTTCCTGGCGAATTTCGACCCGTTGCGGACCTTCAGTATCCCTCTCTCAAAGAGAGAGGGTCTTGGCGCGAGCACGGCCCTGATCAGCGGGCGCTTCAAAGGTCCGACACCCGCCCTTCTGAGACGTTCGGAATGTTCGCTTGTCGGATCGCCGCTCCGCCCCGTCGGATGGGGCTGGATGGATTGAAGTTTTGATCGCGGGACGAGCGGCTTTGACGGGGATCCAGCAGGCCGCATCCCCGTCGCCGGCGCTGCGAACCTCAACTCGTTCAACACCCTAAAGAAAAAGCAGCGTCACCAACGCGCCAGTCCTCAAACCGCCCGCACAATGGACCCTGTCTCCATCGCGGGGGAGGGCTCTTGGTACCGGCCCAAGCAGGCGATGGGGATGGAACCGAGCGGGGCCGCCTGG